>NZ_JBEAFR010000003.1:0-271749 GCF_040062315.1 Klebsiella sp. GW_Kp181
CCCAGGCCCTGAAAGCCGCTTAATATGAACTGTCCAACTTTATGGGGTCAGTCCATTGTAAGCAGGCTTTTGTTTATTATGGCGTGAGGTAAAGCGTGTTTATTGCGAGCGATCAGCTGCCTTTATAGGTGGAATAGCCATACTGGCTGAGCAGCAAAGGAATATGCAGCTTTTCATTGGTGCGCGTCACGGTAAAGAGAACCGGGATCTCCGGGAAAAATGAGGCCAGTTTCTGCTTATTGAAGTCATCGCCAGTTTTGAAGGTCACTTTGTAAATCCCCGGCTGCATATCCTCTTCTGCCGGATACAGCGATTTAATTCGGCCATCGTTGTCGGTTACGCCGCTTGCAAGCTCGGTCCATTTATTCGCCTGCTGTTTTTCCAGGGTCACCGTCACGCCCGAGGAAGGCAGCCCGGTTTGCTGATTGAGAATATGTACGCTGAGCGTCCCGGTGGGAGCACTAAACGCTGCGGGGATGAAAGACATAGCAGATAACAGAACCAGACCGGATAATTTTTTCACAATGTTTTCCTGTTGCAGATAATAACAATTAAACGTTAGCAGCTGCGCTGTGAAAATATATTCAATTTTTCGTGATAAACGCGGTTATGGAAACAAGCGCAGAATGCTATTCGTCCCGGGGGCGATAGATTTTTCTGAATATAACCTCAACGATCGGGAAAAGAATAAGCCTGCGCTATACTTCCTGTTCCTGCGTTCACAAAAGGACTTCACATGAAGATATGGCCTGTTCTGACTGGCGTTGCTATCGCATTAACCCTTGTCGCCTGTAAATCCCCCACGCCACCCAAAGGTGTCCAGCCCATAAGCGACTTTGACGCGAGTCGGTATCTGGGCAAATGGTATGAAGTTGCCCGCCTTGAAAATCGTTTCGAACGCGGCCTGGAGCAGGTCACCGCGACCTACGGTCAACGCAGCGATGGCGGCATTAGCGTAGTTAACCGTGGTTACGATCCGCAGAAACAAAAATGGAACGAGAGCGAGGGTAAAGCTTATTTCACCGGCGCTCCTGATACTGCGGCGCTGAAAGTCTCCTTTTTTGGCCCGTTTTACGGTGGCTATAACGTGATCGCGCTGGATAACCAGTATCAATATGCACTGGTCAGCGGCCCCGATCGCGGCTATCTGTGGATCCTGTCGCGCACGCCGACCATCCCTGACTCCGTGAAGCAGGAGTATGTGAGCATTGCGCGGAAGTTGGGCTTCCCGGTCGATAAACTCGTCTGGGTGACCCACAGATAAAAGGCTGAATCCACATTATCTTCAGCGAACCAACGCGCTGAAGATAATGTTGGCATAAGGCGGAGGGCGAAAAATAATCAGTGTGATGTCTGCTGGTTCGCATTGGCCGCATCTTCTGCGGTTTTAGCGGGAGCGATACTCTCTTTAATTTCTTTTGTTTTATTCGCCGCATCGTTGGCCAGGTTATTGGCATCAACAATCGCGCTGTCTTTAATTTTGCCAGCTTCCTGCACGATTTGGTCGCTTTTCTGCCGGGCATCCTGCTTGACGGCATCAGCCTGGGCCTGGGCCTGCTGAGCAATTGCTTCCGCTTTTTTATCCGCCTCCGCCTTGATGCTGGAGGCCTGGCTGCTGAGATTGTTGGCCTCGTCCGCCGCCTGTTTTTTTATTGCATCAATGTGTTTATCAGCTTCATCCTTAATTGCGTCGGCTTTATCGGACGCCGCCTCTTTAATTTGTTGGGCGTTATCTTTTGCTTTATCCAGATTAGCATCAACTTTTGAGGAATCATCACAGCCGGCAAGAAATAAGCATACGGCAGAAGCGATTAGCGTTTTACTCCAGAGTTTCATAGTCATTCCTTTATTTATCGATATCAGCGTATCGAGGGATCATCGCAGCAGGGTTACCAGGATAATTCTCATAACAATAATGCCATGAGGTTATTTTGACCCAATCCTGAGCCCTGCATCCCTTTATTTATAATCGCTAAACAGGCAGAGTCAAGTTCCTGCGCCATTCACCCGGCGATGGCTAACGTAAAAAACCCGGGCGGCTGCCCGGGTTGGTCGCTGAAAAAATGCCTTAGGCCGTAACGGCTGATTTTGTCAGCGTCGGACCGGCTAACGCCAGGCGGGCGCCGGCTTCGGTATCGCTATATTGCCTGAAGTTATCCATAAACAACTGCGCCAGGCTTTCGGCCTTCTCCTGCCATTTGTCGGCGGAAGACCAGCCGCTACGCGGGTCAAGCAGCGCGCTATCCACGCCTGGCACGGTTTGCGGAATAGACAGACCGAACACCGGGACCGTCTCCTCGCGCAGCTCACCGGTAGTGCCGTTTAAGATCGCGCTGATGATATTGCGCGTATCGCGTAGTGAAAGGCGCTTGCCCTCTCCATTCCAGCCGGTATTCACCAGCCAGGCCTCGGCGCCCGATGCCGCCATTTTCGCTGCCAGAACGCTGGCATACTGCGTAGGGTGCAGCAGCAGGAAGGCCGCGCCATAGCAGGCGGAGAAGGTTGGCGTTGGCTGAGTAATGCCGCGTTCGGTTCCGGCCAGCTTCGAGGTAAAACCCGACAGGAAATGATACTGCATCTGCTCGGTTGTCAGACGGGATACCGGCGGCAGCACGCCAAAAGCATCGGCGGCAAGAAAAATGACCTTCGACGGATGGCCCGCGCGCGATACCGGTTTCACGATGTTGTCAATATGCGACAGCGGATAAGAAACGCGGGTATTTTCAGTCTTACTGCCGTCGGCGTAATCCACGCTGCCATCGGCTCTGACCACCACGTTTTCCAGCAGCGCGTTACGACGAATCGCGCCGTAAATTTCCGGTTCGGCATGCGGGTCAAGATTAATGGTCTTGGCATAGCAGCCGCCTTCGAAGTTAAACACGCCTTCATCGTCCCAGCCGTGCTCGTCATCGCCGATCAGCTGACGCTGCGGGTCGGTGGAAAGCGTGGTTTTGCCGGTGCCTGACAGACCAAAGAAGAGCGCCACGTCTCCCGCTTCGCCGCGGTTAGCTGAACAGTGCATCGAGGCGATCCCCTGCTGCGGGAGCAGATAGTTCATCACCGAGAAGAGACCCTTCTTCATTTCGCCGCCGTACCAGGTGCCGCCGATCAGCTGAATTTTTTCGCTCAGGTTAAAGGCGACAAAGTTCTCGGAATTCAGCCCTTGTTCCTGCCATTTGTCGTTGGTGCAGCCCGCGCCGTTGAGGACGACGAAGTCCGGCGTAAATTCAGCCAGCTCTTCCGCGCTCGGCGCAATAAACATGTTTTTGACGAAGTGCGCCTGCCAGGCCACTTCGGTAACGAAGCGGACGCCCAGGCGCGTTGCCGGACTGGCGCCGCACCAGGCATCGACAACATACAATTTTTTGCCGCTCAGCTGTCCGGCAACCAGCGTCTTCAGGTCAGCCCAAATCTCCGTGGATAACGGCTTATTATCGTTGCGGCCAAGGCCGGAATCGGACCACCAGACGGTGTCACGCGTCAGCTCGTCTCTGACGATATATTTGTCGCGCGGAGAGCGTCCGGTAAAGATCCCGGTATCCACGGCAACGGCCCCGGACTCGGTCATGACGCCGCGCGCCGCGCCGGTGAGCTCTGCACTGGTTTCATGCGCAATCAGCAAGTCGTAATCGGGGTTATAAAACAGCTCGCTGCTTTCCTGAATTCCGAGCGCAAGAAGAGCGTCTTTTACTGATTCAATACGTGACATGGCACTCCTGACAAACTATTGGCTGGATAAGATGCTATTCGGTTATTTCAACCCGTCAGTTAAGCAGATGGATTTATTTTAATAAAAAAACCATCGTGCAATTAAATAACCAGGATGAACAGACCAGAGCCGGCGATTTAAAATCGTGCTCGTGTAGGGTTTCGCCTGTACTTTAGAAATATCGTTGGCACGTATACCTCATAAGCTAACTCTGCTAAAAATGTTAACACCTGTAGGTAAGTATGTTAATTGCATAGTTTCTATGCGTTATGCTAAAATTGCATAGCATTTATTGCAGGAATGAGGAATGGATCGGTGCTGGCGAATCTTGAAGTAAAATGGCTTTACGATGTGATTGCCCTTGAGGAAGCCAGAAGCTTTACGCTCGCGGCCAAAAGCCGCAATATTTCGCAGTCCTCCTTCAGCCGCCGCATTCAGGCGCTCGAGTCTTCGCTGGGCTTCAGCATCTTCGACCGTTCGGCAAACCCGCTGCAGCTGACCAACCGAGGGAAGATTTTCGTTGGCTACGCACGAAATATGCTCGACGACATGGACTTCCAGATCAGCCGAATTAAAGGGCTGAACAACACCACGCAGAAAATAAGAATCGACGCCGCGCCGTCGCTTTCCGTTTTATTACTGCCAGAAATTATCGCCGGTTATACCGACCGGAAGAATAAAACTTTTCATGTTGAATCGATTAATGTCAACGATGCCGTATTTAATCTTAAAGAAGGCAAAAGTGATTTTATCCTGTCGTTTTATAATGAAGAGCTGATGAACTATCCGTTTATCAATCATAAAATTTTCGACTCAGCGCTGCACCTCGTTTCTCCCTGCGATAAGCACGGCAGACCGCTTTTTAATTTGCATCGCGGGGTGCTGCCGCTGATGAAATACGCCAACGACAGCTATATGGGACGACAGGTGAATCAGGTGATCGACCGCAAGCCGGAAATTACCTTCTCGCTGACCTTTGTCTCCTCAATGAGCGAGCTGTTAAAACGTATGATCCTCAACGGCGACGGCGTGGGCTGGCTGCCGCAATACTCTATCAAGCGCGAGCTCGAGGAAGGCCGCCTGACGATAATGGATGAGAGCCTGTCCTTGCCGATCGGCGCCTATATTTATCGCTCCGGTGCGCGGCTCAACCAGTCCGCCGAACGTTTCTGGCAGCATATTAAGGCCATGAGTACCGTCACCGCATAGCTCGCGTGAAGGCGAATAATACGCTATTATCCGCCTCCACTCTCTCTCCGTGCAGCCTGATGTCTACCGTTATCGATACCTTTATCGCCCCGCCGTGCCACGCTGAAATCGATATCCTCTACCAGGATGACCATCTGCTGCTGATCGATAAACCCTCAGGCCTGCTGAGCCTGTCGGGGAAAAATCCCCTGAATCTCGACTCGGTACATTATCGACTGGTACAACAGTTTCCCGGCTGCACGCTGGCGCATCGTCTTGATTTCGGCACCTCCGGGCTGATGGTGATTGCGCGCAACAAGGCCATCAACGCCGCGCTCTGCCAGCAGTTCAGCCAGCGTGCGGTGAGCAAAGTCTACAGCGCGCTGCTGTGCGGGCATCTGGCGGATGATGAAGGAACCGTTGACGCTCCGATAGCCAAAGATCCGGCGCTGTTTCCGCTGATGACGATTTGCCCGCGCCACGGCAAACCTGCCCGCTCCGGCTATCGGGTCGTGGAGCGCCTGCGCTATCAAGGTCAAGTGCCGGTAACGCGAGTCCAGCTGACGCCGGAAACCGGCCGCACCCATCAGTTGCGTATTCACTGCCAGCACCTTGGCCACCCTATTCTGGGCTGCGATCTGTACGGCGGCATGGCGCTTCCGGGAACAGAACAGGCACCGCGCCTGATGCTGCACGCCAGCGAACTGCATTTCGTGCATCCGGTTAGCGGAGAGAGGATCGACGCCGTCAGCCCGAGCGCGTTTTAACTCGCTTCGCTCGCCAGCCCGCTGGGCCGACGCTCCCCTACGCCAATTGACGTCAACGCCTGAATTCGACTCGCTGACCGCGCTGCGACTTGCTTCCCGGTGGCGCTGTGCTGACCGGGCTACGGGTTCACAGCCGCCTGCGATCGGGTAGCCCGGGCAAGGCGCTTGCGCCGCGGCCCGGGGCAATTGCCAACTATAGCCGCACAACGCCTCTGGCCGCGGCCTCTTCACGCCACGCCAGCAGCGGCTGATAGTCCGCGCGCCGCATATCGCTGTAGCCGCAGATAAACAGCGCTTCGCAAAGCGGCTGGTAGCGTTCATCGCTCACCAGCTGCTGCAATGCCTCTCTGAGCAACTCCAGCGTCGCCGCGGGCGTCGTCGCCGACGTAATCAGCGGTAGCCCCGGGGCCAGCGGGCTATGGGCAATCACCGTCAGCCCCGCCAGCGCCTCCGGCTGATGACGCTGCAGCAGCGCCCAGGTCACGCAATCAATGGCGGCAATATCCGCCGTCCCCTGCTGAAGTTCACGCAGCGACTGGCGATGGCTGCCGCTAAACGCGACCGTTGAGAAGAAACGCCCATCGCGCGACAGCGGCGCGATCATTTTTAACAGCACGTTATAGCCGGACTGGGAATCCGGCGAATTGCACGCGACCCGACGCCCGTGAAAATCTGCCAGCGACTTCCCTCCGTCCGCTTCACGCGCCACCAGCAGGCTGCGGTAGTTCCGCCCTTCGCATCCGGGCGCCGAATAGTGAAAACAGCCGACCGTTTGCACGTTCGCCAACAGCGTCACCAGCGGATAACCGCAGGTCTGGCTCAACAGCAGCGCCGGATGGCGCCAGTGCGCCAGCAGATCCTCAGGTACCGTATATGACAGCCCATCCTCATCCACCACGCCGCGAGCCGCCAGCAGCTGCCGCACCGCCCACCAGAGCGCCTGAGTATCCTCGTCATTCACCGCGTACATCGGAAACGCCAGCCTTTCACTCATGCTCTTCATCCGCCTTACCCTGCTGGTTGAACCCGGGATGCGCATTCACCGTCACCGGTCTGGCAAAAAAATGCCGCAGCCATTCACCGTAGCCGCGCACCACAAACCCGGCGTTGCGCCGCTGATACTCCGCCTGATTATGCAGATAGATTTTTCGCAGCCCGTACCACGGTACGCCCTGCAAATCGTGATGCACTGAATGGTAGTTGAGATTGAGGAACAGCACCCGCCAGACCAGCCCCGCCTCGTTAATCACCGAACGGGCCAGCGGATCGTCCGCGGCGCGGTGCTCAAGAAAAGAGCGCACTTTGGTTAACGCCAGCGCAGGATAGCTGACAGCCAGCACGAAATAGAGCGGCGAAAAGTCAAGGTGATGCATCCACGCGAACAGCGCCGCCAGCAGCAGGCCGTGAACCAGCCACATCGCTAGCGTCTTCACCCGCCGAAGACGCAGCGCCGTCAGCGCGCAGCTGAGCGTCTGGGCAATATCCAGCAGCGGCGCTACCAGCAGCCTGCCGATAAACGTATTGCGCAGATGAATAAGACTGCGCTGCCAGGGGGCAAAATGCTGCCAGCTCTGCGGCGTAAAATAGTAGGATTCCGGATCGTCAACCGGCTGCGTCAGCAGATGATGATTATGGTGCGCCAGGTGCGAGTCGCGATACAGACCATAGGGGTACCAGACCGCCAGCGGCAGGGTCCCCAGCAGTTGATTAAACCACGGCCGCGAAGTGGGATGGCCGTGAATGAGCTCGTGCTGCAGTGACATATACCAGGCGGTGAACCAGACCAGCAGCAGCGTGGCCGGGAACAGCCCCAGCGCGCGCCACCAGGCCAGCGAGGCAAACCAGCCGCCGTAGATCGCAAAAATCAGTAGCCAGGTCGGCAGTTCGCTGCGCCACAGCCAGCTGCGGGACAACTGCTGAATCCGCTCGCGCTGCTGCGGATGCAAATAGGCCGATCTGCTTTTTGCCATTCCTGAAGCTACCTTTTCGCGTTATCGTTTTGCTCCCCCGAAGATGTGAGATAACGCGTTAAATAACAAAGAAATTAAATCACTAAGCTTTGCCAGAAATCGGCCTTATGCGTCGTTGAGCGAGTGCATATAGCGCCACCCGGCGATGAGGCTTACCCCAGCGCACAGCAGCAGCGATGCGCCCAGCGATTGCCCCCATCCGACCGCCAGCAGACCGGCGCCTATCAGAAGATAATAAAACAAGCCGAAAATGGCGCCGGCGGTGCCCCGACAGTCGCCATAGGCGCTCAGCGCCGATCCCAGCACTAACGGGATCGCCATCGCATACGCGAGGGTGACCAGCGCGACCGGCGCCACAAACCACAGCGATTCCCGCAGCACGTACACGGCGGCAGCGCCCGCCAGGTGGAGGATGCAGGCGATCGCGAGCATTTGCCCCAGCGGGACATTCTGACGCAGCAGACGGCGGTTAAGCAGCGCGCCGAACAGCGAACCAGCGGCAAGCGCCACGCCGCTGTAGCCAAAGGCCAGGGCATCGAGATCGAATCTGGCGAACAGAAAGGGAGCCAGACTGTAGTAGCTGAACAGGCTGATGTTAAATGCCGCCACCAGAATTGCCGCCAGAGCGATACGCCTGTCGCCCGCCATCCGCCTCAGCACGTCAAGAAACGACCCTCCCCTGAGGTTATGCGGGCGCGTTTCCGGCATCAACCACAGGCAGCCCAGCAGGAGCGCGGCGGCAAAAATCGCCAGCGCGCTGAACACACCGCGCATACCCCAGATGGCGGTCAACCCGCCGCCGATATAGACCCCGATGGCCGGGCTCACCGCCAGCGCCAGGCCGATAAACGAAAAAATCCCCGCCAGCTGCCGCCCGCTATAGCAGTCCCGCAGAACCGTCTGCGTCACCACTGAGCCGGTTGCCGCGCCAGCGGCCGTGACGATCCGCGCCACCAGCAGCAGCGAAAAATCGCTGGCCCACAGCGCCAGCAGGCACCCCGTCGCGTAGACACCTAACCCCGCCAGCAGGGCCGGACGCCGGCCGTAGCGATCGCTGAATCCGCCCCACAACAGAACGCCGACGGCAAAACCGATAAAATATACGGAGAGCGTTTGCGCCGCCTGCGCGGCGCTCACGGAAAACCGGGCGCTGATATCGGTCAGCGCCGGGCTATAAATCGTTTCCGCTATTTGCGGAAACATCAGTAGCGCGGTAACCAGTACCAGCGCGGCACGTCCCAACATATCTACCTCCTGATAAACAAGAGGCGCTATTGTAGGTAAGCCGTTTTTCGAACATTATAAACATAATGACTTTAAATATCGGAAATCAGACATTATGGCCTGGCTTGACGCTGATGCGGCATTCAATCCGGATGCGTTAACAAAAAGCCTGATTGGCGTGCAGTCGGCGCTGGGTAACCATGACTCCGGCAGCCACCAGCATAAGATGGCGCAGATCCTGTTTACCCGTCAGGGATGCGTACGTTTGACGCTCGACGATGGCACGCTGCTGTGCCTGCTTCCGCCGGGACGCGCCGCCTGGATCCCGGCCGGTATCAGCCATCGCGCGGAGATGAAAAATATTGTCGATTATCGTTCAGTCTGGTTTCAGCCGCAGCGTTACCCTCAATTGCCAACGCAGGCGGCGATACTCAACGTGGTGCCGCTGCTGCGCGAACTCTTAGAGCGTATCAGCGCCAGCCCCTGGGATACCGACTGGGAAACCGAGCCGGCGCGGCATCTCGCGGCCCTGTGCCAGGCGGAAATTCGCGCCGCCGCCCAGGAGCCGATGATGCTGGCGCTGCCGCAGGATAAACGGCTGGCGCAGCTTTCCGGCGATGCGCTACCGCCGGCGCTTGGGACGCTCGCAGCCCGCTGCGGCGCCAGCGAAAAAACCATCAGCCGCCTGTTCCGCCGCGATACCGGTATGTCCTACCAGCAGTGGCGTCAGCAGTGGCGATTAATGAAGGCAGTTGAGATGCTGGCTACCGGGCAGCGGATTACCGATACCGCGATGGCGCTTGATTTCGCCAGCGATAGCGCCTTTATCTACTTTTTCCGCACCATGACCGGCATGACGCCGGGACGCTATTTCGCCCCCTGATCCTGGCCGCCCGGCGTGAACGGCGGCAGCTGCAGGAAGGTGCTTTGTAACCCCTCGGACCAGGCTTTGCGAATGGTATTGAAATAGGGATCGTTCTCGGTGATCCGATGCTGCCCGGCGCTGCTCAGGCTACCGCTGCGGTAGAGCAGCGTGTCCAGCGGCAGTCCCACCGAAAGATTGCTGCGCAAGGTAGAGTCGATCGAGATCAGCGCGCAGCACATCGCCTGCTCAAGGGGGGTATCGATGGTCAGGACCCGGTCGATGATCGGTTTGCCGTATTTACTCTCGCCAATCTGGAAATAGGGCGTGTCGCGCGTGGCTTCAATAAAGTTGCCTTCCGGATAGATATGGAACAGCCGGTGCGTTTCCCCGGCGATCTGCCCGCCGAGCAGCAGGTTACAGTTGAAGTTGGTATTGCCGCAGTTCTGCTGATTGCTGGCGTCGCGTTGAATCACCTCCTGCAACGTTTTGCCGATCAGCATCGCCGCGTCGTATAACGAAGTCACCTGCATCAGATTCGGCTCCTGCTGGGTACGAATGCGGGCGCTGAGCAGGCTAATCACGCTCTGAGTCGTGGCCAGGTTACCCGCAGACTGCAGGACCATGACGCGTTCGCCATCCTGATGGAAAACGTGCAGTTTTTTAAACGTTGCAATATGGTCCACTCCCGCGTTGGTGCGGGAGTCTGAGGCAAACACCAGTCCATCTGACAAACACATGGCCACGCAATAGGTCATCGTTTCATTCCTGCGGTTATTGCTGCTGCGCCTGTTGTGAATGCTCGCGCACCTCAGCGTTAGTTAACAAAATTTCTCCGCCGCCGCCGAGGCGGGTACCGCGCACCGGACACGCATCAAGATAGTCCAGCCCGGTCGCCAGCCGCAAATGCTGATTCAGACGGCGGGTATTGTTCGTGATATCAAACGGCTGCCAGCGATCGTTCAGCCATACTTCAGCCCAGGCGTGCATAGCGACATGCTCGGCGTTATCGCTGTAGACATAGCCGCTGACGTAGCGCGCCGGGATCGCCAGCGCCCGGCAGCAGGCGAGAAACACATGGGTGTGATCCTGGCAAACCCCTTTCGATCGCGCGAACGCGTCGGCGGCCGAGTCCTGTACCTGCGTGGCACCCGGCGAATAGGGCATTCTCAGCAGCAGCTCGGCCATTAACCGGTTCAGGCTCGCTTCCTGAGCCTCCGGCTGATACCAGCGCTGGGCAAATTCGCGGATCGGGCCGTCAGCGCGGGTAAGCGGGGTACAGCGCAAGAAAACCAGTGGCGACAGCAGCTCCTGCGGCTCCGCGCCAATCTCTTCCCCCTCTTCCACGATATCGACGATCCCGCTGGCGCGGATGGTAATCTCTTTATGCGGATTATCCAGCGTCAGCACGTGCAGCACGTTGCCCCACGCGTCGGTGGTGGCGACGGCGGAACCGTCCGGCAGGGTTAATGTCCAGGCGGTGATCTTCTGCCGACCGCTGCTGCGCGGCGTCAGGCGCAGGTACTGGGTTGAAAACTTCACTTCTTCATCGTAGCCGTAGCGGGTCAGGTGATCGATTACCAGTTTCATAACGCCTCCAGATAGGTTTGTCTGATGCTGTCGGAAAGCGCGTTAATCCGCGCCAGCAGTGCATTAAGGGTGACCTGCAAATCAGCCTGCGCCAGATCGTCGCGGGTGCTAAAACGCAGGTCGACGTTAAGCTGGTGCGCCAGGCGCAGCGGCAGGTGCGAACGATCGTTGGCAATCTGCTCCAGCTGCCCGACGAGGTCGGAAATGCTCGCTCGCAGCGATCTCGGCACATCGTTGCGCAGGATCAGCAGCTCCATCACCGTTTCGCGGCTGACCGGCTGGCGGTAGATGCTGTTATAGGCCTCGCGTGCGCTGACCGCGTTAAGCAGCGTATCCAGCCGGTAATACTCGCGGACCGGATCGGGATCGCTGTTTAACTGCTGATCCTTAATCAGCAGCAGCTGGGCGGTGGCGGATGCCCGTTCGATCAGCGTCCCGATACCGATAAAGCTCAGAGCGTCGTTACGCAGCAGCGTGCCGAGAATCGCCCCGCGAAACAGATGAACCCGCTCTTTTACCCACTCAAAGAAGGCGTCGTTGCCCAGCTCGCCGATCCCCTGCTGGCGCAGTTTTCGCAGCTCAATACGCGTGGCGTTGATGCTTTCCCACACTTCCGCCGACAGGCTGCCGCGCACCGCGTGGGCGTTGTTCCACGCCATCTCGACGCAGCTAAAAATGCTGTACGGGTTGTTGCCGTCGAGGGCGAAAAAATTAAGCAGGTTGCTCATGGTGAAACGCGCGTGCCGGGCCTGAAACAGCTCATGGGTCAGCGATAGATTTAGCGGCAAGGCTAAATCCCGCGACTGCTGGCTGTGGCGGGGGATCATCGACAGCTTCCAGGTCACGTCCAGCACCCGGGCATAGCTTTCCGCGCGCTCAAGATAGCGCGCCATCCAGAAGAGTTCACTCGCTGTGCGGCTTAACATGATTCGTCCTCCTCCATCACCCAGGTATCCTTGGTGCCGCCGCCCTGCGACGAGTTCACCACCAGCGAGCCTTCGGTTAGCGCCACCCGCGTCAGGCCGCCGGGAACCAGGCGGATCTCCTGACCGGAAAGGACAAAGGGCCGGAGATCGATATGGCGCGGCGCCAGCCCCTCTTCTATAAAGGTCGGGCAGGTTGACAGCGCCAGGGTGTCCTGGGCGATATAGTTGGCCGGGTTTGCCAGCAGACGCTGACGAAACGCATCGCGCTCCTCTTTGGTCGAGCGCGGACCGACCAGCATGCCGTAGCCGCCCGCGCCGTGAACCTCCTTCACGACCATCAGCTCAAGATGGCTCAGCACGTAGCTGAGATCTTCCGCTTTGCGGCATTGCCAGGTGGGAATATTGCTGAGGATCGGTTGCTCGCCCAGGTAGAAACGGATCATCTCCGGCACGAAGGGGTAGATCGATTTATCGTCGGCGACGCCGGTGCCGATGGCATTCGCCAGCACCACGCCTCCGGCGCGGTACACCGACAGCAGCCCCGGCACGCCCAGCATAGAGTCGGCGCGAAAGGCCAGCGGTTGAGATACGCATCGTCGATCCGCCGGTATATGACGTCCACGCGCCGCGGCCCCTCGGTGGTGCGCATATACACCGCCCCGGTTTTAATAAACAGATCCGCGCTCTCCACCAGCTCAACGCCCATCTGCTGGGCCAGAAAGCTGTGTTCAAAATAGGCGCTGTTAAACCGCCCTGGGGTCATCACCACCACGCACGGGTCGTCCACGGGCGAGCTTTCGCGCAGCGTTTGCAGCAGATAGCTGGGGTAGCGTTCTACCGGCGCAATACGATGCTGTTCGAACATTTCGGGGTAGAGCCGCATCATCATTTTGCGGTTTTCCAGCATGTAGGATACGCCGGAGGGGGTGCGGAGATTATCCTCCAGCACGTAATACTGGCCGTCGCTGTTGCGCACCATATCAACCCCGGTGATATGAGCATAGGTGTTATTGGGTAAATTTATTCCCTGCATACAGGGCTGATACTGTTCATTCGCCAGCACCTGTTCGGCCGGGATCAGTCCCGCGCGCAGGATATTTTGATCGTGGTAAATATCGTAAAGAAAGGCGTTGAGCGCTTTCACCCGCTGGCGGATGCCGCGGTCGATTCGCTGCCACTCGCCGGCGGGGATAATGCGCGGCACGCTGTCGAAAGGGATCAGACGTTCGGTCCCCTCGTCTTCGCCGTAGACGTTAAAAGTGATGCCGATGCGGTGAAAGAGCAGCTCCGCCTGCTCTTTTTTCTGCCGGATAGAGAATTGATCGGTACTGCGAAACCATTGCCACCAGGCGTTATAGTGCTGACGCTGCTCTCCCTGTGCGGTAAGCATCTCATCATAATAATGCCCGTCAGGAAGCGTTATTTTTATCATGGTCGTCTCCTCCGGTTGTACTCACTTTGAGGTCATCCCCGGGAGAGATAAGCATTAATTATGCCAGGTAGCACAGCGCAGCGGCATAGCGTAACGCCGCGCTTATCTGAATAAAAAACAACCCGTTATTATGCTTGTTCAGGCTCTGCCGTCAGCCAGAATCGCACCAAATTGGGGCGTTCGCTCCCGCGTTAACGGGCGGGTCGATAGCGCGCATCCGTCGCCAGATAACGGCTCGCGAAGAGGCCGCACGCGACCTGAACGTCTGCCACGGTTAGTCGTTAACGCGCCTCAGCTCCAGCCACTCCACCACCAGACCCGGCTTGATAACGTCAAACCCCACGCGGTATCTCCCCGGCTGTAGCGCAACCCGACACAGCTTCTGCACCATTTCCCGGCCGAGCGTGCCGTGGGTGTGTATCGTTGCCACGAACTGGTCATTGAGCAGCAGATTGCCGGCGGTTTGCGCCAGCGGCGCGCCGTCGGCGTACACGCTGACCAGCACATCGTAGACTGCCGCCTGTTCAACGCTCAGCACCAGGTCCTCGTCATAGCGCAAACGCGACTGCTCGGCGATTTTAATTGCCCCCTCGCAGCCGGCGGCGCAGGCCGGTTCTGCCGCCAGGTGAACCACATTCGCCCGGGGCGCCTCCCCACGCTTAAAGGCCTGAGTCTGCAGCATAAAATCGAGGATGTTTATCGCGCAGCGCTGAAGCTCCCCGAGCGTGAGTTCCCCTTTTGCCAGCGCCGCCAGGGTGTTATCACCGGCAGCGTTAACCTCCGCGCCGTTATTATTGACCACCATATAGAGATCGTTCTGCGCGCGGATCATCGCCGCGGTGTTGTGGGTGCTCGCCGCGCCGCCATCGATGGGATCGTTCATCGTTGCCCACCAGTCGGTCATGACGATCCCGCGAAAGCCCCACTCTTCGCGCAGTACGGTGGTGGTGAGATCGTAGCTGGAGGCCGCCTGGTAACCGTTGACAGGGTTGTAGGCGGTCATCACCGCGCTGGCGCCGGCGGATTTCACCGCGTACTCAAAGCCTTTCAGGTAGATTTCACGCAGCGCGCGCTCCGACACTACCGAGTCCGCTGTGGCTCTGGCAAACTCCTGATTATTACAGGCAAAGTGCTTAAGCGTCGCCACGCCGCCGCCGCTGCGAATGCCGCGCACCACCGCCGCCGCCATCATCCCGGTGATAAGCGGATCTTCGGAAAAATATTCAAAATTGCGCCCGTTGAGCGGATGGCGCTGGATGTTCATCCCCGGCCCCAGCAGCAGGTCGATACCGTTGCGCAGCAGCTCCTTGCCCTCCATCACGTATAAACGCTCCACGAGTATCGGGTCCCAGCTGGAGGCCAGCAGCGTACCGCTGGGCAGCAGAGTGGCCTTTGCGCCGTTATCCATGCGAATACCGGAAGGCCCGTCGGCGGCACACGCCAGCGGAATGCCTTTTTCCAGCAGGCTGTCCGCCACTCCGCCAAAGGCCGACGCGACGCCGGGGGTGACTTTGTAGCTGCACATGCCCTCCCCGCGCACCAGACAGGCCAGCTCCTCCACCGACAGCTGAGCAACAAAAGCGTTCATCGTCGCGCGCCCTTCCGCAACGTCGCTGAGGGTAAGCCCCTGGTTGCCGGTGAGAGTGATGCTCTCTGGCAGGCGCTCCTCAATACGCGAGCGCAGGTTGATCTTCCGCCGCGGCACTTCTTCCCATTCGATCTGGTAGCGCCCATCGCCGCCATCGCCAGCGGGCCTAATGCGCACGAAAGGTACCGTTGGCGCCAGCACCTGCTGATGACGAGAGAGGATCCGCAGAGTCTTCTGCGTGTACCCCGCCTCTCCGTCTACCGGCAAAGGTTGCAGATCGCGCACGCTGTTACCGATCAATAAACGATACAGTCCGGGTTCCATCACGTAGCAATGGGGATGCCCGGTAGCCCCGCTATCGTCGAGGGAGGCAAAACGCTCCAGCGGAATCGATAACCTTAAGGTTTCACTTTCACCCGGCTGCAGCAGGCAGGTTTTGGCGAAGGCCACCAACGCCCTGGCCGGTTTCCCGAGCGCGCCCTGCGGCGCCTGAAGGTAAATCTGGACGACTTCTTTGCCCGCAAAACGCGCGCCGTCGTTGGTTACGGTGACGGTCGTCTGGATCTGGTCGTCAAAGGCTTCCGCCCGCGCCGATTGCAGGGTGAAGCGGGTATAGGAGAGACCAAACCCAAAAGGAAACTGCAAACGCTGGGGACAAAAGGTTTCAAAGTAGCGATAGCCGACGTAGATATCCTCCTGATAGAGGTTTTGCGCTTCCGCTCCCCAGCAGGGCGATGCCGGATGGTCATCCAGCGATTTGACGATGCTGCCCACCAGCTTGCCGGATGGCGTTACCTCACCATAGAGAAGCGAAGCAGCCGCCTGCGCCCCGTCGGCGCCGCCGTGCCACACGTACAGCAGCGCGCGAATGCGAGTACGCAGCAGCGGATCGTCGGCCCATGCGAGATCGATAAGCCCGGCGGTATTCAGCACGACCGCCACATCGTCAAACTCGCGGCAGACCTGATGTAGCAGCATCATTTCATCGGCCGTGAGCCGGTATCCGCCTTCAACATCCGCGTTATCCTGATCTTCACCAGCGGTACGGCCAAGGACAATCACCGCCTGGGTCGAGACGGCGCGGGCCTGACGAATCTGCTCATCGCTCAGCGGAATCTCCTGCTGATACCAGGGCTCAGCCGCCCAGCCTCCGCCGCCGTTGTCAAAAGGATGCTGTTGCGTCCAGCTCTCGTAAAGCGCGGCCAGCTGCGCATTGAGCTTCCCCCCGCTGCGCGCGCGCATGGCCTGCAACAAGGTGGTTCGGCTCACCACGTTTACCGCCCCGCCCGAGCCGGTACCGCTACGATAGTAGTCAATTTGCGTACGGCCAAATAACGAAACCGACTGCTGAGCGTCAAGCGGCAGCATGCCGCGATCGTTTCTCAGCAGCACCGCGCCCTCGGCAGCGGCGGCGGCGGCAAATTCGGCAAACCCTTCCAGCGGGGTCCCCGCTTTACTGTCATACATGGTGTTGTCCTGTTAACTCGAGCCTCCGCAGGAGGCGTAATGGCATCATGACCAGAGCCCGCGCAATGCGGGCTCTGCTTTGATCAGAAGAAATATTTGAAGCGAAGACGGCCGCCGTAGCGGGAGTCTTCCTGACCGTCGCCGTGGTCAGGGCTGGATTCAATCCAGGAGGCGTAGGCGCCAAGATAGATGTTGAAGTTCTTCATATTCATAACGTTCGGGAACAGATACGACGCATGGATGGTGTGGATATCATATTTTCCCGGATCGGAGATCCAGCAGTTATCGTCGCAGTTAGCGATAAAGCTGGCGGTATTAAAGCGTTCAATCTTGTTATGCGCGTAAATGTAGCCAAGCTCAAAACCGTGCCACAGGGAGTTAACGCCTGCGGTAAAGTCGGTTTCGTCTTCGGCATCCATATAAGCGACGTTAAGGTTGGTCACCACGCCGTCCAGCGGATCGGTTTTCTGCCCGTTCCACGTCATCGTATAGCCATAGCCGGTGCGGCCGGACTGGTCGACCCACTGCCCTTTGGCATCGTGATAGCCATAGGCGTTATTAACGACGTTACTTTCCATGGCGATGGCGGTGGAGAAGCGTCCGCTGTTCCAGGCAATAACCGGGCGTAGATAGGCCACATTTTTCTCATTTTCGAGATCTGTGCCGTGGTACTGCGAATCCTGGAACAGCGTGCTGCCGTTTTCCAGCAGGGTATTGAGTTCGAAATACCAGTTATCGATGGTTTTACTCACCAGGAAGTTGCCACCGCTGCTGCTACGACCGCGCCCTTCCTTCATCATGTAAATATAGCCGTAGCCATCGCTATAAAGGTCGTTAGCCGTGTTGCCGGAATATTCGACAAACGTATCCTGATTCAGCGGGAACATATCGTAGGCTTCGAAACGACCGACTTTCACCTTCCAGTCGTTCTCCTGACCAAAGAAGAAAACCGCATCATCAAGATTCATTTTGCCATTGAGGTCGGCCAGCGGCTGGACGGAAAATCCGGCGAATTGACCGTTATCCATTTTGCGCATACCGTCAAACCCTAACAGCAGACGGCCGTTGATGTCCCAGCGTTCGTTATTGCCCGGCGCCCAGTCCTTATTCGCCGTGGTTCTTACCGAAGTCAGGCTACCGCTGCTGCTGGCGCCGTCCATGTTGAATTCGACATCGCCGTAAAACTTGATATCCCCATAGCCAGAGAGCGTCAGTTTCGTTGGCGCCGCGCCCGGTGCGACGGGCTCCGCAGACTCGACCTTCACGGTTGGCGCATTTTTCGCCGCCACGTTCTGCTGCTGGGTTAGCGTCTGAATTTTCGCTTCCGCATCGGCGGCCCGCTGTTCAGCGTTAATTAAACGCTGTTCAAGCTGTGCTAACCGTTTTTCAATATCCACAGAGTTATTATTTTGGGCGGCCAGCAGACCGCCAGAAAATACGGCACTCATAACCAGAGCGATATATTTCACTTTCATTTTTAACATCCCTAATTACGTTATTGTATATGTCATCCCGGATACCACCGGGCTATCCGGAGGCAATAAATCAGATAGCCCTTGCACTTTTTTAGTGTTTAATCAGGATTCAGCAAAAGTTCCGTTTTTCAAATCATCAACGATGCCGTTCATTCTATTTTCAGTTAAGCCATAGAATTTAATAGAGACTGCGGTAAGAACATAAAAAACAGAAGGTACCAGCGTGAATAACAGCACCACCCCCTGTACGGCGGAAGCCGGCTGTACCGTGGTGTTAGCGGCGTAATGGTAATAGGCTAATATCCAGCCAAGGATCGCCCCACCGACGGCGACGCCCAGTTTTATCACAAAGATATTGGCCGCAACGTTCATACCGGTAATACGCCGCTGGGTTTTCCATTCGCCGTAGTTGTTCACATCGGTAATCATCGACCACTGCAGCGCGCCGTTACCGCCCTGAATAATGGAGATCAGAATATGGACCCCAAGCACCAGAAGCCAATACTGCACCGGTACAATAAAGCACACGACCCCCAGCGCAGCGGTGACGAGATTAATCCAGAAAGAGAGTCTGACCTTACAGAAACGCGTACCAAACGGTTTTGCCAGCACCGAACCCAGCATGGAGGCAAACATCCCGCCGAGCATGAATAGTGTAATAACGTCCGCACCTTTATTCAGCACGCTATTGACGTAATATACCACCGCCCCGCCGCGAATCACCACGGCAACCAGCATCATAAAGTTGTAAACGGAGAGAATACGCCACTGATCGTTGCGGAAAAGAATTTTAACATCGCGGGCAATATTCAGATTTTCTTCTTTAATCGGCTGAACGCGCTCTTTAGTGGTCGCGAAACAGACGACAAACATCAGGCAGCCTATAACGCCAAATATCGCCATGGAGACCTGAATACCCGTCGCCCGATCGCCCGGATAAAGAAGATCAGCCAGCGGTAAAATAAACGCGGTACCCAGCGCGCCGCCAATCGGCGTGATGGCAAAACGCCAGGATTGCAGAGAGAGGCTTTCACGCGGATCGGAAGTCAGCGCCGCGCCCAGCGAGCAGTAAGGAATATTAATGGCGGTGTACATCAACGTCATAAATATATATGCCGCAACCGCATAAACCACTTTCCCCGAGTCGGAGAAAGACGGTATGGAGTAAACCAGCACGCAGCTCACCGCAAAGGGGACGCATATCGCCAGCAGCCAAGGACGAAAGCGCCCCCAGCGGGTTGAGGTGGCATCCGCAATCGCCCCCATAATCGGATCGGTAATCGCATCCAGCAGACGAACCAGCAAAAACATCGTCCCCATCACGGCGGGCGGTAGACCATAAATATCGGTATAGAAGTAGGCTAAGATGGCAACGGAGGAGTCAAATACAATATGGCTCGCTGCGTCCCCCAGGCTGTAACCTACTTTTTCTCTGACAGAAATTTTGTCGCCAGCAGACATACATCACTCCTTTACGAAAAAATGAAACCGGTTTCTGTAACGTCTGCATTTTTTACTTTTCCCTCCTACAGATACCATTATGTTTTTTTATTAATTATTTATGTTTTTTTATTTATGTGATCCTGTCAGCCTTCAATGGTATTAGAACCCGGTTTTTTGTTTGGCAGATCACATGTTTTAATACTTCGCTAACTTTTTTCAGGCGACAGGGATGAGCCGATAAAAATGCCATATAGGAATACCATGCCGCTTGTCTATTTATTTTTCTTATTCACGGATTATGTTTTTTATCAATTACCAGATATTCAGCGCCCCCCGAAGTACCATACAAGACAGCACTGTTTTAATCGCCAATATTTTGTCGGCGCGGAACAGAGCGATGCCCGGTAAATACTCTGTTTTCACTTAAAATGTTACCTCGGACACGCGCAGCGGCGGATATTCGTCTAAGGTTTTCTGATAGCCGAATGCAGTGGCACATAGTCTGCAATGATAAGGAGAACAATTTATGACGAGTCCGGTTTCCCGTCGCCCCGCAACCCTTCGTCTGGCGCTCGGGGGCGCATTTGTCGCTCTGGCGACGCTGACGGCTCAGGCTGAAGAGACCCGCCCTACCCCGCAATCGCCCGATATCCTGCTCGGACCGCTGTTTAACGACGTGCAAAGCGCCAAACTTTTCTCTGACCAGAAAACGTTCGCTGACGCCATCCCTAACGGCGACCCGCTGATGATCCTTGCCGATTATCGGATGCAGAAAAATCAGACCAGCTTTGATTTGCGGCACTTTGTCGAGCTTAACTTTACCCTGCCTCAGGAAAACGACCAGTACGTTCCGCCAAAAGGGCAAACCCTGCGCCAGCATATCAATGGACTCTGGCCAGTGCTGACCCGCAGTACCGTTGAAGTAGAAAAATGGGATTCGCTGCTGCCGCTGCCAAAACCTTACGTGGTGCCCGGCGGACGCTTTCGCGAAGTCTATTACTGGGATAGCTACTTCACCATGCTTGGCCTGGCTGAGAGCGGCCACTGGGATAAAATCGAAGATATGGTGACCAACTTTGCCGCCGAGATCGACACCTGGGGTCATATTCCCAACGGCAACCGCACCTACTATCTGAGCCGTTCGCAGCCGCCATTCTTCCCGTTTATGGTTGAACTGCTGGCCACCCATGATGGCGACGAGGCACTCAAGAAATGGCTGCCGCAGATGGAGAAAGAGTACCAGTACTGGATGGATGGCGCTGAGGCGCTTCAGCCCGGCAGTGCCAGTAAGCGCGTGGTGCGCATGGCCGACGGCGCGCTGCTCAACCGCTACTGGGATGATAACGACACGCCGCGCCCGGAATCCTGGCTGGACGATGTGACCACCGCCAAAAATAACCCCAATCGTCCGGCGACTGAAATCTACCGCGATCTGCGCTCTGCCGCGGCATCCGGCTGGGACTTTAGCTCACGCTGGATGGATAACCCGCAGCAGCTCGGCACTATACGTACCACCTCTATTGTTCCGGTCGATTTGAACTCGCTGATGTTCCATATGGAAAAAGCCATTGCTCGCGCCAGCAAAGCGGCGGGAGACTCGACCAAAGCCGCGAAGTATGACGCGTTAGCCAATGCCCGCCAGAAAGCGCTGGAAAACTACCTGTGGAATGATAAAGAGGGCTGGTACGCCGATTACGATCTTAAAAGTCATAAGGTGCGCAATCAGCTGACCGCCGCGGCGCTGTTCCCGCTGTACGTTAACGCCGCCTCCAGCGAACGCGCTGCGAAAGTCGCCGCCGCCACCGAAACGCGGCTACTTAAGCCCGGCGGCCTGACCACCACCACGGTGAATAGCGGCCAGCAGTGGGACGCCCCCAACGGCTGGGCGCCGCTGCAGTGGGTCGCGGCGGAGGGTTTGCAAAAATATGGCCAGCAAAAAATCGCGATGGAGGTAAGCTGGCGTTTCCTGAGCAACGTCCAGCACACTTACGACAGCAAACAGAAGCTGGTGGAAAAATATGATGTCAGTTCGACGGGAACCGGCGGCGGAGGCGGCGAGTATCCGCTACAGGACGGCTTTGGCTGGACCAACGGCGTCACGCTGAAGATGCTGGACCTGGTGTGCCCGAAAGAGAAGCCGTGCGATTCCGTGCCTACCGCGCGCCCGGCAGCGAATGACGATATCGGCTCGGCGCAGCCTGCCGCGCATCAGCCTGCTGCGGTTGAGGAGAAAAAAGCCGCGCAGTGAACCTTCGCGCGGCGGAACTCCGCCGCGCGTCTTTCTCACTTTACTGTCCCTGAATCGGCTGGGCTGATGACCCCCGGCAAGCTAAGCCAGTGGGGAGCGCCCGTTACATGGCGTCCAGCGCTTTCTGCAGCTTCCAGATATAGCGCGGGGCCTGCGGTGCCGGATGTTTCTTCACCACGTGCTCAAAGAAATCATCGGCGTCCATATCGTTAATCTCCTCAATCGCATCCTGGCGATTAGACGAGAAGGTGCGCAGCAGCGCGCCCGCGCCGTTGGCGTAGGAAACCACCACCGCATAGCGCATTACCTGCGGATCTTTAATCCCCGCCAGCGGACCGTTCTCGAGAATGCTAAGGTAGGCCGCCCCCATAGAAATATTACGCTCGGGATTTTTCAGTTCGCTCACCGAAGGATCGCCGCTCCAGCCCATCCGCCGGTAAACATCGCGCCCGGACGTTGAGGGTTTCAGCTGCATCAGGCCAACCGCGCCGGATTTGCTGACCACCGTCGGGTTGCCGCCGGATTCAATGGCGATAATGGCGGTAATCAGCTGGGGATCAACGCCCCACGCCGCGCCGGCTTTTTCGCTGATTGGCATCCACTGCATCGCCCGCTTAACCGGGACTTCCGGATTCCACGGCGGGTTACGATAATCGTGTTTTGAACTACAACCGGCCAACAATACAAATAAAAAAACACACCATCTCAATTTCACACATCTATCCTTATTGGCTGAAGTTTGCCGCACGGAGATGACAATAAATGCTCCAGGCGGCATGATAACCCTTTCATTCTTAGCAAGGAATTGTCATGTCTCAGTTTTATCTCATCGCCCCCTCCGGCTATTGCATCAACCAGGAAGCGGCGAATCGCGGCGTGCAACGTCTGCAGGAGGCCGGGCATCAGGTGGCGCATCAGGAAGTCATTCCCCGCCGGGCACTGCGTTTTGCCGGGACTGAGAACCATCGCCTTGCCGATATTAACCAGCTCGCCGCCCTCGACGGCAAAAACCGTATCGTGCTGGCGGTACGCGGCGGCTACGGCGCGACTCGCCTGCTGCCGCAAATTGACTGGCAGGGGCTCATTGCCCGTCAGCAGCAGGATCCGCTGCTCATTTGCGGCCACAGCGATTTCACCGCCATCCAGATGGGCCTGCTGGCAAAGGGTAGCATAATCACTTTTAGCGGGCCGATGCTGGCGGGAAACTTTGGCGCCGAAGCGCTTAATGAATTTACCGAACACCATTTCTGGCAGGCCCTGCGCAACCCGGCGTTTACGCTTGAATGGCACGGCGAGGGGCCCGACTGTCGCGCCAGCGGCACGCTATGGGGCGGCAACCTGGCGATGCTGACCTCGCTTATCGGTACCCCGTGGATGCCGAAGATTAGCGACGGGGTTCTGGTTGTGGAGGATATTAACGAGCATCCCTTCCGCGTTGAGCGTATGCTCTTGCAACTGCTTAATAGCGGTATTCTGGCGCGCCAGCGGGCAATTATCCTCGGCAGCTTTACCGGCGCTGTCGCCAACGACTACGATGCCGGATACGATCTGCCGATGGTATACGACTACCTTCGCCAGCAGCTTAACATTCCGGTCATCAGCGGCCTGGATTTTGGCCACGAGCAGCGCACGGTCACCCTACCGCTTGGCGCCAGAGCATTGCTGGTCAACAACGCCTCTGCCACGACGTTGAGCATCAGCGGCCACCCGGTACTGACAGAATAAAAATTCCTCTAACGCATATCCTGATCGGTGTCGGATTGTTAAAATGGTGTAGTTTTTAATTTATCTTCACGCCGGTAAGGAGTACGTCAACATTGGACGCCGCTGCGGTCATCAGTCTGTTTATCCTGGGTTCTGTTTTAGTAACCTGTAGCATCTTATTAAGTTCCTTTTCCTCACGCCTCGGCATCCCGATTCTGGTTATCTTCTTAGCCATTGGGATGCTGGCGGGTATTGACGGTATCGGCGGCATTCCGTTTGACAACTACCCTTTCGCCTACATGGTAAGTAACCTGGCGCTGGCGGTCATTCTGCTTGACGGCGGGATGCGCACCCAGGCCAGCTCCTTTCGCGTAGCGCTTTGGCCCGCGCTGTCGCTTGCCACGGTCGGGGTGTTAATTACCTCGGCCCTGACCGGACTCATGGCGGCCTGGCTGTTTAAACTCGACCTGATTGAAGGCATGCTGATCGGCGCGATTGTCGGCTCGACGGATGCCGCAGCGGTGTTCTCACTGCTCGGCGGAAAAGGGCTAAACGAACGCGTCGGCTCAACGCTGGAAATTGAATCCGGCAGCAACGACCCGATGGCCGTGTTCCTGACCATTACGCTTATCGAGATGATTCAGCAGCATGAAACCGGCCTGAGCTGGATGTTCCTGGTGCATATCGTGCAGCAGTTTGGCTTAGGTATCGCCATCGGTCTCGGCGGCGGCTATCTGCTGTTACAGATGATTAACCGCATTGTGCTGCCCGCCGGGCTTTACCCGCTGCTGGCGCTGAGCGGCGGGATCATGATTTTCGCCGCCACCACCTCGCTGGACGGCAGCGGCATCCTCGCGGTCTACCTGTGCGGCTTCCTGCTGGGCAACCGGCCGATTCGCAACCGCCACGGCATTCTGCAAAACTTTGACGGGCTGGCGTGGCTGGCGCAGATCGCCATGTTCCTGGTGCTCGGCCTGCTGGTCACGCCGTCAGACCTGTGGCCCATCGCCATCCCGGCGCTCATTCTGTCGATGTGGATGATTTTCATCGCCCGTCCGCTGTCGGTATTCGCCGGCCTGCTGCCGTTCCGCGGCTTTAACCTGCGCGAGCGCATATTTATCAGCTGGGTGGGTCTGCGCGGCGCGGTGCCGATTATTCTCGCCGTCTTTCCGATGATGGCGGGCCTGGAGAATGCGCGCCTGTTCTTTAACGTGGCTTTCTTCGTGGTGCTGGTCTCGCTGCTTTTACAGGGTACGTCGCTCTCCTGGGCGGCCAAAAAAGCCAAAGTAGTGGTGCCACCGGTCGGATCGCCCATCTCACGCGTCGGGCTGGATATCCATCCGGAAAATCCGTGGGAGCAGTTTGTCTATCAGTTGAGCGCGGAGAAATGGTGCGTCGGCGCGGCGCTGCGCGACCTGCATATGCCGCCGGAAACGCGGATTGCCGCGCTATTCCGCGATAACGCTCTGCTGCACCCCACCGGCAGCACCCGCCTGCTGGAAGGCGATATTCTCTGCGTGATTGGCCGCGAACGCGATTTACCCGCGCTGGGTAAACTGTTCAGCCAGTCGCCGCCGGTGGCGCTCGATCAGCGCTTCTTCGGTGATTTTATTCTCGATGCCAGCGCCAGGTTCGCCGACGTGGCGCAGATTTACGGCATTGACGGGGGAGAAGAGTTTCGCGATCGTCAGCAGTCGCTGGGTGACGTCATACAGCACCTGTTAGGCGCAGCCCCGGTTGTCGGCGACCAGGTGGAATTTGCCGGCATGGTGTGGACGGTGGCGGAAAAAGAAGAGGATCACGTTCTGCGGGTTGGCGTACGGATGGCGGAAGATGAGGCGGAGTGATCCGCCTCGGTTCAGGTTACACTGTCACAACCGGCACGCGCGGCGCAAGGGCGCACATTAATTCATATCCGACGGTGCCGCAGGAGGCTGCGACATCGTCAATTTTGATCTCTTTACCCCATAGCTCGACCGGCGCGCCAATGCCTGCCTGCGGGCAGGTTGTCAGGTCCACCGCCAGCATATCCATTGAGATACGCCCGACCGTTACGGTGCGGACGCCATCAACCAGCACCGGCGTTCCGCTGGGCGCTAAGCGCGGGTAGCCGTCGGCATAGCCGCAGGCAACGATGCCGATTCGCCGCTCCTCAGCCGTGCGCCAGGTTGCGCCGTATCCAACCGCTTCACCGGCTTTCAGATTCTGCACGGCGATAATTTCGCTGCTTAGCGTCATGACCGGTTTCAGCCCGGTATTGGCCACATCCTGCCACTGGCCGGAAGGCGAAGCGCCATAAAGCACGATCCCCGGCCTCACCCAGTTAAAATGCGACTCCGGATGCCACAAGGTGGCCGCCGAGTTCGCCAGCGAGCGCGGGCAATCCAGCCCTTCCGCCGCCTGCTCAATGCGCCGCATCGGCTCCGCGATGCCATCCGGATTTTCCGCTTCGGCAAAATGCGACATCAACGTCATTTCACTGACGTTGCTGAGCGCTCGCAGCTGCTGCCAGACGATTTGCAGACGATCCGGCATAAACCCCAGCCGGTTCATCCCGCTATTCACCTTGACGTAAATATCAAGCGGCGCATGCAGCTTCGCCTGCTGAAGGGCCTTAATTTGCCAGTTACTGTGCACGCTGGTGGTCAAGCGGTATTTATCAAATAACGCCAGCTCATCGGCATGAAAAAAGCCTTCCAGCATCAGTATCGGCCCTTTCCAGCCCAGCTCACGCAGCAGTATCGCCTCTTCAAGATTCAGCATCGCGAAACCGTCTGCGGCGCTAAGCGCATTCCAGACCCTTGCCAGACCGTGGCCATACGCATTGGCTTTGACCACCGCCCACAGGCGCGAGCCGGGCGCCGCGCGGCGAACAATTTGTTGATTCTGGCGTAAGGCTGACATATCAATGCTGGCCTTTACAGGACGAGACATGAAAGCTCCTTGTTAATTGTGAACGCCATGCAGATGCTGAGCGCGGGCCGGCGTAAAGCCGCGTCCGTAGCGGGCGACGGCAAGATCGTCATACGGGATCGCCGGCGTGCGTCCGGAGATCAGGTCGCTAATCAGCTGCCCTGAACCACAGGCCATGGTCCATCCCAGCGTGCCGTGGCCGGTGTTGAGCCACAGATTTTTATACCCCGTACGCCCCACCACCGGCGTACCGTCCGGAGTCATCGGACGCAGTCCGGTCCAGAAGGTTGCCTGTTCAACGTGGCCGCCGCGCGGGAACAGATCGCGCACTACCATCTCCAGGGTTTCACGCCGCGGCTGCAGCAGTTCTTTATTAAATCCAACAATTTCCGCCATTCCGCCAACGCGAATACGCCTGTCGAAACGGGTGATGGCGATTTTGTAGGTTTCATCAAGGATAGTCGAAACCGGCGCGCCGTCCTCTTCCGCGATGGGGATCGTCAGCGAATAGCCTTTCAGGGGATAGACCGGAATATCCACCCGCCCTTTCAGCATGGCCGTCGAATAGGATCCGAATGCCATAACGTACGCATCGGCTTTAATAATTTCAGCGCCGCACTTCACACCCGAGATGAGATCCCCTTCATAGAGCAGTTCATCCACCGGAGTATTAAAACGGAAAGTCACGCCCGCCTGCTCCGCCATTCGGGCCAGACGAGTGGTGAAGAGCTGGCAGTCGCCGGTTTCATCATTAGGTAAGCGCAAACCGCCCGTGAGCTTATGGCTCACTTCTGCCAGCGCCGGCTCAACTTCCAGCAGGCGATTCGCTTCCAGCAGCTGGTAAGGCACGCCCGCATCCTGCAGCACCGCAATATCGCGGGTCGCGTTCTCGAACTGCTTGTCAGTGCGGAATAGCTGGAGCGTACCACCCTGGCGCCCTTCATACTGAATACCGGTGCTCTCGCGCAGCGCTTTCAGGCAGTCGCGGCTGTACTCGGCCAGGCGCACCATTCGTCCTTTATTTTCCATATAGTGGCGAGTGTCGCAGTTGCGCAACATCTGCCACATCCATTTCAGCTGGAACTGGGTGCCATCCAGACCGATAGCCAGCGGAGCGTGGCGCTGGAACATCCACTTAATCGCCTTCAAAGGGACGCCCGGCGCCGCCCAGGGCGCGGCGTAGCCGGGGGAGATCTGCCCGGCGTTAGCGGCGCTGGTCTCTTCGGCCGGTCCCGGCTGACGGTCGATAACCGTCACTTCATGTCCTGCCTGGCTTAAATACCAGGCGCTTGCGACTCCTACAACCCCACTTCCCAGTATGACGACGCGCATAGCGGCTCCGTAATCGTTAAAGAACAATCATCTGATTACAAATTGATAACTCAGATGAAAATATTATTCAACATACGCTTTATTTATGGTGACTTATCTCACAGGATTCTGCGCCAGCTCTGACCCCGTCGCTTTACCATCTCCTGCTGCGCCTCATTTTTCTACAGAATAAAATTCTGATTAAAACGCAAAACAGCGCCTTTAAGATTGTGAAATCGCGAAGAAAGGAAATGCGGATAGACGCAGTTTGCGACGCCGTGTTCTATGCTTGTTTAGAGGTTTTCCGTACAGAGAGAACCATCAACAACGAGGGCGCGCTAATGGCTACGATTGATTCCATGAACAAGGACACAACCCGTTTAAGCGATGGACCCGACTGGACTTTTGAGCTGCTGGAGACCTATCTGGCAGAAGTCGACCGGGTGGCGAAGCTGTACCGTCTTGACACCTATCCGCACCAAATCGAAGTCATTACTTCCGAACAGATGATGGATGCCTACTCCAGCGTCGGGATGCCGATTAACTATCCGCACTGGTCGTTCGGTAAAAAATTCATCGAGACCGAACAGGCCTATAAGCACGGCCAACAGGGGCTGGCTTACGAAATCGTCATTAACTCCAACCCCTGTATTGCCTATTTGATGGAAGAGAACACCATTACCATGCAGGCGCTGGTGATGGCGCACGCCTGCTACGGGCATAACTCGTTTTTCAAAAATAACTATCTCTTTCGCAGCTGGACCGATGCCAGCTCAATTATTGACTATCTCATCTTCGCGCGGAAATACATCACCGAATGTGAAGAGCGCTACGGCGTTGATGAAGTTGAAAAACTGCTCGACTCCTGTCATGCCCTGATGAATTATGGCGTTGATCGCTATAAACGCCCGCAAAAAATCTCGCTGCAGGAGGAGAAAGCGCGGCAAAAAAGCCGGGAAGAGTATCTGCAAAGCCAGGTGAATATGCTGTGGCGCACGCTGCCGAAGCGAGAAGAGGAAAAAACCATCGAAGCCGCGCGTCGCTACCCTTCTGAACCGCAGGAAAATCTGCTCTATTTCATGGAGAAAAACGCGCCGCTGCTGGAGCCGTGGCAGCGTGAGATCCTGCGCATCGTGCGCAAGGTCAGCCAGTATTTTTATCCGCAGAAGCAGACTCAGGTGATGAACGAAGGCTGGGCGACTTTCTGGCACTACACCATCCTGAATCACCTTTATGATGAAGGTAAAGTGACGGAGCGCTTTATGCTGGAGTTCCTGCACAGCCACACCAATGTGGTGTTCCAGCCGCCATACAACAGCCAGTGGTATAGCGGTATTAACCCCTACGCGCTGGGGTTCGCCATGTTCCAGGATATCAAACGTATTTGTCAGTCGCCGACGGAAGAGGACAAATACTGGTTCCCGGATATTGCCGGCTCTGACTGGCTTGAAACTCTGCACTTCGCGATGCGCGACTTTAAGGATGAAAGCTTTATCAGCCAGTTCCTGTCGCCGAAAATCATGCGCGACTTCCGCTTCTTCACCGTGCTGGATGACGATCACAACAACTATCTCGAAATATCCGCAATTCATAATGAAGAGGGATATCGTGAGATTCGTTCCAAACTTTCAGCGCAGTACAACCTGAGCAACCTCGAGCCAAACATTCAGGTATGGAATGTGGACCTGCGCGGCGACCGCTCGCTCACCCTGCGCTACGTGCCGCACAACCGCGTGCCGCTGGATAAAGGCCGCCGTGAGGTGCTTAAGCACGTTCACCGCCTGTGGGGATTTGACGTTCTTCTGGAGCAGCAAAACGCTGATGGCAGCGTCGAGCTGCTGGAACGCACCCCGCCGCGGCAGAACCCGCTGTAGCCGTTGAAAAGCAAAACGCCCGGTGAAAGCACCGGGCGTTTTTTATTCATTACGTGGGCTTAACGCATATTAATCGCTAAGTCGCCCGGTAGATTCTTCTGCATACGATGCCAGATCTCACCGCTGTCGCGGCCATAGCGGCGTACGATGTCATAAACCTGCTCATGCAGGCCCTCTTCACAAACTTTAGCCAGCTGATGATAGAAGCCGAGCGCCAGGCTGCGCGCTTCCGGATTGGCAAAATAGTGGCGACCGATACGGGTATATAAGCCTTTCATACCGTTGAGGATCAGACCATAGATGGGATTGCCTGAGGCAAACGCCAGACCGCGGAAGATATTGTAATCCAGCTCGGCAAACGCATCGGCGTGGTCTTCAATTTCACGCGCGCTCGCCAGTACTTCCAGCGCCTTATCCGGATGCTGACGGAAAGCGGTACGGATGAAAATGGTCGAAATATTGGTACGCACGGACAGCAGATTATCAATCAGCTGCGGTACGCTGTCATGGTCGAGACGCGCCAGGGTTTCAAGAATATTCAAACCTGAAGTTTCCCAGAAATTGTTCACCTTTGTCGGTTTACCATGCTGAATGGTTAACCAGCCATCGCGGGCCAGACGCTGCAACACTTCACGTAAGGTTGTACGGGTAACACCAATCAGTTCAGAAAGTTCACGTTCAGCGGGAAGAATTGAACCAGGGGGAAAACGGTTATTCCAGATACTTTCAATGATGTACTCTTCAGCGAAACCCGCAGGGCTTTGCGCCTTAATGACCATAATAAGATTTCCATTACACAGCGTTGCTATTCGACTCATCATACCAGAGCGGCCATAAGGCAGATAGCGCCAGAAAGTAATTAAAAAGGGATCGCCGTTTCATTTTCCACTTTTCATTTCACATTTTCTGTTGCTAAAGAATGTGATGCGAAGAAAGTTGCGTCTCGTTTTGCGCAACTGGTAATCTTGCGTATAGTTACGCATAAAATCATGTTTCAGAATTTGACGGAGAAAGGATGTCTGTCGTGGAAATGTCTTATGGCCGCGCCCTGTGGCGCAATTTTCTTGGCCAGTCCCCGGACTGGTACAAACTCGCTCTCATCATTTTCTTAATTGTTAATCCGCTGGTCTTTTATCTGCATCCGTTTATTGCCGGATGGCTGCTGGTTATCGAATTTATCTTCACCCTGGCGATGGCGCTCAAGTGCTATCCCCTGCTGCCGGGCGGCCTGCTGGCCATTGAAGCGGTATTTATCGGCATGACCACCCCGGGGCATATCCGCGAAGAGGTGGCCAGTAATCTTGAAGTCCTGCTGCTGCTAATGTTTATGGTCGCGGGGATCTACTTCATGAAGCAGCTGCTGCTGTTCATCTTCACCCGCTTGTTGCTTGGCATTCGTAGCAAGATGCTGCTGTCGCTGGCGTTTTGCGTCGCATCCGCTTTCCTCTCCGCCTTCCTCGACGCGTTGACCGTTGTCGCAGTGGTGATAAGCGTTGCCGTCGGCTTCTACGGTATTTACCACAAAGTCGCTTCGGCGCGGCCGGATGATGACAATATGCTCGACGACAGCCATATTGAGCAGCACTATCGCGATGTCCTGGAGCAGTTCCGCGGCTTCTTGCGCAGCCTGATGATGCATGCCGGGGTCGGCACCGCGCTCGGCGGCGTGATGACCATGGTCGGCGAGCCGCAGAACCTGATCATCGCCAAGGCGGCAGGCTGGCACTTCGGCGAATTCTTCATGCGTATGCTGCCGGTTAGCCTGCCGGTGCTGGTATGCGGACTGATCACCTGTCTGCTGCTGGAGAAATTCCGCCTGTTTGGCTACGGCGAACCGCTGCCGCCAACCGTGCGCAAAGTGCTACAGGATTTTGACGATCGCAGCCGCCAGAGCCGCAGTCGTCAGGATCGCCTGCGTCTTATCGCTCAGGGACTTATCGGCATCTGGCTGATTATCGCCCTTGCGATGCATCTTGCGGAAGTCGGCCTGATCGGCCTGTCGGTGATTGTGCTGGCGACAACGTTCTCCGGCATCACCGATGAACACGCTATCGGCAAAGCCTTCACCGAAGCCCTGCCGTTTACCGCCCTACTGACGGTCTTCTTTGCCGTGGTGGCGGTTATTATTGACCAGCACCTTTTTGCCCCGGTGATCGAGTTCGTTCTTCAGGCATCGCCGCACGCCCAGCTATCGTTGTTTTATCTGTTTAACGGTCTGCTGTCGTCGATTTCTGATAACGTCTTCGTCGGAACCGTCTATATCAACGAGGTCAAGTCCGCGCTGGAGCAGGGTACCATCAGTTTGCCGCAGTTCGAGCTGCTGGCGGTGGCGATCAATACCGGCACCAACCTGCCATCGGTCGCTACGCCGAACGGCCAGGCTGCTTTTTTGTTCCTGCTGACTTCCGCGCTGGCCCCGCTGATTCGCCTCTCCTATGGCCGGATGGTGTGGATGGCGCTGCCCTATACTCTCGTCCTGACCCTCGTCGGCCTGGCCTGCGTCGAGTTTACCCTGATGCCGGCCACCCAGTGGATGCTGGAGCACGGTTGGCTGGTGACGCCACAACTGCTGAAATAAAATCATCCATGCCCGGCTCAAAACGCCGGGCATTCCATATTCGTTTACGTAATATTTTCAGACTAGCTGCTGGCGTCGCTACGGTTTTCGTTTACACTGCCATGATTTAGCATGTTCCAGGGAAATGATTATGTTGCGATATTTAAACCAGTGCTCAAGGGGACGCGGTGCCTGGCTCCTGATGGCGCTAACCGCGTTTATTCTTGAATTGGTGGCGTTATGGTTCCAGCACGTGATGCTGCTGCAGCCGTGCGTACTGTGTATTTACGAGCGCTGCGCGCTATTTGGCGTGATGGGCGCCGGTATCGTCGGCGCCATTGCGCCAAAAACCCCTCTGCGCTACGTCGCGATTGTGATTTGGCTCTACAGCGCCCTGCGCGGGCTGCAGCTGTCATGGGAACACACCATGATTCAGCTTCACCCTTCCCCCTTCAAGACCTGCGATTTCGCCGCTCGTTTCCCAACGTGGCTGCCGCTGGATAAATGGCTGCCTCAGGTGTTTGTCGCTACCGGCGACTGCTCCGTACGCCAGTGGGAATTCCTGACGCTGGAAATGCCGCAGTGGCTGGTCGGCATCTTCGCAGCCTATCTGGTGGTCGGTGTACTGGTGCTTATCGCTCAGCCGTTTAAACCTAAAAAGCGCGATCTGTTTGGTCGCTAAGACCGATTGCTCATAAAGCGCTCCTCCGGGAGCGTTTTTTTTGCCTGCGCGTTGACGTTGCCGCCATAAAGTTGCATATTAAATACATCTTATAAATGTTAACTAAGGAGCACATGATGTCTCATTTGCGTATTCCCGCTAGCTGGAAGGTAAAACGCTCCACCCCATTCTTTACCAAACAGAACGTACCCGCCGCTTTGCTGACGCACCACAACACCGCAGCGGGTGTTTTCGGCCAGCTTTGCGTAATGGAAGGGACGGTAACCTACTATGGTTTCGCTGATGAACAGGCGACAGAGCCTGAGGCAAAAGTCGTTATCAATGCTGGCCAGTTCGCAACCAGCCCGCCGCAGTACTGGCACCGCATTGAGCTAAGCGACGACGCGCAGTTCAATATTAACTTTTGGGTTGCAGATGACGCCGACGGTGAAAGCGGACTATTCCACGCGAAGAAAGGCTAACTGCGCGCCTTACTGCGCCCAGTCCGGTTTATTCAGAATATGATCCTGCCAGTCAACCACAGTGGATTCTTTCACCGCAATATGGCGAACGGAGATGCGTTCGCCATGCATCGCCGCCTTCGAACCGGTTAACAGCGGATGCCAGTGCGGCAGCGGCTGGCCTTCCGCCAGCAGACGATAGGCGCAGGTCGGCGGCAGCCATTCAAACGTAGGCAGATTGTCGCGAGTTAGCTTGATGCAATCCGGCTCGTACTCGAAGCGGCGCTCATAGTTACGACACTGGCAGGTTTTGATATTGAGCTGACGGCAGGCGACGTTGGTAAAGTAGATTTCGTCGGTATCTTCATCCATCAGCTTATGCAGGCAGCACTGACCGCAGCCATCGCAAAGTGATTCCCACTCCGCATCGCTCATTTCATCCAGTGTTTTTTGTTGCCAGAAAGGTTGTTCGCTCATTGGGATGTCCGTCATTGCAGTTCAGGGTGCACCTTATAACCACTCTGGCACGCCGATGCAAGTTTTGCCGCCCGGAGAAGGCGGCAAGCGGACGTTACAGCACGCGGGTAGTCAGCGAAAAGCCGTTAAAACCGACTTCCAGCTCGTCTCCGCTGCTCAGCGGCCCTACGCCTTCCGGCGTACCGGTCAGCACCACATCCCCGGCTTTCAGGGTAAAAAAGCGCGACATATAGGCGATGAGCGGCACAATCTTATGGATCATGTCGGCGGTCGAACCCTGCTGGCGCACTTCGCCGTTCACCTTCAGACTCAGCGGAGTACTCTGCGCGTCGCCGTGAAACTCGGCGGCGGGAATAAAGCCTGAAACAGGACAGGAGTTATCAAAGCCTTTGGCCTTCTCCCACGGCTGACCGGCCTTTTTCAGTTTTCCCTGCAGATCGCGCAGGGTAAGGTCCAGCGCCACGCCATAGCCGGCAATGGCTTTCAGCACATGATCTTCCGTCGCCTGGCGCAGCGTACCGCCAATCAGTACCGCCAGCTCAACTTCATGGTGCACCGACCCAAGCCCCTCAGGCAGCACCAACGGCTGGCGGATGTCGCATAGCGCCGTCTCAGGTTTAATAAACAGCACCGGCTCTTCCGGCGTCGCACTGCCCATCTCTTTGATGTGTTTTGCATAGTTGCTGCCAACGCAAACCACTTTGCTTACCGGATAATCCAGTAGCGCACCCTGCCAGTTATGATGTTGGTACATTATATTCCCTCTGTGGGTTAATCAGATTTATTCCCCTGTTCCGCCAGGTGTTTCTTGAGTAAATTTTCAGACGGAGGAGGCAGCTGAAGGTAATAGCCCTGATCGGTGAGCGCCTGTTTCACTTTCTCCAAATCGGCGTGAATGAGTTTTTTTCGTCCATCGAGCGGTAGAATCATTGCCAGTTTGGGCGTACCGAAGCTATACATTAATTCGTCAGGAACGCGGGAGAAATCGTCCTTTTTTTCGACATATAAATAGGTTTGCTCGCGTTTAGTACTTCGATAGATCACACAAAACATAGTTTTACTCGGAATTAGACCTGTGGTCACTTGCCTCAATATATGAGTGACTATAACATGCCTTTTAGTCTTCGGAATATCACCGCACTTCAGCGAGTGATAAACAGCAAATTGAGTAAGGCCAGGATGTCAAATACGCCAATCGAACTTAAGGGCAGTAGCTTCACCTTATCTGTGGTTCATTTGCACGATGCAAATCCCGAGGTTATTCGTCAGGCGTTAGAAGACAAAATCGCCCAGGCTCCCGCCTTTTTACGGCACGCTCCCGTGGTGGTGAATATCAGCAGCATTGAAGATGACGTCGACTGGCGCCCTCTGCATGAGGCAATCGCGGCTACCGGCCTGCGTATTATGGGCGTAAGCGGATGTAAACTTCCCCGGCTGAAAACGGAAATTGACCGCGCCGGGATCCCTTTATTAACCGAAGGGAAAGAAAAAGTGACTCGCCAGGCTGCGCCTGAACCCGTTGCCCCACCTCCAGCTGTTAATCAGATCACAAAAACGCGTTTGATTGATCAGCCGGTACGTTCCGGTCAGCGTATTTATGCGCCACACTGTGATCTAATTGTTACAAACCATGTGAGTGCCGGGGCTGAACTTATCGCCGATGGTAACATCCATGTATATGGCATGATGCGGGGACGCGCGCTTGCTGGCGCAGGCGGCGACAGAGACGCCCAAATATTTTGTACCAACCTCTCGGCGGAACTGGTTTCCATCGCGGGGGAATACTGGCTGAGTGATAACATTCCGGCCGAATTTTATGGCAAAGCGGCCAGTCTACGTTTAGACGACAGCGCTTTGACGATTCAATCGTTGAATTAATCCCTTTTTAACAAGGAATTTCTATGGCACGCATTATTGTTGTGACTTCGGGTAAAGGAGGCGTTGGCAAGACCACCTCCAGCGCGGCCATCGCTACTGGTTTGGCCCAGAAGGGAAAGAAAACGGTCGTTATCGACTTCGACATCGGCCTGCGTAACCTTGACCTGATCATGGGCTGTGAACGCCGGGTCGTTTATGATTTCGTCAACGTCATCCAGGGCGATGCCACGTTGAACCAGGCGCTTATTAAAGATAAGCGTACGGAGAATCTCTATATTCTCCCGGCCTCCCAGACGCGTGACAAAGACGCCCTGACCCGCGAAGGCGTAGACAAAGTTCTCGAAGAACTGAAAAAAATGGATTTTGATTTTATCGTCTGTGACTCCCCTGCAGGCATCGAAACCGGTGCGCTGATGGCGCTGTATTTTGCTGATGAAGCCATCATCACCACCAACCCGGAAGTCTCCTCTGTTCGCGACTCCGACCGTATCCTTGGTATCCTGGCCTCCAAATCCCGTCGCGCGGAAAGGGGCGAAGATCCAATTAAAGAGCACCTGCTGCTGACGCGCTATAACCCAGGCCGCGTAAACAAGGGTGACATGCTGAGCATGGAAGACGTGCTGGAAATTCTGCGCATCAATCTGGTGGGCGTGATTCCGGAAGATCAGTCCGTGCTGCGCGCGTCAAACCAGGGCGAGCCGGTGATTCTGGATGACGCCTCGGACGCGGGTAAAGCCTATGCCGATACGGTTGAACGTCTGCTCGGAGAAGAACGCCCTTTCCGCTTCGTAGAAGAAGAGAAGAAAGGTTTCCTCAAACGCCTGTTCGGAGGATAAATTATGGCATTACTCGACTTTTTTCTCTCGCGGAAAAAGAACACGGCCAATATTGCGAAAGAGCGCCTGCAAATTATCGTCGCGGAGCGCCGTCGCGGCGACGCTGAACCGCACTATCTTCCGCAGTTGCGTAAAGACATTCTTGAGGTGATTTGCAAATACGTGCAAATCGACCCGGAGATGGTCAGCGTACAGCTGGAGCAGAGAGACGGTGATATTTCGATTCTGGAGCTGAACGTGACCCTGCCGGAAACTGAAGAGTCGAAGCCCTGAGCCTGAGGTATAAAAAAAACCGGCAACGCTGTGCGCAGCCGGTTTTTTCACTATGCCGATCGGCGCTAGCGCGGGTAGTCGCTTAATAGCGCATTCAGGCGATCGGCCATCAATTCACCGCGCCAGCCGGAAACCAGTTCAGGCTGCCCGTTGCCGTTTTTTAGCCCCCAGTGCCAGTTCAGCAGCTGATTAATCTGTCTTCTTGAAGCCAGCAGCTCCGCGCTCACGCCCTTCTCGGCGCTTACGGTCTGAACTAACGCTTTGATATCCTTAAACAGCTTGCGGTAACCGGGCATGTCGATCAGATTTTGCAGCGGCTCTGGCAGCGCCTCTTCCGGCAGCGCCTGCGCCTTCTCGACGAGGGCGATCAGCGTCTTACCGTGGAAACGAATCTCGCTGCCCGAGAGTCCGAGGCTGTCAAGTTCCCCCAGGCTGGTGGGCATATAGCGCGCCACGTTCCATAAATGCTCTTCACGGATAACAAAGTTGACCGCCAGGTCGCGTTCGCGCGCTTTACGCAGCCGCCACTCCGCCAACAGCTGCAGGCAGCCCAGCTGACGAGTACGCAGCTGCCAGGCATTGCCAATGTCGCGCCACGCCTCGGCAGGATCCTGAATCTCCTGACGACGCTGCTGCATCAGTTGGCATTCATCCAGGGCAGCGGAAAGCCAGCCCGCGCTGTCGGTTTCAGCCATCAGCTTTCCGGCAATCGGCAGCAGGTACCAGACGTCGGCAGCGGCATAAACGCACTGGCGTTCGGTCAGCGGGCGCGCCAGCCAGTCGGTACGAGATTCGCTCTTGTCCAGCGCCACGCCGGTATACTCTTCTACCATCGATGCAAAGCCCCAGGACATCGGACGACCGCAAAAAGCGGCAAGAATTTGCGTGTCGATCAGCGGCTGAGGCATCAAATGAAAGGCATTAAGAAATACTTCCAGATCTTCACTGCCAGCATGTAAAAATTTGGTCACATCTTTATTCAGCAGCAGTTCACGCATCGGTTCCCAGTCGGTGATAACCAGAGGGTCAATCAGCGAGACCTGGTTGCCGTCGAACAGCTGGAGCAGACCGAGCTGCGGGTAGTAGGTACGAGTACGGACAAATTCCGTATCCAGCGCGATGGCAGAAACCGCGCTTGCCGCTTCACAGACGGCGCGAAGGCCATCGTTGGTGGTGATCATCTGATAGTTCAAATCATACTCTCTTAACTTGCGCCCATAAAAAACGCCGGCTTAGCCGGCGTCTGGCGATTCACTCTTAGCTCAGGCTTTATTGTCTACTTTAGCACGGGCTTCGTCACGCAGTTCTCGACGTAAAATTTTTCCGACGTTGGATTTCGGCAGCTCATCGCGAAACTCAACCAGCTTCGGAACCTTGTAGCCGGTCAGCTGGCGACGGCAGAAAGCGATCAGCATCTCTTCCGTCAGCGTCGGCTCTTTCTTCACCACGAAAATTTTCACCGCCTCACCGCTGCTTCCGGACGGTACGCCAACCGCAGCAACCTCCTGAACCCCGGAATGCTGCATTACCACATCCTCGATTTCATTCGGATAGACGTTGAAGCCCGAGACAAGGATCATATCTTTTTTGCGATCGACGATACGCAGGAAGCCCTCGTCATCCATCACCGCGATATCGCCGGTATGCAGCCAGCCGTCCTTAATGATTTCAGCGGTAGCATCAGGGCGCTGCCAGTAGCCCAGCATCACCTGTGGCCCTTTCACGCACAGCTCCCCCGGCTCTCCCGGCGCAACTTCATTATCGTCATCATCCACCAGCTTCGCTTCGGTGGACGGCACTGGCAGGCCAATACTGCCGCTGTGATAGTCGATATCGTGCGGATTGACGCTCACCAACGGCGCGCACTCCGTCAGGCCATAGCCTTCCAGAAGATACTGCCCGGTCAGCTTAACCCAGCGCTCCGCAACGACCTGCTGTACCGGCATTCCGCCGCCGGCGGAGAGATGCAGTGAAGAGAAGTCGAGCTGCTGAAACTCTTTGTTGTTAAGCAGCGCGTTAAACAGGGTATTGACTCCGGTCATGGCGGTGAAGGGATATTTCGCTAGCTCTTTGACCAGGCCTGGGATGTCGCGCGGGTTGGTGATCAGCAGGTTTTGCCCGCCCAGTTCAATGAACAACAGGCAGTTCATGGTCAGCGCAAAGATGTGATACAGCGGTAGCGCGGTAACAACCAGCTCTTTGCCGCGATGCAACAGCGGCCCGTAGGTACCGTTTACCTGCTCAAGGTTCGCCAGCATATTGCGATGGGTCAGCATTGCCCCTTTCGCCACGCCGGTTGTGCCGCCGGTATATTGAAGAAAAGCGAGATCCTGAGAGACGATTTCCGGCTTAATGTACTGCATGCGGTAGCCGTGCTGCAGCGCGCTGCGAAACGAGATGGCGTCCGGCAGATGGTATTTTGGCACCAGCCGTTTAATGTACTTCACCACAAAGTTAACCAGCGTTCCTTTCGCCGTGGAAAGCTGATCGCCCATGCGGGTTAAAATCACGTGCTTGACCTGGGTTTTATCAACCACCTTTTCCAGGGTATGCGCAAAGTTGGAAACGATCACAATGGCGGCGGCGCCGCTGTCGTTAAGCTGATGCTCCAGTTCGCGCGGGGTATAAAGCGGATTGACGTTCACGACAATCATGCCAGCGCGCAGGATACCAAACAGCGCCACCGGATACTGCAGCAGATTAGGCATCATCAGCGCGACACGGTCGCCTTTTTGCAGGCCTAACCCTTCCTGAAGATAAGCGGCGAACGCGCGGCTACGCTCCTCCAGCTTGCGGTAGGTCATCACCTCGCCCATGTTAATAAAGGCCGGCTGGTCGGCATAGCGGCGGACGGCGTGTTCAAACAGTTCAACCAGGGATTGATAGCGGTCAGGGTTTATCTCCGCAGGAACGTCTGCGGGATAACGGTTTAGCCAAACCTTTTTCACTGCATCACCTCTGAAATAGTTATTCGTCGTCATCACAACCCCTGATCAACAAACATTTTGTTAACATTATATTAACTCAGCGTACCAGTTTATTAATTAGGCGTTTTACAGGTTGCGAAGCGCGTCACTATTTATTTTTCTTATTTGACTGAAAACGAAGAAACAGCGGACCAGCCGCTGTTTCTTTGAACTTACAAAAACTACAAAATCATTCAGTTACAACGTTTCTGACTTCGGCAGGACCGGGATTATACCAGCCCCAGCCGCCGTATCCGTAGCCCCACGGGCGCGGGCCGAACATCCACGGGTCCATCATCGGCTGCGGCGGCATGACCACCTGCTGGACAACGTTCCAGCGCTTGTAGCCCGTAGCGTTCATCAGCATGAATTTATACGGCGTATTGCCGACTTTACCGTCGACGACGCCGACGATCGGGCCAACCACGGTGACCAGCTGCCCGCGAAAATCCACCGGGTCGATAAATCCGTTTACGTCGGCAAAAATACGACCTCGCGACGGCTCGCCCAGCTCCGGACGCGCGGCGCCGTCAAGCTGAACGGTGGCAATTTCCAGGCGGGTTTTACCCTGCTGATTCTGCACGCTGACGACCTTCCCGCCAAAGCGCGCTTCCTGACCGACATACAGCTGCGGCGCGTTCATCACGCGGACTAAATCCTGCTGCGGCGTCGGGGTGGTGCCCTTAATGGCATCCGGTACCGAAGCGCACCCGCTCAGCGCAGCAACCACTGCTGCCGCGACTAACCAACGCACTACCGTTTTTTGACCCGCCATGACGCGACTCCTTCCTTCTTCTCAGACATATAGTTACTGAGATTCACTCGCGGCCAGGAAGTTTCTTCCACGCCACTTCATTGCGTAAATAAACTGGTTCAGCGTGTTCAACGGCCACGGTTTTTCCCACCGTAAACAGATGGCAAGCCAGCGGCAGCATATCCTGCGCGTCAGGAAGCTCAATTTCGCCGTCGGCGAGCGTTAAGCCGCAGCCGGTAGCCATATCCGGCCACGCCTGCCAGCCGGTGCCGACGGTAGCCCACTCCCCCTCCAGCTGCTGCAGACGCTCGCGAACCGCTTCCGGCTTCAGCACCGCTTCACTCTCTTCGCCGTGCCAGATGCCCTGTTCATCGCACTGATATTCCGCCCAGTAAACTTCGCCCATTCTGGCGTCGATGGCGGCCAGCACGCGGTTGGCGCCGGTTTTTCGCCATGCTCCCTGCGCCATGGTTGCCAGCGTGGACACGCCGATCATCGGCAGTTCGGCCCCCAGCGCCAGCCCCTGTGCAATCCCGATACCAATGCGCACGCCGGTGAAGCTGCCCGGCCCACGGCCAAAGGCCAGCGCGTCAAGCTCGGTTAATAGCGTGCCGCTTTCATTGAGGACATCCTGCACCAGAGGCAGGATACGTTGGGTATGTTCGCGGGGGCAGATTTCAAAATGAGCACTGAGGGTGCCATCATTCCACAGCGCCGCGGAGCAGGCCTCCGTGGCGGTATCGATAGCTAAAATTCGCATGGGTTGTCGCGCTCTCGCTCTAGCAGATTGACAAAATGGCGCGCAGCTTACCACATTTTGCGCCGGATTACCTCGCCGACGGTACCGCAAGAAAACGCACCGCCCGACGGATATCGCGCGTGCGCGGCGCAGGCGGAAGGCTCGCGAGGAAGACGGCACCATAGGGGCGCATAACCAAACGGTTGTCGCAGATAACCAGGACCCCGCGATCGTCGATGTCGCGAATCAGACGCCCCACGCCCTGTTTGAGGGTGATGACCGCGTCCGGTAGCTGGACCTCATCAAAAGGATCGCCGCCGCGCAGGCGACAATCCTCCATCCGCGCTTTCAGCAGCGGATCGTCCGGCGAGGTGAACGGCAGCTTGTCGATAATCACCAGAGAAAGCGCATCGCCGCGCACGTCCACCCCTTCCCAGAAGCTACTGGTCGCCACCAGCAGCGCATTTCCGGCGCTGACGAATTGCTGTAAAAGCTGGCCTTTGCTGGTTTCTCCCTGCAGGAGAACCGGCAGCGTCATGGTGGCGCGAAACTGTTCCGCCAGGTCGCGCATCATGGCGTGCGAAGTGCAGAGCATAAAGCAGCGCCCGTCGTTGGCTTCAATCAGCGGTTTGAGCATCGCCGCCAGATGTCGCGCGGCGCCGGGCTGGTTCGGTAACGGCAAATTGCGCGGCACGCACAGCAGCGCCTGGTGGGCATAATCGAAGGGGCTGGGGAGCAGCAGCGTTTGCGCGTCGCCTATGCCCAGACGATCGGTAAAGTGGTGCAAATCGTCATTGACCGATAGCGTCGCCGAGGTGAAGATCCAGCTCCCGGACTTTTGCGCCATCACCTCTTTAAACTTATCCGCCACCGTCAGCGGGGTCAGCGCCAGGGTGAAGTTGCGGGAAGTACACTCATACCAGTAGCTAAAGCCGGGCTGATTGGTCTCTTTTAACCGCTTCAGGCGGCCTCGGTATACGGTGGCCCGCTCAAAAGCGGCATCGAGCAGCGCCGAGCGGCCCAGCGACAGCTTTGCCACGTCGTAACAGAGTTCGAGCGCATCATCAAGCAGCAGCAGCGCGCGCTGAATATTGTTATCCGCCAGCAGCTCGCGCAGGTTGCCGCGATAGCCGGGCTCCCCCAGCTGCAGACGAAAATCCTGCGTGCTCTGGGCCAGGCGGTCGGCGCACTTCTGCAGCTGCTGGGTGTCTTTTAGTTCGGTGCGATAAGCAATGGTGATATCTTTCGCCAGGTCCATCAGCTGGCGGCTGGAGAGCGACTGGCCGAAGTACTGGCTGGCAATATCCGGCAGCTGATGCGCTTCATCGAAGATCATCACTTCCGCTTCCGGAATCAGTTCGGCAAAGCCGCTCTCTTTGACCACCATATCGGCGAGGAACAGATGATGATTGACGACGACCACGTCAGCATCCATCGCCTTTTTCCGCGCTTTCACCACAAAACAGTCTTTATATAAGGGGCAGTCGCTGCCGAGGCAGTTATCGTTGGTACTGGTGACCAGCGGCCAGGCCTGGGAATCTTCGGCCACGCTAACGCAGGTGCTGATATCGCCATCGACGGTCTGGTTAGACCACGAGCGCAGCAGAATGACATCGCTGAGGGTTTGCACCGGCAGGTCGCCACCGGCGAGCGCCTGCTGTTCCAGACGCTCCAGGCACAGGTAGTTCGAACGCCCTTTCAGCAGGGCCAGTTTACCGGTGAAGTTCAGCGCTTTAGCGACAGTGGGTAAATCCCGACTGTAGAGCTGATCCTGTAACGCTTTCGAGCCGGTGGAAATAATGACTTTCTTGTTGGCGCGTAGCGCAGGCGCCAGGTAGGCGTAGGTTTTCCCGGTCCCGGTGCCCGCCTCCACCACCAGCGGACGAGTTTCTTCAATTGCACTGGCGACGGCGAAAGCCATCTGGCGCTGCGGCTCGCGCGGCTTAAATCCGGCAATCGCGCTGGCCAGCTGGCCGTCTGCTGCAAAATCGTCGATCACATTACCCCCTGGTTATTTGGACAGTGATTATGTCAGGGTGGAGGGGTTTTCGCCAGTGCAGGTAGTGACGCAGGTGAAACATTATGGCAGTCTTGCCGCAGCTTAATGAACCGGAACAGAGAGGAAATAAACATGACCATTACGCGTATTGATGCCGAAGCCCGCTGGTCTGATGTGGTGATTCATAACCAGACGCTGTACTACACCGGCGTACCGTCCAACCTCGATGCCGATGCCTGCGCGCAAACCGCTGATACTCTGGCGCAGATCGATGCGGTGCTGGAGAAACAGGGCAGCAGCAAATCACGTATTCTTGATGCGACTATTTTCCTCGCCGACGGTGCAGACTTTGCGGCGATGAATCAGGCCTGGGATGCATGGGTCGTCGCCGGTCATGCGCCGGTACGCTGTACCGTACAGGCGAAACTGATGAATCCGAAGTATAAAGTCGAGATTAAAATCATCGCCGCAGTGTAAGACAGCCGAGGCCCCGTAGCCCGGGCAAGCGTAGCGCCGCCCGGGAAGAAGCCGCGCCAAAGCCGCTATCCGGCGCATTCCCCGGATAGCGGCGTAAACGCCTTATCGGGCTACATATCAGCCAGGCCGACCAGGCACAGCGCCGTCGGGAGGCAAGAAGCATTGTTCTATCCGCCCGGACACCACATCAGTTGCTCCTTTAACTGTAAGGTCTCCTGGGGCACACACTTCAGCGCATCACGATAGCTGGCAGACTGCTTTGCATAACCCCGCACTGACTGCAGCAGTACGCGCAGCGCGCTATCCCACACGATCCCCTGCAGATCGCTGTACGGCCAGAGCTCCGGCTCGCGAATAAACGGCACCAGATAGTCGATGCCCTGCTTCACCCCTCGCCCGTCGCGGATGGTGTTCCAGCGATCGAACTCAACGTGTTCGGCGTAGCGGTTGAGCAGCAGATGCGCCTCCAGGTTAAATAGCGAATAGTGGAACGGGATGGTGCGTTCCAGCTCCATCGTTTGTCGGCCATCCTGGTCAATCTGCGCCGCCATACGCTGGGTAATTCCCTGCTCAATGATCCGCGCCGCCAGCCCTTTATCGCCATAGAATAACGCGTTAACCGTCCGCTGGGCGTCGTACCAGGTGCCGTGGTTATTGTGCCAGACGTACTCTGAGTGGCCGATTTCGCTGTAGTACATCCAGTGGTTAAAGTCGCGGAACCACTGGTGCAGGCCGATAATATCATCGGTATCAAGCACGCTCGCCGTGTTGATCAGGCCGATGGTATCCACCACCATCCACATTAAGCGAGTATCGATAAGCCCGGTGCCGCGACCGGATACAATCCCCGGGATCGCCTGGCCGTAGTTCAGATGCGGATTCATCCGCGTGTCGGCATCCAGGAACCAGCAGCGTATTTGCGTAGCCGCGGCCTGCGCATACTGGCGCTGGCCGGTAAAGTACCATGCCAGCCCCAGGGTCAGGCACCGTTCGCACATGCGGATAATGCGCGAGGTGTCCGTATCGTTGTTTTCACATTGCGGATTGATATGCCCGTCGCGACGAATATAGGGCAGCCCGTTGGGCCGCCGCGGATTCGGCCACCAGTAGGTGCCCAGACTGTAGTAATCGTGCGCGTCGCCGCTGGCCGGGCGCAGCTTTTTATGCACCACGCTTTCCGGCGCCTCTCGACGCAGGATGTCGGCCTCCGACACCAGCTTGCTTAACGCCAGCTGCAGCGGCGAGAACGGCTGCTTTAAGCCCGCCCGGGCGTTTTCCAGGCAGGTTTCGTCAAGGGTGTACAGCTTCATCGCCACCTTAGTTTTCCTCCCGGCACGCTATGCGCTGGCCGCTTTGTCCATCGAACAGGTGCACGCCGGAGAGCTTCGGCTGCAGCCAGATCTTATCGCCCTCTTTTACAGCCAGACGCTGTTTGAACACCGAGGTAAACGCTCCGCCGCCGGTATCGCAAAACAGCTGCATATCCGAGCCGGTATTCTCCACCGCCGTCACCTTCGCCGCCAGCGCATCGTCGCGCGCTTCGTGGACGACGTTGACCTGCTCAGGGCGAATGGCGTACACCACCTGCTGACCGTCGGCTACCTGAAGGCCAGCGGGCAAAGCCAGTAGCGAGCCATCTTTCAGACGCAGGCTGGTGGCGCTGCCGTTCAAAACCACGACGCCCGACAGCTGGTTAATCTCCGGCGAACCGATAAAACCAGCGACGAACAGATTCGCCGGCCGGTCGTACAACTCCAGCGGCGTCCCCGCCTGCTCAATGCGCCCATCGCGCAGCACCACGATCATCTGCCCCATGGTCATGGCTTCAATCTGATCGTGGGTGACGTACACCGAGGTGGTTTTCAGCCGGCGATGCAGCTCGCGAATTTCGCCGCGCACCTGGGTTCGCAGCTTGGCGTCGAGGTTGGAGAGCGGTTCGTCAAACAAAAACACCTGCGGCTTACGCACGATCGCCCGCCCCATCGCCACCCGCTGGCGCTGGCCGCCCGAGAGATCCTTCGGCAAGCGCTCCAGTAGCGGTTCGAGCCCCAGCAGCGCAGCGGCTTCATTAACCTTCTGATTAATCTCCGCTTTCGGCAGGCGCGCCATCTTCAGGGCAAAACCCATATTTTCACGCACCGTCATCTGCGGGTAGAGCGCATAGCTCTGAAACACCATCGCAATATCGCGCAGCTTCGGTTCTACCTCGGTAACGTTGCGCTCGTTAATATGCACCTCGCCGCCAGAGATCTCCTCCAGGCCGGCGATCATGCGCAGCAGGGTTGATTTCCCACAGCCGCTGGGGCCAACGAGAACGCAGAATTCACCGTCCGGGATAGTCAGCGACACGTCTTTAATGACGTGCGCATCACCATACGATTTACGCACGCTATTCAGTACAACAGATCCCATTGGTCACTCCTTATCCTTTGACTGCGCCGGACATAATCCCGCGGTTGAAATGTTTTTGCAGACCCAGATAGACGATGATGCTGGGCAGCATCGCCAGCAGCGTAATAGCGATAAAAATGTTCGGCGTGATGCTCTCATCGGTACGCAGCGTGCCGAGGATCACCGGAATAGTATTCAGGCTGTCCTGGTTAACCACAATCAGCGGCAGCAGGTACTGGTCCCAAATCATAATGAAGCCGAACGTCACTACCGTACCGAGCGCCGGTTTCACCAGCGGCAGAATCACATGGAAGAAAATCTGCCATTCGTTGGCGCCGTCTATCCGCGCCGCCTCTTCCAGCTCTTTCGGTATCGCCGACATAAATTCGGTCAGGACAAAGATGGAGAAAGCCCAGCCAACCACCGGCAAAATCATCCCGAGGTAGCTGTTGTAGAGCGAGGCATCGATCAGCGGCAGTCGCCAGTTAATAATCATGTACAGCGGAATGGCGATGACCTCTTCCGGCAGCATCATGGTGGACAAAATCACCAGGCTCACCAGCGCCACGCCGCGAAACTTTTTCCGCGCCAGGGCATACGCCGCCAGCGCGCTGACCGACACCTGTAGAACGGTGCCGAAGAACACCACCAGGATAGAGTTCAGCAGGTACTGCCAGACGCCGATATCCATCCACGCAAAGATGAAGTTTTCCAGCGAGAACTGATTCGGCCAGGCCAGCAGCTCGCCCGGCTTCACCGGCGCACCGCTGAAGGCCGTGGCCACGATGCCCCAGAACGGCCCGACGAAGACAATCAGCAGCAGCGCGTAAATGCACCAGCGCCCTGCTGTATCCCAACGTTTACTTAACATCGCGGCTCCTTAGTAACGTGCGATACGTTTTTTCAGCGTCAGATGACAGAGGGTTAATACAACCGTGAAGGTGAACAGCAGAAACGACACCGCCGAGGCGTAGCCATAGTCAAACTGCTCAAAACCCAGTTTGTAGATATGGGTCATCACCATTTCCGTGGCGTTAGACGGCCCTCCGCCGGTGGTGGCGTACACCTCGGCGAACACGCGGAAACCGCGGATAAAGGAGAGCATCAGCACCACCGAGAGCGCCGGGATCATGCCGGGCAGCGTGACGTAGCGCAGACGATTCCACCAGCTGGCGCCGTCGACGTTCGCCGCATCGTATAAATCGCGGCTGATCCCCGCCAGACCGGCAATAAAAATCACCATGTTGTAGGGCACCGCTTTCCAGATATGCAGCAGCATGATGACCCCCAGCGCCTGATCGGAGCTGGCAAGGAAGCCCTGATCGGCGACGCCAAACCAGCTGAGGATGTGGTTAACCACTCCATTGGGCGTCGGGTTGAACAAAATGCGCCACATTTCGGCGACGATTGCCGCGCTGGTGACCGCGGGTAAAAAGATGGCGGTTCGAATAAAGCGCAGATGGCGCGCCGGGCCTTCCAGCAGCATGGCGAGGAAGAAGGCCAGGATAGCCGCGGCGAACATCGTTACCACCACGTACAGCAAAGTGTTCACCACCGCCGCGTGCAACTCTGCGTCGGCAAAAGCGCGGGTGAAGTTATCGAGTCCTACCCACTCGTTCGGCTGATTAAAGTTGACCTTGTAAAAGCTCATCACCAGCCCCTGAATCATGGGGATAAACTTAAACCAGCTGAAAATAATCAGCGCAGGCGCCAAAAACAGCCACGGGATCAGCGCCCGCTTACGCTTTGCACTCAGCCATCCGGTTGAGTCAGGCGAAGCGGCCTGCTTTATCGGCGAGGACTTCGTCTCATGCAGCGTCATCACTTGTGTCCTCAGTTAGCCAGCACGTTTTGTTTTTTCAGCTCAGCGTTCACCTTGCCGTCGATAGTTTTCAGCTCAGCGGCGATATCGCTGCTGCAGTCGGCAAAAATTCGGTTAAAACCGTCGGCGGCCACCTGGCGCACCGGCGTCCAGTTAGGAATTTGCGGCACGTAGCGTCCCTGTTCATTGTAAAGTCTGGCGAAAGTTTCCCAGCGCGCGTCCTGATAAACGGCTTTGACGTCGACGTTCTTATTCACCGGCAGGCGCACCACCGGTATATGCTGGCTGCCTTTACCCATGCCGATCTCCTGGCCTTCCGGCGAGATCATGAATTCGATAAATTTACGCGCCGCCTCTTTCTGTTTACTGCTCTTCATCATAAAGACCGTGGTGCCCTCCGCGAGAGTCGCTTCGCCTTTTGGCCCCACCACCGGAACCACTTCAAAATTGTCTTTACCGGGATCTTTATCGAACAGCGCGATATGGTACGGGCCGCTAAAGAACATGCCGCTTTGCCCTGAGCGGAAGGATGGAATAACGTCGGCGGTGGTGGCGTTAATCGCCCCCGGCTGGGTGACTTTTTCGCACATCATGGTGCGCATAAAGGTCATCGCCTGAGCCACTTCCGGCGTATTGAGCGAGGCGCTGAACTTTCCGCTCTCTTCTTTAACGAAATCACCGCCCGCCTGCCAGATAAAGCTGCTCATAAACCAGCTGGCGTAGCCGCGTGTCGTGGAGGCGGGAACGATAAAGCCGTAGGTATCATTTTTGCCGTTGCCGTCGGGATCCTGGGTAGTGAAGGCTTTCGCCAGGGTCTGGATATCATCCCAGCTCTTAGGCTGCGGCAGCCCCAGTTTTTCACGCCAGTCTTTGCGTACGAACAGCGCGAAGGTTTGCGCTGAAGTCGGTACGCCGTAGTATTTGCCGTCGATATAGCGGGTACTTTTCCAGGCCGTCGGGAATAGCTGGTCGCCGCCGGCGATCGCTTGCGGGTCAATTTCTTCGGCAATACCCAGCTGGATAAACTGCCCCAGCGAAGCCGCATCGTTAAAAATCAGATCGGGTAAGGCGTTGCCCGCCGTGGCGCGCGCCAGCCGCTGTTCAAAGTCGGTAGTGGCGTTGAAATACGCGATTTTGATACCGGTTGATTCTTCAAATTTTTCCGCTTCTTGTTTGTAGATATTTTTCGAGTCGTTGCTGGCGCGGATCCAAACGTTGAGGGTGGTAGCCGCATAGCTTTGGCTAACGCCGAGCCCGAGTGCGGTGAGAAGTAATAGTGAACGTAATTTATTGGCAGACATGATGGCATATCCTTTATTGTAGGGCACAAAGGTAATTAAATTCTTAATTAATACACAGCAAGGTATTTGAATATCGCTAAGACGTTAATAAAGCAGACGTAAGAAATATTTCCCTTCATTAGATAGAAATGTATTTCCCAATACAACCACACTAAAAAGAAATCGCGTTTCAAAAATCAAAAAATAGAAGCAGATCACATCAAAAAGTGACAAAAAAGGTGACACAAATAAAATATCGAATAATATCAATAAATTATAAATTTACTGATTTTGTTAAAACATTCAAAAAATCTGGAAAAAGGCGAAATTGTGTGACGGCGGCAGCATTAAAAACGCCATTATTTATCCATGACAATAAGTTTGATGGATATCACAAAAAAAATCACTTTGTCTTTTACACTGCACGCCATCGAATATTCAAATAGTTCGCCTTTAATTAAACCGCCTGTTTTATGCGTCATTAAAATACGCGACAGGTATAATTCTGTTGTTATCTTTTCTCATATTATGCAGAAGGGTTATCACTATGATCTCAATACCTCGCCGAGGTTTGTTAGGCATTGCGCTGTTTTGTTCCGGCCTTAGCGCCTCCTCATATGCCGCTGAGCCGTACACGCTCGACGGAAAGGATTTAACCTTGAGCCGCCAGCAGATTGCCGCGAAAGATCCGCTATTCGTGCAGGCGCAAGCGGCTTTGCAAAAAAAAGCCGATCTGGCGCTCAAGCATCCGCTGTTCTCGGTGATGGATAAAACCCTGGTCGCCGCCAGCGGCGATAAGCACGACTACTATAGTTTCCCTCCCTACTGGTGGCCGAACCCTGATACGAAAGACGGACTGCCCTATATTCGTAAGGATGGGCAAACCAACCCGGATGCCAATAGCGATGCCACCGATAAAAACCGCCTGGTGAAGATGAGTAACGACGTATCAACCCTTGCGCTGGCGTGGTACTTCACCCAGGACAATCGCTACGCGCAGAAGGCGGCGGCCCAGTTGAAGAGCTGGTTTATCGATCCACAAACGCGCATGAATCCCAACCTGCAATATGCCCAGGCCATTCCCGGCATTAATACCGGACGCGGTATCGGCATTATTGATAGCCGCGCGCTGGTAGAGGTGGTGGATGCTATCGCCCTGCTGCAATCCTCAGAGGCGCTGAACGAAAACGACGTTAGCGCATTAAAGCAGTGGTTTGGCGAGTATTACCAGTGGATGACCACCAGCCAGAACGGTTTCGAAGAAGATAACTGGCACAACAACCACGGCAGCTATTTTGATATGCAGGCCGCGACCTTCGCCCTGTTTAGCGGTAAAACTGACGAGGCGAAACAGCGCCTGTACATTACCCAGCTACGACGCATTGCCGGGCAATTCGACATTGAAGGCCGCCAGATGGGCGAGCTGGAGCGCACGCGTCCGTGGCACTACAGCAATTTCAACCTTGAAGCCTATAACCGACTGGGTCGTCTGGGCGAGAAGGCGGGCGTCGATATCTGGAACTTCACCCTCGACGACCATAGCCTGCGCAAAGGCTATCAATACATCGCCGGGTTTATTAACAGCGATACGCCATGGCCCTGGAAAGACCTTGATAAGATGGACGACAAGAAAGCGCTGCGCAATATGGCCACCGCCGCGCATGCCTGGCCGGAAGATCCCCTGTTCCGCGCCAAAGCGCAATGGTTAAGAGCGAAATATCCCGACGATATCACCACGCTCATTGTTCCGCTTTCCCCATCGTCAGAGGTCAGGGATAACCGCTAATGAAACAATTTTCTGGACTCTGGCCCGACATTGCCAGACGTGCAGCCGGCGATAGCGGTCTGCTTGAACGGCTGGTGCAGGAAGCGCAACCGCAGCTTGACGCGACGGCGCTCATTCCACAAACGGGGATCGCCAGCTGGAACCTCTACTATTTTTGCCCCCATCACGGCGTGCGGCTGACGTGGCGGGCGGATATGCCTCATCGCCACGCCTGCCCGGTTGATGGCGAAATTTTCAGCGGTGAGCCGTGGGACGGCGCATGGTGGCGAGAAATGAACGGTCGTAACGCCAGCGCCTGTCAGCAGCTTGGTCTGATATGGCGGCTGACCGGCGAAACGGCGTATCGCGATAAAGTTCGCACGCTGCTGATGGGTTACGCTGACGTCTATCCCGGCTATCAAATTCACGGTGATATTCCCAACAACGGACCGGGGAAGATGAACGCCCAGACGCTGTGTGAAGCCAACTGTATTCTGGAGATGGCGCTGGGTTATGACTTTATTCGCGACGGCTTAACCTCCGCTGAAGAGCGGCATATTCGCGACAACCTGCTGCGCTGCGCGGCAACGTTTCTACGCGAGCACCGCACTGCGCAGATTCATAATCACGAAGTCAAAATTAGCGCGGCGCTTGGCGTTCTCGGTTTCGTTCTCGAAGATGAGAGCCTGCTGGAATTCGCCGTTAACCAGCCTTACGGCCTGCGCTGGCAGCTGGAAAAGGGCCTGCTGGCGGAGGGGCTATGGTTTGAAGGTTCGATTCACTACCACTACTACGCGCTGCAGGGCTTTTTTGCCTTTGAAAAACTGGCGCGCGGCACTCGCTGGAGCCTGCTGGATGGCCCCTGGTATCAGCCGATGCTGAAGTTCCCGCTGTCGCTGCTGCTGCCGGACGGAACCTTCCCTCGCCTCAACGACTGCCTCGCCGGACAAGAAAAGCTGCGACACCGGGATCTGTACGAATTCGCCTGGTTTATCTGGCGTGACCCGCTCTACGCCGCCGTGCTGCAGTTTATTGAAACGGAACCTGATGTCCGCGAGACCTTGCTGTGGCGCAACCAGCCGCTGCCTGAAACGACGCAGGCGCTCATTCCTCAGCAATCGCTGTTTGCGCCAGGCGCGGGGCTCACTCTCTGGCGGCGCCCGCAGCAGGCGCTGCTGATAAAGCACAGTCCCTGGGGCGGCGAACACGATCATTACGACAGGCTGGGGCTGATGCTCTGGCATCACGACGGCTGGCTGCTCCCGGATATGGGCACAACCGGCTACGGCGCGAAAATGCACTACGACTACTACAAAAACAGCGCCACCCATAATACGCTTTCCGTCAATCAGACCAACCAGCCTCCGGCCAATCCGCAGGTATCAGGCTGGCATATGGATAGCGACGCTCTGTGGCTGGACAGCGAGGTTGACTGGGGCAAGCCGCCGCCGGAGCTAGACAGTCATAGCCGCGTCGAGTGGGACGCGACGGCCTGGCGAGATGTGCGCTTTCGCCGTCGCCTGCTATGGCTTGAAGAGGTGCTGATCGATCTCTCTACCGTAGAGAACCCACATCGCCAGCAGCTCGACTGGACTTTGCACCTGGCGGCGCAGGCGCTGGATCAGAGCGGCACGCCGCAGCCCTTTTCGCTCAGCGGACCGCTGCGGCATATGGCCAATGCAACCATGGCGCCGCTGAACGGCTGCCAGCCGCGCCACTTTGCGCGCGACGGCGATACCGTTGCGCTCTGGCTTTCCGGTGATGGTGAACTCTGGCAGGGAGTGGCACCCGATAACCCGGCGACTCACGATCTCAGCTATCTGGTCATACGCAGTCACCTGCCGCAGGCGCGTTTTGTCTGCCTGTGGGATTTTGCCAACAGCGCACCGCTGACGGAAGTGCAAGTGAATCATACGCCAGTCGGGACGCAAATTACCTTCTGGCGCGGCGAGCGCGTGACGCACGTGACGCTTTACGACGCCCCCGGGAAACGACCCGATGCGATCTTTCCGTTCGCGGAAAGCGGCACCTGATCTCAACTGCAGGGAGTTTACTCGTCTTCATCCTCAAAGCGCGCCACAATCCGATCGCCGGTATGGGAGGCGCGCAGTTCATCGGCCACTAAAGCAATAGCCTGGCCGCTGCTCATGCCTTGGGACATCAGCTCCTGAATTCTTTCCACTGCTTTTTGCTGTTGCTCGTGGCTCAGCGAAGGTAAACCTGCAAACATGACTGACTCCTGCTACATTGTGGGGCGTAATTATTTCACGCCGTCCTCTTGTATACCAGCGGGCGGTAACGATCAGGATTGAAGAAGACGATGTTGTCCCCCGCTATGATTTCCCTGCCCTGGCGTCCGGATGCCGCTGAATACTATTTTAGCTCCTTAAGTTCCCGGCCCTGGGCGATGCTGCTGCATTCCGGCTTTGCCGAACATCCGCATAATCGTTTTGATATTGTTGTCGCCCAGCCGCGCGCCACGCTGGTAACGCGTGGTCAAACGACCGTCATCAACGAGGGGGAAACCGTCATCACCTCTGACGCCGATCCGCTCACGCTCGTGCATCAGCAGCTGGCGCGCTTCAACCTGCATCCGCAGCCTCATCCGCATCTGCCGTTTCTCGGCGGCGCGCTGGGGCTGTTCGGCTACGATCTGGGCCGCCGCTTTGAATCTCTGCCGTCACGAGCGGATGCGGATATCGCGCTGCCGGATATGGCGGTGGGGATCTACGACTGGGCATTGATCGTCGATCACCAGCGTCGGGAGGTGTCGTTATTCAGCTATGACGATCCGCAGGCGCGCCTGGCGTGGCTGGAAGCACAGGCAGAGCCTGTCGCCGAAACCTTTACCCTGACCTCAGCGTGGCGCTCAAATATGAGCCGCGAAGAGTATGGCGAGAAGTTTCGCCAGATCCAGGCCTGGCTGCACAGCGGCGACTGCTATCAGGTCAACCTGGCGCAGCGGTTTACGGCAAGCTATCGTGGGGATGAGTGGCAGGCCTTCCGTCAGCTTAACCGCGCCAATCGCGCGCCGTTCAGCGCCTTTATTCGCCTGGATGAAGGGGCAGTATTAAGCCTGTCGCCCGAGCGCTTTATTCAGCTCCGGCAAGGCGAAATTCAAACCAGGCCGATTAAGGGGACGCTACCCCGGCTGACCGACCCTGAGCAGGACGCGCTGCAGGCGCAAAAGCTGGCGAACTCGCCAAAAGACCGCGCCGAAAACCTGATGATCGTCGATTTAATGCGCAACGATATTGGCCGGGTTGCCGCTCCCGGTAGCGTCCGGGTGCCCGAACTGTTTGTGGTGGAGCCCTTCCCTGCCGTGCATCACCTGGTGAGCACCGTGACCGCCAGATTGCCTTTCCATCTGCACGCCGCCGACCTGCTGCGCGCGGCCTTTCCCGGCGGCTCAATTACCGGCGCGCCGAAGGTCAGAGCGATGGAGATCATCGATGAGCTGGAGCCGCAGCGGCGCAATGCGTGGTGCGGCAGCATCGGATATCTCAGCTTCTGCGGCAATATGGATACCAGCATTACCATCCGTACGCTGACGGCCTGGCAGGGGCAGCTTTACTGCTCCGCCGGAGGCGGGATTGTCGCCGATAGCGATGAAGCAGCGGAATATCAGGAAACTTTTGATAAAGTTAATCGTATCCTGCAGCAACTGGAGAGCTAGCACATGGCGGACAGCGCCCTCGAACTTGACGATTTCCTTTCGCGTTTTCAGCTTCTGCGCCCGCAGCCCACGCGCAGCGCGCTTAACCAGCGTCAGGCTGCGGTACTGGTCCCGATTGTACGTCGCCCGCAGCCTGGGCTGCTGCTAACCCAGCGTTCGCCGCTGATGCGCAAGCACGCGGGTCAGGTCGCTTTTCCCGGCGGCGCGGTAGATAACAGCGATGCGACGCTGATCGCCGCCGCGCTGCGCGAGGCGCAGGAAGAGGTCGCGATCCCGCCAGAGTCGGTTGAGGTCATCGGCGTTCTGCCGCCGGTGGATAGCGTCACCGGCTTTCAGGTCACCCCGGTGGTAGGGATTATTCCACCTGACCTGCACTATCATGCCAGCCAGGATGAAGTCGCTGCGGTCTTCGAAATGCCGCTGGCCGAAGCGCTGCGGCTGGGACGCTATCACCCGCTGGATATCCATCGCCGCGGCAATTCGCATCGCGTCTGGCTATCCTGGTACCAGCATTATTTTGTCTGGGGAATGACCGCCGGTATTATTCGCGAGCTGGCGCTGCAGATAGGCGCTCGTCCTTAGCGCTACCCGCCATACTTCAGGTTGCGTGTAAGCTAGCTTTTCTGCAACTCGAATTCTCCAGGGTATATACTTAATAGCGCGGGTTCACAGCATTAGTAAATCCGCGGTTATCCATTAGTTTAATTCATGTGAATACATAAGCTGATGGCCCGGTTCCCTCTTACACTATGCGCAGTGATTACATCGTTGTCGCACTCGCGACAACCCTGTCAGGAGTGTTAGCGTGATTAGTATATTCGACATGTTCAAGGTGGGGATCGGCCCCTCATCTTCCCACACTGTAGGGCCGATGAAGGCCGGTAAACAGTTCGTCGATGACCTGGTCGAAAAGGGATTGCTTAATACAGTGACGCGCGTGGCGGTTGACGTCTACGGCTCACTGTCATTAACCGGCAAAGGCCACCATACGGATATCGCTATTATTATGGGACTGGCGGGCAATCAGCCCGATACGGTCGATATTGACGCGATACCGGCATTTATTCGCGACGTTGAAACGCGCGGACGCCTGCTGCTGGCGCAGGGGCAGCATGAGGTCGATTTCCCGCAGAATGACGGCATGCGTTTTCGTAGCGACAACCTGCCGCTGCATGAAAACGGGATGACCATTCATGCCTGGGCTGGCGAGAAAGAAATCTACAGCAAAACCTATTACTCCATCGGCGGCGGTTTTATCGTCGATGAAGAGCATTTCGGCAAAGAGAGCGCCAGCGAACTTTCCGTACCCTACCCGTTCAAATCCGCCCAGGAGATGCTGGGCTACTGCAAAGAGACCGGCATGTCGCTGTCCGGCATGGTAATGCAGAACGAGCTGGCTCTGCACAGCAAAAAAGAGATTGAAGACTATTTTGCTAATATCTGGCAGACCATGCGCGCCTGCATCGACCGCGGCATGAACACCGAAGGCGTACTGCCTGGCCCGCTGCGCGTGCCTCGTCGCGCCTCGGCGCTGCGGCGGATGCTGGTTGCCAGCGATAAGCTCTCCAGCGACCCGATGAACGTGGTGGACTGGGTCAATATGTTCGCGCTGGCGGTCAATGAAGAAAACGCCGCTGGTGGCCGCGTGGTCACGGCACCGACTAACGGCGCCTGCGGCATCGTGCCGGCGGTACTGGCTTACTATGACCACTTCATCGAGTCCGTCAGCCCGGATATCTATATTCGTTACTTCCTTGCATCTGGCGCTATCGGTACGTTGTATAAAATGAACGCGTCCATTTCCGGCGCTGAGGTCGGCTGCCAGGGCGAAGTCGGCGTGGCCTGCTCGATGGCCGCTGCAGGTCTGGCGGAAATCCTTGGCGCCAGCCCCGAGCAGGTCTGCGTGGCGGCGGAAATCGGCATGGAACACAACCTTGGTCTCACCTGCGATCCGGTGGCCGGCCAGGTGCAGGTACCGTGCATTGAACGTAACGCCATCGCTTCCGTCAAAGCCATCAACGCCAGTCGGATGGCCATGCGCCGCACCAGCGAACCGCGCGTGTCGCTGGATAAAGTCATTGAAACGATGTATGAGACCGGTAAGGACATGAACGCCAAATACCGGGAAACGTCGCGCGGCGGCCTGGCAATCAAAGTTCAGTGCGACTAATCATTGCTCAACAGAATGCGCCCACGGGCGCATTCTTCTTTTTCCTCTCGATATTATCTGCGCCCACTACACTTGCTCTATAACGGCTGTTACTCTCATTAACACTTTTAGCCGACAGGGCGTCGCGCATGCAGACTGCACAAAAAGTTATCACAACCTATCGCAGGAAACGCATTCTCGTTTGCTTGCTGGTCGCGCTACTTACGCTAACGACGACGTTAGTAATACGATTTATTTCGCAGCGTAGCCTAAATCAGCAGCGCGTCCAGATCAGCACCAATAAAATGGTGACCGCCATGGATAATATCCTGCGGCCTCTGGCGGCACAGCATGCCCCCCTGCTGCACCTGGTAAACCAGCCCTGTCAGGAAATTCATCTCACGTTACGTAAGCTGGCCGCGTCGCTACAGACGGTGCGATCCATCGCCCTGGTGCAGTCGAAACAGCTGTACTGCTCCAGTATTTTTGGCCAACGAAATATTCCGGTGCACCAGTTACAGCCCGCCTTGCCGACCAGTCACCCGCTGCTTACTTTCAGCTACGACTCCTCGTTGCTCAAGGGAACGCCGGTTCTCATCCAGTGGTATCCCGCTTCGCTTAGCGGTGACGACGGCGTGCTGCTGGTGATTAATATCGAGCTGCTGGGCGAGTTAATTTTCAATGCAAAATCGGCGTTAATTACCGGAATTGGCCTCAGCGTCGGTGAAAAAAGCTTTATTAGCGGCACCGGGCTGGTCGATCACGAAACGCTGCCAGGCGAGCAAATCATCTATCGCCAGCATTCGACGGAATTTCCTTTCACGATTAGCGTCAGCGGGCCGGGCGCCTCAGCGGTCGCCTTCAATGAGCTACCGGGCGAACTGCCGCTGGCGCTGATAATCAGCCTGTTGATGACCGGTATTGCATGGCTGGCGACCGCGGGAAGAATGAGCTTTTCCCGGGAAATTAACCTTGGTATCGCCGCCCATGAGTTCACGCTTTGGTGCCAGCCCCTGCAGGACTTACGCACCCGGCAATGCTGCGGCGTGGAGATTTTGCTGCGCTGGAATAACCCGCGCAGAGGCGCTATTTCGCCGGATGTCTTTATCCCTATCGCCGAAGGTTATAACCTGATACTGCCCCTGACCCGCTACGTTATTTCGCAAACGGCCCATAAATTAGCCCTCTTTCCGCAGGATAAACAGTTTCACATCAGCATTAACGTCGCCGCCCGCCATTTCGCGAATGGCGAACTGCTGCGCGATCTGCATCACTACTGGTTTAGCGCCCATCCGGTACAGCAGCTGGTGGTTGAGCTCACCGAACGCGACGTGCTCCAGGATGGCGATCACCATATGGCCGAACATCTCCATTTTAAGGGAGTAAAGCTGGCCATCGACGATTTCGGCACCGGCAACAGCTCTCTTTCCTGGCTGGAAAAACTGCGTCCTGATGTGTTGAAGATTGATAAGTCTTTCATCGGCGCGATTGGTGTCGATAGCGTCAACGCAACGGTGACCGACATGATCATCGCTCTCGCCCATCGTCTGAAGATAGTGATGGTGGCGGAAGGCGTCGAGACCCAGGAGCAGGAAGCCTATCTGCGCGACAACGGCGTCGATTTATTGCAGGGATATTATTATGCCCGACCTATGCCGGTAGAGGACTTTCCGCAGTGGCTGGCGGCGGAAAAGCGTCGGGAAATGCGGTAATAAACAGCCCGTCGGCATGAAACCGACGGGCACAAAGGTTACTCTTCTTCGTCGTTATACTGGCGCTGCTTGACGACGCGTACCAGATCGACGCGATAGTCGTTGGCTTCCACGATGGTGAACTGCAAGGGCAGCAGTTCCAGCACGTCGCCAGGACGAGGAATATGACCGTTGACGGCAATGACCAGCCCGGCAACCGTCGCAATATCTTCGTCCTCATCGACCAGATCGTCGACGCCTACCGCCTGCTGCAAGGCATGCACATCGGTTGAACCTTTCACCAGCCAGCCGTCGCCATCAATGATAATTTCCGGCGTTTCGTCGGCGTCCGGGAACTCACCGGCAATCGCTTCCAGTACGTCCAGCGGCGTCACCAGACCCTGCACCACGCCAAACTCGTTGGTGACGATGACAAAGCTACCCCGAGCCCGGCGCAGGACGCCCAGCAGGTTAATCGGGTCGAGGGTTTCCGGGACCACGATCGCCGGCGAAGCCGACGCCAGTGCGGCAACGTTTTCACCGGCTTCCAGCGCCACCAGCATCTCTTTCGCCCGCACGATACCAATGATTTCATCCAACTCGCCGCGACATACCGGGAACAGGCTGTGCGGCGAAGAGAGCAGCTGACGGCGAATTTCTTCTTCACTTTGCTCGGCGTTCACCCAGCTTATTTCCCCACGCGGGGTCATAATGCTGCGCAACGAACGCTGGGCCAGGGTCAGCACGCCGTTAATCATATAGCGTTCTTCTTCCGCAAACGCACCTTCCGGTACCGGCACCACCGAGGCGTTATCGCTATCGTGTGCCGCAGCGCTCTGTTTGCGGCCGCCCATCAGACGCAGAATCGCATCGGCGGTACGCGCGCGCAGAGGCAGCGTCGACTGGTGGCGAATAAAGTTACGACGCGCAATCTGGTTAAAGAACTCGATGGTAATCGAGAAGCCAATCGCGGCGTACAGGTAGCCCTTCGGTATATGGAAACCAAAACCTTCCGCGACCAGGCTCAGACCGATCATCAGCAGGAAGCTCAGGCAGAGCACCACCACTGTCGGATGCTGGTTGACGAAATTAGTCAACGGTTTCGAGGCCAGCAGCATCACCGCCATCGCAATCACCACCGCCGCCATCATCACCGGCAGATGGTTAACCATCCCGACCGCGGTAATCACGGCATCCAGCGAGAACACGGCGTCCAGTACCACGATTTGCAGTACGACCACCCAGAAGCTGGCATAACCTTTACCATGACCGGAGTCATGCTGGCGGTTCTCCAGCCGTTCATGAAGTTCGGTGGTCGCCTTAAACAGCAGGAATATCCCGCCGAGCAGCATGATCAGGTCGCGTCCGGAAAACGAGAAATCGGCAACGCTGAAAAGCGGTTTAGTGAGCGTCACCATCCACGAAATGACCGACAGCAGACCCAGGCGCATAAACAGCGCCAGCGAAAGGCCGATCAGGCGCGCCTTATCCCGCTGCTTTGGCGGCAGCTTGTCGGCAAGGATGGCGATAAATACCAGGTTGTCGATACCCAATACGATTTCAAGGACGACAAGCGTCAGCAAACCGGCCCAAATAGAGGGATCCATTAAGAATTCCATGAGCAGCTCCAGTTAACGACAGGCGTAGTCATCGCTGTGTCATGCACAGACGAGACACTTGTTGCTGGTGAAAAAACGTAGCAGGTGATGGCGGCAGACGAATGCCGGAAGGTGAAAAGGCGTCGGTGACGATCCATATAGCGGGCTATGCCCTATACTCCTGAGTGATTAAACGGAACGTAAACATAGCAAAATATAGAGCAATATTGGAAAAAATTTACCTGTCTTTGCAATAGCTAAGACTATTTTTTGCGCTGCAAAATAATTACCAACCGATGCAAAATTAGCGGAGCTTCATCACATTAATTATTTTTTCACTGTCTAAAATAATTCGCTGTAGTAATTACTTTATATCTTACACCCTTACTGAATCGATTTTGTTCGCAAGAGTGATTCAGGATGTATCACAACAGATGATGCATTCACGATTATAAAGGAGGTAGCAAGTGACGATTGCTATTGTAATAGGCACACATGGTTGGGCTGCAGAACAGCTGTTAAAAACGGCAGAAATGCTGCTGGGCGAACAGGAAAACGTTGGTTGGATCGATTTCGTTCCTGGCGAAAACGCAGAAACGTTGATCGAGAAGTACAACGCTCAGTTGGCAAAGCTGGATACAGCAAAAGGCGTGTTATTTCTCGTCGATACATGGGGAGGCAGTCCGTTTAACGCTGCCAGCCGCATTGTCGTCGATAAAGAACATTATGAAGTCATCGCGGGCGTTAATATTCCGATGCTGGTCGAAACGCTGATGGCGCGCGACGATAACCCGTCGTTCGATGAGCTGGTTGCCCTGGCGGTGGAAACCGGTCGCGAAGGCGTGAAGGCCCTGAAAGCGAAGCCGGTGGAAAAGGCCGCCCCTGCTCCGGTTCAGGCTGCTGCACCGAAAGCGGCTGCGCCGCTGAAACCAATGGGTCCAAACGACTACATGGTTATCGGGCTTGCGCGTATCGATGACCGTTTAATCCACGGTCAGGTCGCCACCCGCTGGACTAAAGAAACCAACGTTTCCCGCATTATCGTCGTCAGCGACGAAGTTGCGGCGGATACGGTACGTAAAACGCTGCTGACTCAGGTTGCTCCTCCGGGCGTTACCGCCCACGTTGTAGACGTCGCGAAAATGATCCGCGTCTATAACAACCCCAAATACGCAGGCGAGCGCATTATGCTGCTGTTCACTAACCCAACGGACGTTGAGCGCGTGGTTGAAGGCGGCGTGAAAATCACCAGCGTCAACATCGGCGGTATGGCTTTCCGTCAGGGCAAAACGCAGGTGAACAACGCCATTTCGGTCGATGAAAAAGATATCGAAGCGTTCAAAAAGCTGAACGCCCGCGGTATCGAACTGGAAGCCCGCAAAGTTTCCACCGACCAGAAACTGAAAATGATGGATCTGATCGCCAAGGTGAAATAAGTCACCCCGCAGATCGCAACGCAATTTTCAACTTAAGACTTAATCAACAGGAGAAGTGCAATGGAGATTACCTTTCTTCAGATTGTGCTGGTGTTCATCGTCGCGTGTATTGCGGGTATGGAGTCGGTACTTGATGAATTTCAGTTCCACCGTCCTCTGGTGGCCTGTACGCTGATTGGCGCCGTTCTCGGGGATATGAAAACCGGTATTATTATCGGTGGTACCCTGGAAATGATCGCCCTGGGCTGGATGAACATCGGTGCGGCCGTTGCGCCGGATGCCGCCCTTGCATCTATTATCTCTACCGTTCTGGTTATCGCCGGCCATCAAAGCATCGGTGCCGGTATCGCGCTGGCCATCCCGCTGGCTGCGGCAGGCCAGGTTCTGACCATTATCGTTCGTACCATCACCGTTGCCTTCCAGCACGCGGCGGATAAGGCCGCGGAGAACGGAAACCTGACGGCCATATCCTGGCTACACGTTTCCTCTCTGTTCCTGCAGGCCATGCGTATCGCTATTCCGGCGGTTATCGTGGCGATTTCCGTGGGCACCAGCGAAGTGCAGGGCATGCTGAACGCCATTCCAGAAGTGGTCACCGGCGGTCTGAACATCGCGGGCGGCATGATCGTGGTTGTCGGTTATGCGATGGTCATCAACATGATGCGCGCAGGCTACCTGATGCCGTTCTTCTATCTGGGCTTTGTTACCGCCGCGTTCACCGATTTCAACCTGGTCGCTCTGGGTGTCATTGGTACCGTGATGGCGGTGCTCTACATCCAGCTGAGCCCGAAATATAACCGCGTAGCGGGTGCGCCTGTGCAGGCTGCTGGTAATAACGATCTCGACAACGAACTGGACTAACAGGTGAGCGAAATGGTTGATATGACTAAAAATACCACCGAGAAAAAACTGACTCAGAGTGATATTCGTGGCGTGTTCATTCGTTCTAACCTGTTCCAGGGTTCATGGAACTTCGAACGTATGCAGGCGCTGGGCTTCTGCTTCTCCATGGTACCGGCTATTCGTCGCCTGTATCCGGAGAACAACGATGCGCGTAAACAGGCGATTAAACGTCACCTTGAGTTCTTTAACACCCATCCGTACGTTGCAGCGCCGGTTCTTGGCGTTACGCTGGCGATGGAAGAGCAGCGTGCTAACGGCGCAGAGATTGACGATGGTGCTATTAACGGTATCAAAGTTGGCCTGATGGGCCCGCTGGCTGGCGTAGGCGACCCAATCTTCTGGGGTACCGTTCGTCCGGTATTCGCCGCACTCGGCGCCGGTATCGCGATGAGCGGCAGCCTGCTCGGGCCTCTGCTGTTCTTTATCCTGTTTAACGCGGTGCGTCTGCTGACCCGTTATTACGGCGTAGCGTACGGTTACCGTAAAGGTATCGACATCGTTAAAGATATGGGCGGCGGCTTCCTGCAGAAACTGACCGAGGGGGCGTCTATTCTCGGCCTGTTTGTCATGGGGGCGCTGGTTAACAAATGGACGCACGTCAACATTCCGCTGGTGGTCTCCACCATCACCGGTCAGGATGGCCAGACGCGCGTGACCACCGTGCAAACTATCCTTGACCAGCTGATGCCGGGACTGGTGCCGCTGCTGCTGACCTTCGCCTGTATGTGGCTGCTGCGTAAGAAAGTTAACGCCCTGTGGATCATCGTTGGCTTCTTCGTCATCGGTATTGCAGGCTACGCAGTCGGCCTGCTGGGCCAGTAATCAATACGTTGTGCGCCGGGGGCTTGCCCCCGGCTTTTTTATTTGGAGGATGGATGACAATCACGGACCTGGTGTTAATCCTGTTTATTCTTGTACTGTTCGCGTTTGCGGTTTACGACCAGTTCATCATGCCGCGCCGCAATGGCCCCGTTTTGCTGGCAATCCCCCTGCTCCGCCGCAATCGCGTCGATGGCATTATCTTCGTCGGTCTTATTGCCATTCTGATTTATAACAACATCGCTAATCATGGCGAACTTATCACCACCTGGTTATTATCTGCCCTGGCCTTAATGGGGTTATATCTTTTCTGGATCCGTTCGCCCAAAATCATCTTCAAAAAGCAGGGCTTTTTTTTCGCCAATATCTGGATTGAATATAAGCGTATTACAGAGATGAATTTATCAGAAGACGGGGTGCTGGTGATGAAATTAGAACAACGTCGCCTGCTGATCCGCGTACGAAATATCGACGACCTGGAAAAGATATACAAATTTCTCGTTTCCAATCAATGAGTTAACAATATAGCTTACGCTATATTTAATCATTTCCCGGCAGCTGAAACATAGCCATAGCTATATTTCAGCCGCTTAACTCAACGATATTTATTAACGAATCATTCACCTCTAAATTCAAATGAAAATCGTTATCATTTGGTTATTAAAATAACGCGATTCTGTTATTGTTTTATATTCTAAAATTATGTTAAGGTTGCGCCCGTCGTTGGGGAGTAGCCAATTTTCTGCCTGTCGGAAAATGTACGTGTCAACATACTCGTTGCAAAACGTGGCACGTGCGGGTTGAAGAAGAACGTCTTCAACCAGGCGAGACCATAGACGCATCGCTGCTGTACGCGGCGCCTCATCTTCAGGATGGGCTGCGTATTTTTACTGGGGGCGGCGATGTGTCATATGGATTATCCCCGGTCAGGACGCTCTCATGAATGTATCCGCTACAATTCTTCTTGCCTTCGGCATGTCCATGGACGCCTTCGCGGCCTCTATTGGTAAAGGCGCGACTCTCCATAAACCTAAATTTTCCGAAGCTCTGCGCACCGGTCTCATCTTTGGCGCTATCGAAACGCTCACTCCGCTGTTCGGGTGGGGAATGGGGATGCTCGCCAGCCAGTTCGTGCTCGAGTGGAACCACTGGATAGCCTTTATATTGCTGGTATTTCTCGGCGGCCGAATGGTTATCGAAGGGGTTCGCGGCGGCGATGGCGAGGAGTGTGAAGCTCCGCGCCGTCACGGTTTCTGGCTGCTGGTCACCACCGCTTTCGCCACCAGCCTTGACGCTATGGCCGTCGGCGTTGGCCTGGCGTTTTTGCAGGTCAACATTATCGCCACCGCGCTGGCTATCGGCTGCGCGACGCTGATAATGTCAACGCTGGGCATTATGGTAGGACGTTTTATCGGCCCGCTGCTCGGCAAACGGGCGGAAATCCTCGGCGGTATCGTGCTGATCGGCATCGGCGCCCAAATACTCTGGAGCCATTTTGCCGGCTAACCCTCAGCGTCGCGCTGCCAGCAGTGAATCATGAAATCGGTCTGGCAGCTGAATAGCGCCTGCTGGCGCAGCGTTTCCCGAACCGGCGGTTTTGCCCGCCACGCAAACGGCGTCATTTGCAGTAAAGCTTCCGCCTCGCTGCCTTTGAGGCGCATCGGATAGGCCAGCTGCTGCTGATGACGTAGCGTGAAACCCTCAAGCGCTTCCGTGTTTTGCTCGTGCAAACGCACTTCGTCGTAGATCAACCCTTTTAGTTCCATCAGGTGACGAGGTCCCGGCGTCGCGGTGATGACCCAGCCGCCGGTACGGACAACGCGCGCCAGTTCAAGCGCGTTACAGGGGGCATAAATACGCACTATCGCATCCAGGCTTGCATCCTCAAACGGTAATCGCTGGCTGGAGGCGACGCAAAAGCTGACCTGCGGATAGCGCTTTGCCGCCGCGCGAATCGCCGATTTCGACACGTCCAGTCCCCAACAGCGGCCGGCGATAGCGGCGAAGGCATGAGTGTAGTAGCCTTCCCCACAGCCTATATCCAGTAAATCCGTTGGCGCGAAGGTGTGCAGATAAGCGCTGACCGCCTCACGAAGCGGCTGGTAATGACCCGCATCGAGAAACTCTCGCCGCGCCTGCATCATTTCGGCGCTGTCGCCCGGATCGCGGGAGCGCTTAAACTGTACCGGCAGCAAATTGACGTACCCTTCCTTCGCCAGATCGAACTGATGCCGCTGCGGGCAGATAAAGCTATTATCGCGGCGCGCAAGCGGCGCGTGGCAAAGAGGGCAACTGTAAGACATGGCAACTCCGGTGTGCTGAAAGGGCGAAAGTGTAGCGCTATTCGCCCTTCCAGGCCACCGTTACAGCGCAGGCGGCAGAACGCCGTCGTGATGCATGACGATCAGGTTTTCCGAGCCCTCCGGCATTCCATCGGGCATGACGTTTTCCAGGCGCAGCACATCGCCCATAATTTGACTGAATACCGGCGCCGACACCGCTCCGCCGTAATATGAACCGTTGCTGGGGTCGTTCATCACCACCACCAGGGCGAATTTCGGATTGCTGGCCGGCGCGACGCCTGCGGTATAGGCAACGTATTTGTCGATATATTTCCCGTCAGGGCCGATTTTCTTGGCGGTACCGGTTTTTACCGCTACCCGATAGTCGCGCACCGCCGCTTTGGTCCCCCCGCCGCCCGGCAAGGCAACGCTCTCCATCATATGCTCGACTTCATGCACTATCTGCTCCGGCATCACTCGGGTCCCCATGACCGGCGGATCGATACGCGTGATCGATAGCGGACGTTCAATACCGTAGCTGCCGATGGTAGCGTATACGTGCGCCAGCTGCAGCGGCGTGACCATCAGACCATAGCCGAAGGCGAAGGTCGCCCGGTCGAGCTGTCCCCAATAGCGGCGCTGCGGCATCAGCCCGGCGCTTTCACCGGTTAATCCCAGGCCGGTAGAATCGCCGAAACCGAACGCTTTATAGGTATCGATGAGATGCTGAATGGGCATCGCCAGCGACAGATGTGAAACGCCGGTATCGCTGGATTTTTGCAGGATGCCGGTGAGGGTTAATTCTGGATAGTAACCCACGTCGCGAATGCGATGGCCGTCGAGGATAAACGGATGGGTATCCACCACGCTATCCGGCTGAACAATGCCTTGCTGGAGGGCAGTCATCAGCACCAGCGGTTTAACCGTCGACCCCGGCTCGAAAGTATCGCTAATCGCGCGATTGCGGAAATCATCCAGCTTTGCATCATCGCGATTGTTAGGGTTGAAATCAGGGTAGCTGGCCATCGACAGAATTTCCCCGGTATCAATTTTAATTAATACCGCCGCCCCCGATTCCGCTTTGTTCCAGCGCACGGCGTTATCCAACGCGTCTTCGGTCACCGTTTGTAGACGCTCGTCGATACTGAGCTGCAAATTATGGGCCGGGACTGCCGGAACTTCCGTGATATTTTCGATGACGTTGCCGTGACGATCTTTGCGCACCAGCCGACGCCCGGGTTGACCGGTCAGCTGAGCATTAAAGCTTTTCTCGACTCCCTCGATCCCCTGATTATCGATGTTGGTAAAGCCCAGCAGGTTAGCGGCAACGTGTCCAGCGGGATAAAAGCGACGCGACTCATCGCGCAGATTGATACCCGGCAGGCGCAGCTTGTCGATCCACTCTGCCTGCTCAGGATTTATCTGGCGCGCGAGATAGAGAAAGCGCGCGTGAGGATGCGCCTGCACGCGATGAGCCAGCTCGCTAAGGTTGAGATGTAAAGCTTGCGCCATGGCCTGCCAGCGCGGGCCATATCCGACGCCGCCTTTTGCGAGCGTTGTTTGCGGATCGATCCAGATGGCGCTCACCGGAACGCTAACCGCCAGCGGGCGGCCCTCGCGATCGCTAATCATGCCGCGCTGCACGTCGATAGGCTCTTCGCGCAAGGAGCGCATATCTTCTTGTTTCACCAAATTGTCAGGAGAGACAATTTGCAGCCAGCCTACCCGGACCAGCAGCAGCCCCATACAGCAAAGAATGGCCACGCATAGCAACCCGAACCGCAAAGGGGTAAAGTTGGCGGCTGACTTAAGTTTGTTCTTTTGCACCTTAGCTCCATCATTATTTTGCAACCACCTGATTTAACAGATATATACAAAACAGATTGCTAAACAGTGCTAATAAGGATGTTGTTTTGCAACAAAGCGCAACGGTGGGAGGATAATTGACATGATTTGCAATAAAACCTAAAAAGCCCCGCGGTCGCGAGGCTTTCTTACAAGATTCAGTGGTCTTGAATCAGATAGCAGTTACGTTAACTGCAGCTGGACCTTTCTGGCCGTCCTGAATTTCGAACTCAACGTTCTGGCCTTCAGCCAGAGTTTTGAAGCCGTTACCCTGAATAGCGGAGAAGTGTACGAACACATCTTTGCTGCCATCAGCCGGAGTAATGAAGCCAAAACCTTTAGACTCGTTGAACCACTTAACTTGACCTTTAATCTTTGCCATTTGCAAAATTCCTTAGACTGTTTTCTTCGCCCGTGGGCACTTACATAGATAAAACTGACACATGACTGCATGAGGCACTAATATAAGGTTCGGCAGAGAAGCGGTATTCAACGACAACGTGTTTACTCAGGACTTCTTTACTGAAAATGCCACACATAAACAGAACTGTACCTCGTTTAACCCGAAACGTGTTATCACATACTACGTTAATAATGGCAAGCCATTTTTAGATGGGTCTCGATCGCTCGCACAAATTATAAGGGAATCATTTGATCACCTGCACATTTATGCGACTTTGCTCCCTCTGCCTTATCCTTTCCGCCCCGCGTCTGTGCCGTAGAGACTGGCTCCGGAAAGAGAGTTTATCCGCCATTCTTCAACAACTTCGGCGTACCCCGCCCCGCTCAAAGCTAAACTGCCAATTTTAGGGGGCAACAAAAAGTATTGCATAAAGATGCATTTAAAAGCTCATATCGATAGCTGAAAAATTGCTTTGCAGGACCATTGCATAATATCGAAGCGCGTAAATGGAATAACTTAAAATATTGTCTATACTGCACGGCAATAATGAAGACCTGATGACAGTCAGGCCGTTTCTGTCCTTTTATTTGATTAATTAAACAAACTAATTAAAGAGGCGCGATTAACGCACAGCGTCCGCTTGCCGGCACGCCGGATAACCGTCAGCAGAAGATTTATTGATAAGGATAGGTTATAGACCGGGGTGAGATACAGGCGCACACCCTACGATGCACGCCTGACAATCAGATTAGCGCTCTGCGACCAGACGAATGAAGTCGTCGTCGCCTTTCCCCTTCTCGGCTATGGAAGGTTCTGCTGCACTCTCCTTCTCAGGCTCATTGGCCTCGCAGAGACGGCGCAGCAGCGCGTTTTGCCGCTTTTGCTGATCCAGAAGCGCCTGCAGTAGCGCGATCTGCTCATTTGCGCGCGAACTGGCGCGATTAACAAAAAACCATAATAACAGGCCGACAAGCAACAGCACGACAGACAGCGCCACGGATGCCAGGCTTACAATCCCGGGATTTAGTAACTCACTCATTTCACCACCTCAAAGAGAAGGCGTTCATTCTACCACCCGCGCGGCAGAAGAAAATCAGTCATATAAAAAATGTCTTACCAGGGAATAAACTTATTGATAGTGCAGATGCCGCTGAAGAACTGTACATCCTGATCGCACATTACGTTAAGCATCTGAGTCCATAGCAGTAAACATCCTGCAATAACGACTATCAGCAAAACCCACCGTAATTTTTTCACTCCACACTCCGCATCAGTATCAAATGTCGCCAGGATAACATGACCATCTTAAACCGCGGCTAACTGTAATACGAAAGGCAAGTTTAGGAATCATAGACTTGTTTCAACTCGTGTGCATGACAGAATAGACGCAGGGATAATACAAATATTGAGGCAACAATGCGATTGATCATTCGTACCATTGTGGTGCTGGCTATCTTATGGATTGGCGTATTATTAAGCGGCTACGGCGTGTTAATAGGCAGCAGTGAGAATGCCGGTGGGTTAGGATTGCAGTGCAAATATCTCACCGCTCGCGGCATCAGCACCGCACAATATGTTCACTCCAGCAGCGGTATTATCGGCATTACCGATTGCCCTGTTCTGCGAAAAAGCGTCACGGTAGTGGATAACGGCTAGTCATGGTTCGGGCTACAGCAACGGTAGCCCGAATAGGATAGTGAATCAGAACGGATAATCGTTGTAGCCCATCTGCTCAGAAATTTTACGCGCCGCCGTGTGCAGCATCGCAACATACTCGTTCAGGCGCTCTTCGGAGAAACGTAGCGTCGGGAAAGAGATACTCAGGCCGGCGATAACCACGCCGAAGCGGTCGAAAACCGGCACCCCGATGCAGCGCAGCCCTTCTTCCTGTTCTTCGTTATCTTCGCCGTAGCCCTGCTCGCGGACCTTATCCAGAACCGCCAGCAGCTCTTCGGTGCTGGTGATGGTCCGGTCGGTACTGCGTTTGTACTCAACGCCTTCCAGAATCTGCTCAACTTCCGCGCGATCGCGCCATGCCAGCAGCACCTTACCGATCGCGGTGCTGTACAGCGGGTTACGGCGTCCGATGCGCGAATACATGCGCAAATTGTACATTGAGTCGATTTTATGGATGTAAACAATGCTGTCTTCATCCAGGGCGCCCAGGTGGACGGTCTCTTTCGTCAGGCGTGATAGCTCGCGCATCTGAATGTCGGCGCTGCGCACCAGATCGACGTTCTGCAAAGCCCGCGCGCCGAGTTCGAAGAGTTTCAGGGTTAAAGAATACTTCTCAGATTCCCCTTCCTGCGCTACGTACCCCAGCGATTTCATGGTCTGCAAAAAGCGATAAACGGTGCTTTTTGACATCATGACGCGCTGGGACAGTTCGGTAATGCCAATTTCACGCTCTTCGCCAAGCGCCTGCAGGATGCCAAAAACCTTCAATACCGAAGAGACAGAATCTGGCTGTTTATCCAAATCTGCAACTGCCATTTATCACCTCATCGCAACTGTTTTATAAAAATTAGAACCGGTTTTTATTATAAATTCGCATCCCGTTACCCGCAATCGTTCTTCTGCCCATTCGTTACAAATCTGCGACATGCCGCTGAATATTCAATGCTAAAATCATTATCCAGTTAATAGTTCCCGATAAGACATACACTTTATATGGATAAAAACCTCCCCGATGGGCTGCCAGCACCGCAGCGTTACGGCGCCATCCTGACCATTGTATTAGGCCTGACGATGGCCGTGCTGGACGGCGCTATCGCCAACGTAGCGCTTCCGACGATCGCCAGCGATTTAAACGCGTCACCGGCATCCTCAATCTGGATAGTAAACGCCTATCAAATTGCCATTGTTATTGCGCTTCTGCCGCTCTCTTTCCTCGGCGATATGGTCGGCTATCGGCGCATTTATAAAATCGGCCTGGTCGTATTCACCTTCACCTCTTTAGCCTGCGCGCTCTCCCGCAGCCTGGAAATGTTGACGCTGGCGCGCGTTGCGCAGGGTCTTGGCGGCGCGGCGCTAATGAGCGTTAATACCGCGCTGATTCGCCTGATTTATCCCCGCCGCTTTCTCGGCCGCGGAATGGGGATCAACTCTTTTGTTGTCGCCGTCTCATCCGCTGCGGGCCCGACCATTGCCGCCGCTATCCTGTCGATGGCTTCATGGCAATGGCTGTTTCTCATTAACGTTCCGCTGGGCGTTATCTCACTGGTTCTCGCGATGCGCTACCTGCCCGCCAATGTCGGCGGGAGCAAGGTCACCCGCTTCGATCTGCCCAGCGCCATCATGAATGCTCTCACTTTCGGCTTATTAATTACCGCTCTCGGCGGGTTCGCACAGGGCCAATCCGGCGAGCTGGTGCTGGCGGAGGTTATTGCGATGCTGGTCGTTGGATTCTTTTTTGTCCGCCGTCAGCTCAGAATGCCGGTTCCCCTGCTACCCGTCGATCTGCTGCGCATTCCGATTTTTTCCCTGTCCATCTGCACCTCGATATGCTCCTTCTGCGCCCAGATGCTGGCCATGGTTTCGCTACCATTCTTCCTGCAGTCGATGCTTGGACGCAGCGAGGTGGAAACCGGTCTGCTCCTGACGCCGTGGCCGCTGGCAACCATGGTAATGGCGCCGCTGGCAGGCTATTTGATAGAGAAATTTCACGCCGGTCTGCTGGGGGCGATTGGTCTGCTGGTAATGGCCTGCGGCCTGTTCGGTCTGGCGATGCTCCCCTCCACACCCACGGATCTGGATATTATCTGGCGAATGGCGCTCTGCGGCGCGGGCTTTGGCCTGTTCCAGTCACCCAACAACCATACGATCGTCTCTTCAGCGCCGGCTCATCGCAGCGGCGGAGCAAGCGGCATGTTGGGTACCGCCCGTCTGCTTGGACAGAGTACAGGCGCCGCGCTGGTGGCGCTGCTGTTTAACCTGCTGGGCAATAGCGGAACTCATACCGCACTTCTGCTGGCCGGGATCCTTGCCGTCGTCGCCGCCGCCGTCAGCGGGCTACGCGTCACGCAGCCGCGCGCCAGGCTGTAAGCAAAGAATCGACATAAAAAAATCCGCAGCCCGAAGGTTTCGGATTTTTGTTTTCAGGGCCGGGAGCGGCGATTACTTCAGATATTCGCCGCTGCGCAGGGCTTCAATGCGCTTATCCAGAGGCGGGTGAGTCATAAACAGCTCGCTCATGGATTTCGCTTTACCGTTAATGCAGAATGCCATCATGCTGCTGGCCTCCTGCGGCTCATAGCTGGTTTTCAGACGCTGCAGCGCAGCGATCATTTTCTCACGCCCCACCAGTTTCGCTGAGCCAGCGTCCGCATGGAATTCGCGGTAGCGGGAGAACCACATGGTGATGATGCTGGCCAGAATACCAAACACCAGCTCCAGCACCGTAGCAACCGCAAAGTAGATCAGCGGGTTGCCGTTGCTGCTTTCACCTTCATCGCGGTTGCCGCCGAGGAAGCCCGCCGCAATCTGCGCGATAACGCGCGAGATAAAGATAACGAAGGTGTTCACCACCCCCTGAATCAGCGTCATGGTGACCATATCGCCGTTAGCGATGTGGCTAATCTCATGGGCGATAACCGCTTCCGCTTCATCACGGCTCATGTTCTGCAACAGCCCGGTGCTGACCGCAACCAGCGACGCATCGCGGCGCGCGCCGGTCGCGAAGGCGTTAATATCCGGCGCATGGTAGACCGCGACCTGCGGCATGGCAATTCCCGCCTGGCGCGCCTGCTGCGCGACGGTATTCATCAACCAGCGCTCGGTTTCGTTACGCGGCTGCTCAATGACTTCCCCACCCACCGATTTCAACGCCATCCATTTCGACATCAGCAGCGAAACGATTGAACCGCCGAAGCCAAACAACAGCGCCATGATCAGCAGCCCGGTCATGCTGCTTGACTGAATTCCCGTCAGGCTTAGCACCAGCCCGAACACCACCATCACTGCCAGGTTGGTCAGCAGGAAAAGCGCGATTCGCATCATAATTTTCTTTTTACCTCGATTTAACAAAACGCACTATGCGATTACCCACATGGTATGGGTAGAACGCTAATTTTCAACCATCAGCCCCCGCTAAGTCACGAGAAAGACACAACTTTACATTTTGTAGCATATTGCTGACGCTGGGCAAAAGCGTTGACATTTTGTTGAAATCAGGCAATGAACGTTGGGAAAGAAGCGAAAGAAAACGGGCACAAATCATTGTGCCCGTTGGGGGGATTATTTACTGGCCGGGGGCTCTACCGCTGGCCGATCCTTTTCCTCATGGGCCAGGTCGAGCGCAATATGAACCGTTTCATCAAGATACGGATCGGGCTCCTGGTAATCCTTCGGCAGATCTTCCAGCTTTTTCAGTAACGGCTTACCTTCGCGTTTCAGGCGATCGTTAACGCGGGCCAGACGAATCGCATCATCTTCTTCGTTCTCCTTTTCACGCTGCGCGTAGTTCAGGGAAACGATGTTGCGTTTGTCTTTCATCGCGTTATAACGAGCAATATCCTTCATGATGTACTGGAACTCAGGATCTTTGGCAATACGCGCATCGTGACGCTTCAGCAGTTCCGGTCCAAACGGCGTCAAATCGCCATATTTCACGAAGGTTGCCGCATTGACGCTATCCCACGGCAGCGCGTTGTCTTCATACTGCTCGCCGGTCTCACGCTCTTCGGTTCCGGTCGGCATCATGATATCCGGCGTTACACCCTTGCGCTGAGTACTACCGCCGTTGATGCGATAGAATTTCTGGATAGTGTACTGTACGGAACCCAGCGCCGGCCAGTCAGGACGCAGCATCTGATCGTAGATACGGTTCAGCGAACGATACTGCTGGACGGTCCCTTTACCGAAGGTCGGCTCTCCGACGATCAGCGCGCGGCCATAATCCTGCATCGCAGCGGCGAAAATTTCGGAAGCCGAGGCGCTGAAACGATCGACCAGGACGACCAGCGGACCTTTGTAGTACACCACGCCATCGGTATCGCTGTCTTCACGGACTTTACCGTTATTATCGCGAACCTGGACAACCGGGCCGGAGGGGATAAACAGGCCAGAAAGCGAAACCGCTTCGGTCAGCGCCCCGCCGCCGTTGCTGCGCAGATCGATGACGATACTGCTAACGTTTTGTTTCTCCAGCTTTTGCAGCTGAACTTTAACGTCATCCGTCAGGCCAACATAGAAGCCAGGAATATCCAGCACGCCAACTTTTTCTTTGCCAACGGTTTTGACTGACATCTTAACCGCACGGTCTTCCAGACGAATGCGTTCACGCGTGAGGGTCACAATACGCGTTTTCGCGCCTTTACCCGCCGGGAGAATCTCCAGGCGAACCTTGCTGCCCTTGGGACCTTTAATCAGCGCGACGACATCATCAAGACGCCAGCCGATCACATCGACCATGCCTTTACCAGGCTGGCCGACGCCAACGATGCGATCGCCCACGCTGATGGCTTTACTCTTCGCCGCCGGACCGCCCGCAACCAGAGAATTGATCACCGTGTAGTCGTCGTCCATCTGCAGCACCGCGCCGATACCTTCCAGAGACAGGCTCATTTCAGTATTGAACTGCTCGGTGTTGCGCGGTGAGAGATAGTTTGTATGCGGGTCGATTTCACGCGCAAAGGCGGTCATCGCCAGTGAGAACACGTCTTCGCTATTGGTTTGCGCCAGACGGCGGATAGCAAACTTGTAGCGGCGGGTTAAGGTTTCGCGAATCTCTTTATCATCTTTGCCAGCCAGCTTCAGGCTTAGCTGGTCAAACTTCACCTTGGCATCCCACAGCGCGTTCAGCTCGGCTTCATCTTTCGGCCAGGGCGACTTGCTACGGTCAAGGTTGAAATTATCGTGGCCGGTAAAATCCATCGGCCGTTCCAGCACTTTCAGCGCATATTGATAGCGCTCAAAGCGACGCTTCTGCGCCAGGTTATACAGGTCGTAAAATACGTCCAGCTTCCCACTGCGCAGTTCATCGCCGATTTGATTCTTTTTCGCGGCAAACTGGTTGACGTCGCTGGCTAACAGCACGTTATGGCTGTAGTCCAGCAGGTTCAGATAGCGATCGAAAATTTTCGCCGAAAAGGCATTGTCGAGATCGAACTGGCGGTAGTGAGAGCGGGTAAAGCGCGATGTTACGCGCTCGCTCACCGTCGCGTGCTGCGGCTCTTCTTTCAGCACGGGGATTTGATCGACCCGGGTTATATCGTCCACGGCGAACGACTGGCCTGCTATTACCAGCAGGCCCGCCAACGCGGTGAGCTTAAAGAATTTGTTCATGCCTGGCCCGGCCTCCGTTTCAGAACACCAGGTGTTCTGCGCGTACAATCATTGACATACCAGAAGTCAGCTGTACACGAACGCCATCTTTGGTGATTTCCAGGACGGTGGCGTCCATTGCATTATTGCCTGCTTTCACCTTCAGTGCCTGGCCAACGGTCAATACAGACACATCTGATACAGGGGTATGACGCTCTTCGCGCGGCGCTTTGGCTGCTGCTGCCGGGCGTGGTTTACGCTGCTCAGCGCCTTCTTTGCGACGAGCCTGAGGCTGAGGACGCGGTTTACGCTCGCGACGTGCTCCCTCTTCCGGCTGGCCTGCTGCGGCAGCGGCTTCACGTTTTTTGGCCTGCTGCGCTTCGCGCTGCGCCTGAACGCGGGCTTTTGCTTCTTCAAGCTGCTGGCGGGCATGAGCGACATGCTGCTCTTCCAGTTCGCCGCACGGGTTGCCGTCAAGGTCAACGCGGACAGCGCCTGGCTTAACGCCGTACAGATAGCGCCAGCTCGAAGTATAAAGACGCAAAGCAGCGCGAAGTTGGGTTTTGCTGAGATTCATCTCTCCGCCAACGCGCTCAACGAGATCCTGAAAAATACCGACTTTCAGGGGGCGAGCTTCGCCTTCAGCGCTAAAGCACTGAGGGAAACGTTCGGCCAGAAACGCAATGACTTCTTTACTGCTATTCAACTTAGGTTGATTTTCCATGAAATTTCCTGATTACAACGGACGTAGCCAACAAGCCGCAGGCATGAACAGGCGTCATTATAATGACGTCCTCGGTAAATGCTACGTTATCCGTTGATTATCCTGCGACGCGGGTGAATATTTTTTGATAATCCGTGGCAGAAATGAGTTTTTCCAGATGCGAGACCAGTTCTGCCAGACCCCGCTCGTCTTCAACGGTGAAGCGGGAATGCGCCGTGCTATCGATGTCCAGGACGCCGATGGTTTGATTGTTCACCCGTAGCGGGAAGACAATTTCCGAATTGCTGGCGGCATCGCAGGCGATGTGGCCATCAAAGGCGTGAACATCCTCGACCCGCTGCACGCGATTCTGCGCGACGGCAGTCCCACATACGCCGCGTCCTACCGGAATACGCACGCAGGCCAGCTTGCCCTGGAACGGCCCGAGGATGAGAGTATCGCCTTCCAGCAGATAGAAACCGGCCCAGTTCACTTCCGCCAGTCGTTCAAATAACAGCGCGCTGGTATTTGAGATCATCGCCAGGAAGCTGGTTTCGCCTGCCATTAACGCCTGAAAATCGCGGTTTAAATCCGCGTAGAATTCTGATTTGTTCATTATATGATCGCTTAGTTGTCTTACTGCCTTACACTTACAGCCTAATAAAATAAGCTTTAAATGCATTCATGCTCAAGATGAATTCATTCCTGAGTTAAGATAGAGAGATATATTCATTTCTGTAAGTTATAAATGCCACTAAAAACACCCAGGATTACGCCAGCAAAAAAGATGATCGTCTACTCGGTCAGCGCCCCTGTTGCGCACGCTCACTATCAGCGCTGCCCGCAGTGCGACCTGCTGTTTAGTTTACCGGTCCTCAAAAAGAATCAAAGCGCCTGGTGCCCTCGCTGCAACGCCAAAGTGCGCGATGGCCGCGACTGGTCGCTTACCCGGCTGGGCAGCATGGCGATCGCTATGCTGCTGCTGATGCCTTTTGCGTGGAGCGAACCGCTGCTACGTTTGCATCTGCTGGGCGTGCGTATCGACGCTAACGTCCTTCAGGGCATCTGGCAAATGACCGGCCAGGGCGATCCGCTCACGGCGGCGATGGTGCTCTTTTGCGCGGTCGTCGCGCCGGTGCTGCTGGTGGTGTCAATCGCCTACCTGTGGTTGGGCAACGTGCTGGGCATGAATCTGCGACCGATACTGCTGATGCTGGAGCGGCTCAAGGAGTGGGTAATGCTGGATATTTACCTGGTTGGCATCGGCGTCGCCTCCATTAAAGTGCAGGATTACGCCTTCCTGCAGCCGGGTATCGGGCTTGTCGCCTATGTTTCCCTCACGCTGCTCAGTATCCTGACGCTTATCCATATGAACGTTGAAGAGCTCTGGGAGCGTTTTTATCCCCAGCGCCCGGCGCTGCGCCCGGATGAAAATCTTCAGGTCTGTCTGGGCTGCCATTATACCGGACATCGCGATGCGCGCGGGCGCTGCCGCCGCTGCCACACGCCTTTGCGCCATCGACGCCGGCAAAGCCTGCAAAAGAGCTGGGCTGCGCTGATTGCATCACTGGTTTTCCTGCTTCCTGCCAACCTGCTGCCGATCTCGATCATCTACGTCAACGGCGCGCGTCAGGAAGACACCATCCTTTCCGGCATTATGTCGCTGGCCAGCAGCAACGTCGCCATCGCCGGGGTGGTGTTCATCGCCAGTATTCTGGTCCCATTCACCAAAGTTATTGTATTGTTTACCCTGCTGGTCAGCATACAATTCAAGTGTGAACAGGGGCTACGTACCCGCATCCTGCTGCTGCGGCTGATTACCTGGATCGGCCGCTGGTCTATGTTGGATCTTTTTGTCATCGCATTAACCATGTCGCTGATCAACCGCGATCAGCTCCTCGCGTTTACGATGGGGCCCGCCGCGGTCTATTTTGGCGCCGCGGTAATTTTAACTATCCTTGCTGTTGAATGGCTGGACAGCCGCTTACTTTGGGACGCACATGAGTCAGGAAACGCCCGCTTCGCCGACTGAAGCCAAGATTAAAACTAAACGCCGCATTTCACCGTTCTGGCTGCTGCCGGTCATCGCGCTGCTGATTGCCGGTTGGCTGATTTGGACCAGCTATCAGGATCGCGGTACGACGATCGTCATCGACTTCCAGTCGGCCAACGGCATCGTTCCGGGACGGACGCCTATCCGCTATCAGGGGGTAGAAGTCGGTACGGTCGAGAATATCTCGCTAAGCAAAGATCTGAGTAAAATCGAGGTTTCTGCCAGCGTCAAAGGCGATATGAAAGATGCGCTGCGCAAGGAGACCCAGTTCTGGCTGGTGACGCCGAAAGCCTCGCTTGCCGGCGTGTCCGGCCTGGATGCGCTGGTTGGCGGCAACTATATCGGCATGATGCCAGGTCAGGGCGAGCCCGAGGATCACTTTGTCGCCCTCGATACCCAGCCGAAGTACCACATTAATAACGGCGAGCTGATGATCCATCTCAAGTCAGCGGATTTAGGCTCGTTAACCAGCGGCTCGCTGGTCTACTTCCGTAAGATTCCGGTCGGCCGGGTGTATGACTACGCCATTAATCCGAACAATCAGGGCGTCACGATTGATGTACTGATCGAGCGGCGTTTCACCAATCTTGTGAAAAAAGAGAGCCGCTTCTGGAACGTATCCGGCGTAAAGGCGGACGTCAGCCTGAGCGGAGCTAAAGTTCAGCTGGACAGCCTCTCCGCGCTGGTGAACGGCGCTATCGCCTTTGATTCCCCCGATGATTCTCCGCAGGCTCAGCAGAATACCGATTATCACTTATACGAAGACCTGGCGCACAGCCAGCGCGGAGTGGTGGTTAAACTGGACCTTCCGGACGGCGCAGGGTTAAAAGCGGGCTCTACACCGCTGATGTATCAGGGTCTGGAGGTCGGCCAGCTCAGTAAACTAAATCTCGATGCTGACGGGAAAGTCACCGGCGAAATGACCGTCGATCCCAGCGTCGTCAGCTTGCTGCGCGAGAAGACGCTGATTCAGATGAAGAAGCCGAAAATCTCGCTGGATAATCCCAGCGTCAGCGCCCTGCTGACCGGTACCACCTTTGAGCTGGTCCCCGGCGAGGGTGAACCGCGCAACCAGTTTGCGGTGCTGCCAGCCGATAAATCCATCCTGGAAGAGCCGGATGTCGCAACCGTCACGCTCACCGCGCCAGAAAGCTACGGTATTGATGCCGGGCAGCCGCTGATCCTGCACGGCGTTCAGATTGGCCAGGTTCTGGAGCGCAAGCTAAACGCCGACGGCGTCACTTTCCAGGTCGCAGTCATGCCCGAGTACCGTTCACTGGTGCGCGGCGACAGCAAATTCGTGGTCAACAGCCGTATCGACGTCAAAGTCGGTATTGATGGCGTGGAGTTCCTCGGCGCCAGCGCCAGCGAATGGGTCAACGGCGGGATCCGCATTATTCCGGGCGACAAAGGGGCGATGCAAAGCCGCTATCCGCTGTACGCCAACCAGGAAAAAGCGCTGGAAAACAGCATGAGCGATCTGCCGACCACCACTCTCACGCTCTCAGCTGAGACGCTGCCGGACGTCCAGGCAGGATCCGTGGTGCTGTATCGTAAATTCGCAGTCGGGGAAATCATCACCGTTCAGCCGCGCAAGAACGCTTTTGAGATCAACATCCATATCAAACCGGAATATCGCCATCTGCTCACCAGCAACAGCGTGTTCTGGGCCGAAGGCGGCGCGAAAGTGCAGCTTAACGGCAGCGGCCTGACGGTTCAGGCCTCCCCGCTCTCCCGCGCGCTGAAAGGCGCGATAAGCTTTGATAATCTGAGCGGCGCCAGCGCCAGCGCGCGTATCGATAATAAACGCGTGCTGTATGCGTCGGAAACCGCCGCCCGCGCGGTGGGTGGCCAGATAACCCTGCACGCCTTCGACGCCGGTAAAATCGCCGAAGGTATGCCGATTCGCTACCTGGGGATTGATATTGGGCAGATCCAATCGCTGAATTTAATTACCGCGAAAAACGAAGTGCAGGCGAAAGCGGTTCTCTATCCGGAATACGTCAACACCTTCGCCCGCGCCGGCACGCGTTTCTCGGTGATTACTCCGCAGATTTCCGCAGCGGGCGTCGAGCATCTGGATACGCTCTTCCAGGCCTATATTAACGTGGAGCCGGGACGCGGTGCGCCGCGCCGTGATTTTGAAATTCAGGAAACCACGATTAGCGATTCACGTTATATCGACGGCCTGAGCATTATCGTCGAAGTACCCGAAGCCGGTTCGCTGGGTATCGGCACGCCGGTGCTGTTCCGCGGGCTTGAAGTCGGTACGGTTACCGGCCTGATGCTCGGTTCGATGTCGGATCGCGTCATGGTACAGCTGCGTATCAGTAAACGTTATCAGTATCTGGTGCGCAACAACTCGGTGTTCTGGCTGGCTTCCGGCTATAGCCTCGACTTTGGCCTGATCGGCGGCGTGGTGAAAACCGGTACCTTCAATCAGTTCATTCGCGGCGGCATCGCTTTTGCGACGCCTCCGGGTACGCCGCTGGCGCCGAAAGCGCAGGATGGTAAACACTTCCTGCTGCTGGAGAGTGAACCGAAAGAGTGGCGCGAATGGGGTACCGCCCTGCCGCGCTAAGCATAACAGGCTCCGGTGTCCGTCGCCGGAGCCTTTATGGTAAACTACGCCCCCTTTTTTCGTTGTGGTGCGCTCCCCGTGGCTCAAAACGCTGTCTATCTTCCTGAAGAATTCCTCGCTCAAATGCGTACGGCAATGCCGACGCATCTCTCTTTCGCTGACTTTATCGCCGCCTGCCAGCGCCCCCTGCGCCGAAGCCTTCGCGTAAATACGCTAAAAATCAGCGTGGCTGACTTTTTGCAGCTGGTCGCCCCTTACGGCTGGCAGCTAACGCCGGTACCCTGGTGTGAGGAGGGTTTTTGGATCGATCGCGAGGAAGAAGACGCCCTGCCGCTGGGCAGCACCGCTGAACATCTCAGCGGGCTGTTTTACATCCAGGAAGCGAGCTCCATGCTGCCAGTCGCCGCGCTGTTTGCCGACGGAAATATGCCGAACCGGGTGATGGACGTCGCCGCCGCGCCGGGGTCAAAAACCACCCAGATCGCCGCGCGCATGGGCAATAAAGGCGGGATCCTGGCCAACGAATATTCCGCCAGCCGGGTTAAAGTGCTGCACGCCAATATCAGCCGCTGCGGGATCGGCAACGTGGCGCTGACCCATTTTGATGGGCGCGTATTCGGCGCCGCGCTGCCGGAGTGTTTTGACGCGATTCTCCTCGACGCCCCCTGCTCCGGCGAAGGCGTGGTACGGAAAGACCCCGATGCGTTAAAAAACTGGTCGCCGGAAAGCAACGCCAGTATCGCCGAGACCCAGCGCGAGCTTATCGACAGCGCGTTTCATGCGCTTCGCCCCGGCGGCACGCTGGTCTACTCCACCTGTACCCTGAACCGGCAAGAAAACGAAGACGTGGTCAACGGACTACTGGCGCGCTATCCGCAGGCGGCAGAGGTACTGCCGCTCGGTTCGCTGTTCCCGCAGGCCAGCGAGGCGCTAACCGAAGAGGGTTTCCTGCACGTGTTCCCGCAGATTTTCGATTGCGAAGGCTTCTTCGTCGCCCGTCTGCGTAAAACCGCCGCCATCGCACCGCTGCCGGCGCCGGGTTATAAGGTCGGTAAATTCCCCTTTATCCAGCTTAAAAGCCGCGAATCGGCCGCCATTGCGACCGCCGCTGCCGCCGTTGGCCTGCATTGGGACGCTGACCATACGCTCTGGCAGCGGGATAAAGAAATCTGGCTATTCCCTCACGCGCTCGAGTCGCTATTCGGCAAAGTGCGCTTTTCCCGCATCGGTATCCGTCTTGCCGAAACCCACAACAAAGGCTATCGCTGGCAGCACGAAGCGGTCATTGCGCTTGCCGCGCCTGATGCCCCTTTTGAGCTGACCCAGGCCGAAGCGGAAGAGTGGTACCGCGGTCGTGACGTCTATCCTGCAGTACCGCCGCAGCAGGATGATGTTATTGTCACGTTTCAGGGCGCGCCGCTGGGACTGGCGAAAAAAATCGGCTCGCGTTTAAAAAACAGCTATCCCCGTGAACTGGTGCGCGACGGAAAGCTTTTTAGCACTAAAGCGTGATGACGAACGGAAAAACAGCATTTTTTCACTGGCGCTTTGCGCACCTTTGTCTACGCTGAAAAATGGCGGCCTTAACTGGTCGTACCACAAATCAGCAGATCAACGGGGTGAACTTATGAGTAAAACCAGCGTACGTATCGGCGCGTTTGAAATAGACGACGCCGAACTGCACGGCGAACAGCAGGGAGAGCGAACGTTAAGCATACCCTGCAAATCCGATCCGGATTTATGTATGCAGCTAGATGCATGGGACGCGGACACCAGCGTACCCGCCATACTTGATGGTGAACATTCCGTCCTCTACCGTAAGCACTACGATCGTCAGTCCGATGCCTGGATCATGCGTCTCGCCTGATTCAAAGGAACCCGTCGCCTGAGACGGGTTATTTATTCCCCCTGCTTTCCCGACATCTCCTACACTTATAACTATGTTTTTCAGGATATGAGACCGGGATGTTTGCCTTAGTGCTGTTTATTTGTTACCTCGACGGAGGCTGTGAAGATATCGTTGTGGATGTGTACGATAACGAACGGCAGTGCACCGCAGCGATGGACGATCAGCGAATACGTCACGGCGGCTGCTTTCCGGTAGAGGATTTTATCGATAGTTTCTGGCTGCCCGCCCAGGAGTACAGTGACTTTTAGCCCGTCCTCTGTAGCGCCGCCAGGGTTAACTCCCCGCCAAATACCGCCCCGGTATCAATATAGTGCTGATTATCGTAGTCGTAACGCCGTTTAAGCGGCGTATGGCCGAACCAGAAGTGGTCAGCACCGGCAATCGCGCCGTGACGCCCGGAGAGATGATCGGTAAGACGCTGTCGGCTCCACAGCACCTGATGCTCATCCACCGCCTGCTGCCAGCGATAAAGCGTCGCCGGATAATCCGCATGGGCGATAACATGGACTTGCTCAGCGCTGTGGAGCTCAATAATCAGCGGCAGATGACGGCAGCGGGCGATAAGCGGCGCGAGGCGCTCTTTCTGCTGTTCTGAGCGTTGCGTATACCAGCCACCGCCGTTCATTTCCCAGAGCATCGGTTCGCCATCGGCAAGCGTATCCAGCGCCATCTGTTCATGGTTGCCGCGCACCGCGAAAAACCAGCGATAGCGCAGTAAATCCAAACACTCCGCGCTTTGCGGCCCACGATCGATCAGATCGCCCACGGAAAGAAGCAGGTCCTGGTAAGGATCGAACCTGCGCTCGCGAAGGGCTTCCATCAGCCGCGCAAAGCAGCCGTGCAGGTCGCCAACCAGCCAGATATTACGCCAGGCGGAACCGTTAATACGCTGATACATATTTCGTCCTCCTGACCTAATTATAGGAAAATTCTCCCGCTGCCGCGGGCGTAATATTGCCACCTCAATCGAGTTTAAACGAAAGCCAAATATAGTCCGCCAGGGCATTAAGCTCCTCACGATATATCCCTAGAATAGAGGCTAAATAACAACGAGGTATTCATCGTGACGGATAACAGCCTGCATTCAGCCGGGGTCGTTGAACGACGCCCCAATCTTATTGCCGACCTGGTGATGGGGCGACTCACCCCTGCACCCATCTGGCAAAAACGTAATTACCGGCTGAAGTTTTTACTGCGCACGGCATTATTTTATGCGCCAACGCGCAGCATGCTGGAGAGCCTGTCGGCGCGCGCGGACTTCAATCAGCTGCTGACCGCTCAGGTGACTCTGCCGGGCAAGGTTCATCGTCAGTATTTAACCCGCGGGCTCAACGCCAGCCAGCGCGCGCACGCGATTATCAGCCACTACCAGTTTGTCGACTCGCTGGGCGGATCGCGCCTGGCTGATGCCATGACCGCAGCGAATGAGCTGCCGCTGCTTGAGCTGGCAGGCAAGGACGACAGCCGGTTTTCGCTTTCCGCCTCCTCGGCGGGCAAAGCTGAACGCGAGGGTGAAACGACCCTATGGCTGCGCGATGGCGATGGGATCGTGCTCGCCAGCGCGACTTTTAGCGTTTCCCGTCAGCAGGATCGCTGGCAGTTAACTATTGGCGGCCTGCAGGGGCCGCGTAGCAATATTTCGCATGAAGTGATTAAACGAGCAACCCGCGCCTGCTACGGTCTGTTCCCGAAACGCCTGCTGATGGAGTTTATCTGGCTAATGGCGGCGCGTTGCGGCATTCAACATATTTACGGAGTCAGCGATAACGGTCACGTCTTCCGCGCGCTGCGCTATCGTCTGAGCAAAGGGCGCCATTTCCACGCCAGCTATGATGAATTCTGGCAATCTATCGAAGGGGTAGCCGACGGTGCATGGCGCTGGCGCTTACCACTGAAGCTGGAAAGAAAGACGCTTGAGAGCATTGCCAGTAAGAAGCGCGCTGAATATCGTCGCCGCTTCCAGCTGCTGGATGATATGGCTGCGCAGATGACAATTCTCATCGATTAACGCTGCAAACGTTTCATCAACGCCGTTTAGCACAGCGGCGTTTGCATCTTCTACGCCGCTTTAGTTACTATCATAACTTCGTTGTACTCCTTGCGGACGGCTAGTGAAGTTATGAGCAAAACAGAAATACTCCTGCTGGCTATCCTGTTGATTATTTTGTCCGCTGCTCTCTGGTTTATTTTTAGTGACGAAATATGGTTCATTGTTAGCTACCTTGAAACAACGCTGTACCCCTCTTTTGTGACGCCAGAATAATGCCCTGGGCGTTATTTCTTTGTCGCCTCTAAGCTGCCTATCCTTTCTTTGCAATACCTCGGACAAGCGCCGTTAAAATAATAGGCAAAAAATTTAAGGCGTTTTCTTATCTATTATTCTATTTGTCATACAAATGTGTATACTGGGTCACTTCCGATGTTGGCCCGTAAAATTCACCTGCACTATGGGCCTGATTTCGTGCAGGTGTTTTCTCCTCGTTGTCGCTCAACCGCACGGTAAGTGTCTACACACGCCTTTTTGTCCAGATTTTTTGTTTCAAACTTTGCGCCCGATTGTGATTTTAAAAAAATCGCGTTCTCTTCTCTCTCCTTCAAAAAACAAAGAAAACACATAAAACCAACAAAATATTAACATAAGGAATTTTATTTCAACAGAATACAATAAGTCAGACTAAAAAACTATTTCACAACCAAAATGCAGTCATTAACGCAAAGTTACCCATATCCCACAGAAGTAGCTATACGTTAACCAACAAAACCGTGGTTGTTAAACGGTAACTCACGACTATCGCTACATTGTTGTTTTTCTTCAGCGGCTTTCCACTAAGAGGTTTTCGATGAACGTGAAAACGATATCGCGCAGTATCCTGGGCGGCTTACTGAGCGCCATAGTTCTTACGCAACCGGCTTCCGCAGCGGGAACATTAAGCGGCCAGATTAGTGTTCAGGTCACACTTGGCAGCGGCTGCAGCGTATCGAACGTCCGAAATGGAGAAAACAACCGCTGGGGCACGATTAATTTCGGCGCCTACGGTGATTTAGCCAACTCCATTGATGCAAGCGTCACCGGAAGCGGCGGAGGTAACGCGCTTACCGTGACCTGTACCGAAGATCTTGACTCAACGCTGACGCTTGACGGCGGCCAGTATGGCGATGCTGCTCTGCGTTACATGAAAAACGCGGCAGGCAACCAGCAGATTGCTTATCGGCTCTATGCGGATGCCGCCCGCAGTCAGGAAATTTTACCCGGCGGAACAATCGCTATTGTAGGCACAGGCAACCCGCAGGCTATCCCCGTTTTTGCCCGTATTCGCCCCGAAGACCAGAGCGTCAACGCGCCGACAGCCGATGTGTATGACGACATCGTAACCGCAACGTTAACCTGGTAATCGCATAAGGAAAATGGGCGTCATGCTTCGACCAGAGTGGCTTACATTAATTCTGCTTTTTACCTCGGGCGCCCACGCCGCTACTGTCCAGAAGACCTTCAAAGTCTCCGCGCAGATAACCGCTGGCTGCGCGCTTGGCGCGGGGGATGGCTCCCAAACGACGGATTTCGGCACCTTGAGTTTTGGCACTCTGTCATCGCTTTATAACAATGTTGATGTCGCCAGTACTTCCGGCGCCGGCTCAATCATCGTGACCTGTACCCCCGGCACCGCTATCTCAATCGCTCTCGACTATGGCGTAAACGGCGGTTCGGCCACCCGGCGCTATATGTCGAACGGCGGCGGCAACACGCTGGCCTATCAGCTTTATCAGGATGCCAACCGCGCTAACGTTTGGGGCAACAGTACGCTGGCCCTGAGCGTTGCATCATTTCCGAGCTCCACGCAAACCTATACGGTTTATGGCCGCCTTTTTGCCACGAATGGCTTCCCGGCGGTGGGCTCCTATACCGACACGGTCACCGTCACGCTGACCTATTAAATCATCACAGGTTAACTATGATTCGCTGTAGATTTGCGCTGTTTACATTCGCTTTATCTCTCCCCTGCTCCGTTATGGCCGCAAGCTCCGTCCTCGTTTGGCCCATCTTCCAGACTATCGAAAGCCACGAAAAGGGGTCAGAGCTGTGGCTGGAAAACCGCGGCGCTACCCCGGTTAATTTACAGCTGCGGGTTTTTTCCTGGGACCAAAAAGGGTCGTCCGATGCCTATGCCGATCAGCGTGACGTCGTCGCCAGCCCACCTTTTACCACCGTCGCGCCCGGCCAGCGTCAGCTGGTACGGTTGATGCGCATCGCCCCCGTCACGGCTGGCAAAGAACAATCCTACCGTATTGTTATCGATGAGATTCCTGCCGCTGAACCGACGGCGCAGAAGGAACAGAATTCCGCCGGACTGAAAATGCGCATGCGCTATGTCCTGCCGTTGTTTACCTACGGACAGGGCATCAACCCGCTGAAGAACAATGGATCCGTGGAAGCGGTAAGAACCACGCTGCGCTGGTCGCTCTCGCGGCAAAATAGCCGCCAGACGCTGTGCATCGACAATACCGGCAATCAGCATGCCCGGCTCAGCGCGGTTTACTGGGCCAATGCCGGTGGCAAGGGCCAGATAGCTCAGGCCAATGGCCTGCTCGGCTACGTGCTGGCGCAGAAAAAGAGCTGTTTCCCGCTGGTAGGAAACGCTTCAGTCCCCTCAGGCATGCACCTGTTCGCGAAATTAACGGATAACGGCCAGGCGGTGGAAATTCCGGCGGATCGTTGATAATGCGCGATCTGAAAAGGGCAGCGACCGGAGGGCTGTTGGCACTAGCGTCGGTAACGGCCTGCGCTGCGACCTATGATTCGTTGCCTGCGCCAGCAGCTTCATACAGCGATAAGCAGGAGTATGAGCTGTATCTCAGCGTATCGGTCAACGGGAATCTCGTGGCGAGCGCCGCTCCGGTAAAGGTTATTGCGGGTCGCTATTGGATAGCCGCCGACGTTTTGCGCCAGGCGCATATTCCCTTACAGACCCAAGATGCGCTGGTTGACGTGACGACGATCCCCTCGGTTAAAGTGGAATACGATCGGCCGGGGCAAATGCTCAATCTCCGGGTGCCGGACAATTGGCTTCCCGAGCAGCGCATCGGGGAGACGACGGGACAAAACTACCAGGCCGCGATAAGCAGTCCCGGCATGTTATTTAACTATGACGCTTACAGCCTCTTCTCGTCCGGCGGAACGCAAACCACCAGCACCTATACCGAGACGCGCCTCTTCGGGCCGCCAGGCGTTCTTTCTAACAATGCCGTCATCCGGCAAAACTGGTCTTCGACGGGCTACGAGCAGCAGGGCTTTATGCGTTACGACACCCTGTGGAAATACAGCGACAGCGAACAGATGATTAGCTACCAGGCCGGGGATGTGGTCAGTAACGCCCTGACCTGGAGCAGTTCAGTACGAATGGGAGGACTCCGGCTGAGCCGTAACTTCAGCGTTCGCCCGGATCTGGTGACGTATCCGCTGCTCAATTTATCCGGCAGCGCGGCGGTTCCTTCAAGCGTCGATCTGTTTATTAACGGCTATAAAACCAGCTCCGCGCAAATCAATGGCGGCCCCTATACGCTGACCAACGTTCCCTGGATCAGCGGCGCCGGCGAAGCTACCGTGGTGACCACCGATGCCCTGGGTCGTCAGGTGTCCACCAGCATTCCTTTTTATGTCTCCAACACCCTGCTGCGCGAAGGCCTGAGTGATTTTGATTTCACCCTTGGGGCCCTGCGCAACAACTACGGTATCAAGAGTGCCGATTATGGCGCCGGCGCGCTGAGCGCGATTTATCGCTATGGAGTCAACAACTGGCTCACGCTGTCGACGCATACGGAAGACCGCAAAGGATTAACCAATGCCGGAATAGGCAGCGATATCGGCGTGGGGAACCTGGGCACCCTCAGCCTGTCGACCAGCGCCAGCCGGGGCGACGGCAGCGGCAATCAACTCACCGCCGGATACTCTTATTACGCCAGCAGCTGGGGAGTGAACTATCAGCATATTCGCCGCAGCGCCGACTACAACAACCTCAGCACCTACGGTTCTGTCGCCGCATTAAGCCGTCAGTCAGATCAGGCGACGCTGAGCCTGAGCCCATGGGACAGAGCGGTCGGATCTTTCAGCATTGGCTATTTTGATATCAAAGCCGAGGATAATTCACATACCCGGCTCATGAACCTCTCCTGGAGCCGCAGCCTGTGGCAAAGCAGCAGCCTCAACCTGAGCGTAAACCGCGATCTGCAGGACAATAGCTACGCCAGCATGTTGCAAATCATTATCCCTTTCGATTCGCAAAGCTCCGTGCAGCTAAGCGGTCAACGATCCAGCTCAGGCCAATGGGGGGAAAATATCAACGTTAGTCGCTCTGCCCCGGCGGAAGGCGGGCTGGGCTGGAACCTCGCCCATTCGATCGGCGGCAATAACTATAGTCAGGCGGATCTGACCTGGATTAATCGCGTGTCCACGCTGAGCGGTGGCTATTACGGGTCGCGTGACGATCATCACAGCTGGTTTGAGGCCGCAGGCTCGGTCGTGCTGATGGATAACAGTCTGTTTTTCGCCCGGCAAATTAACGACGCCTTTATCGTCGTTTCTACCGGCAACTATCCAAACATTGCGGTGAATTATGAAAACCGCAAAGTCGGCGTGACCGATAAAAATGGTCATCTGCTGATCCCCTGGGCTTCGGCCTGGTATCCGGGAAAGGTCACCCTCGATACGCTGCCGTTGCCCACGGATACCGAAGCCGTCACGGTGGAAAAACGCATCGCCGTACGCGAAGGCAGCGGCGCGCTGGTTGATTTCCCGGTTAACCGCGTGCGCTCGGCAACGCTCATCTTCGTCGATGCTCAGGGACAACCGCTACCGGTCGGTACGCCGGTGGAGGAAGTTAATAGTCAACAGCGCGCCCTGGTGGGCTACGACGGCGTGGTCTGGTTCTCGCACCTCGGGCGCATTAACGAAGTCAAAATAAATGCCGGAGAGCTTCGATGCAGCATCCCGTTCGAGCTTCCGGAGACCACGCCGGTTCCGCAGCGGATAGGCCCGGTCAGCTGTCCCTCTTCATAGCGGAGATAAGATTGAAAAATATTATCCGGGTATTCGTGATGCTTTTAGCGCTTGGGCAAGCCAGCAACGCGCTGGCCGCCTGCAGCATCAAAACCAGTGCGCCAGCGATCGGCCCTGTCGATTCCTTTGCGCTCTACAGCGCGCCTCAGGGCGTGATGGCGGGCGCAGGGTTTTACTGCACCCCGGAACTGGTGGCGCTGAACTCGACCAACACGCTAAGCGCTACCCTGGCGTCGGCCAACCAGAGCAACAGAGTGCCCCGGCTGCTTAACGGCGCCGGCGATGCTATCCCTTACAGCATCTGTTCTGACGCATCCTGCTCGCCGGCCTATCAGGATGGCGGCGTAATAAGCTGGTCCAGGACAACGCTGCTTGAGCTGCTGGGGCTATTTAACTCGAGCGATGGCACCATGCCGCTCTACTTCAGAACCACCCCGGGAGCCAACGTGCCCGCCGGAACCTATAGCGATGTCTTAACCATTACCTGGGTGTATCGTTTTTGCTACGTCGGGCTCGATCTACTGGGCATTAAGATATGTATTCCGAATAACGGCACCCTGGTCTCTACGGTCAACGTATCGGTGAGGGTGACCAATTTTTGCTATATCGACAGCGCGCCGGACGTCGAGTTTGCCCCTGCCGCCCTCCCGTCCGGTTTTAGTTCCTACAGCGGCCAGCTTGCCATTCGCTGCACAAAAAACGCGGCCTACACCGTCAATCTCGCCAGTACTAACGCCAGCGTCGGCGACTGGCGGCAGATGAGCCAGCCCATCGCTAACCAACCGACTGCCTTTTTGCAGTATCAATTTTACCAGCCCAACGGCAGCGCCTGGACGGAAAATAACAATCTCAGCGTGACCGGCTCCGGCGCCGCGCAATCTGCAAGCTACACCCTGAAGATTAACCCGAACCAGAGCAACCAGCCTGCGGGAACCTACAGCGATACCGTCCTGGTGACGGTGAGCTATTAAAAGGTTAGCAGGCGATTTTTTTGTAAAAGAAATGTTTAGGAAATTATTGTTGTGGTATAAGAAAAAAGCCCCGAAAAAAGCTGCTGGGGTTTTTAGAAGGGAATCTGCGATTGCTGAAAAAAAGATAAAAAAAGACCGAACACGATTCCTGTATTCGGTCCAGGGAAATGGCTCTTGGGAGAGAGCCGTGCGCTAAAAGTTGGCATTAATGCAGGCTAAGTCGCCTTGCCTTATAAGAATAGTTTACCGTGTCAGGTTTTCCAGTCCGTGACAAAAGGGAACCAATAATTCCTCTCAGGATTGCGTATGCCTACAAAAAACCGCCGCTCCCGGAATGGGGAGATGGCGGTTATTTTTATGTAAAAACAGTAGGATGAAAATATCGATCAGCAGAGTTTCTGCGCGCGCTCAATAAATGGCGCCAGGCTCATTTTTTGTCCCGGCTGCTGCGGATCGTCAATCTGGATCACAGAAATCGGCTGCGCGTTGGTCTTACCGTCTTTCATCTGCTGCTCGGCGATGTCGTTTAACGGGTACTGCACCAGCGTGCTCGGATTGATGGCAAACAGCGCGTTGCCCGGACGGCAGGTCAGCATCACCTCTTCCCGATTAAACGCCCAGCTCTCCTTACCCACTTCAAAGCGGCTCACGGTAATCACCTGCGGCGCCGCCAGCGCAGCGCCAGAACTTGCCAATAACAACATTGTCAGAACGATTTTTTTCATGATTTAACCAGTTTATTCAGAAAGGTTCCCAGGTGGCAAACAGGCTGACGGCAAATAGCGCCAGCGCCCCCAGCGCAATTTCTATCTGCGTGGTCCGCACGATAAGTTGCTCCGCTCGCGTTCCGCCTGCCGACATGCGTGGCACCAGAACATACCGGTTCACCAGCGCAATTACCACCATTGCCGCCACCAGCGCACATTTGAGCAACAGCATACGCCCCCAGGGCGAGGCGCTGATGAGCCCGCCCTGGATCAACAGCGCATTCACTGCGCCGCTGGCAATAGCGCCAGCAACCGCCAGATGCCCGTAGCGTGAAAAACGCATCATGGTGGCAATCGCCGCCTGCCGCCAGCGACCGTGCGCCAGGCGAAGACAGTAGATAAACGGCAGCAGACCGCCAACCCAGCTGGCAACACAAAACAGATGAATAGCATGGTTGGTCCGCTGCACTATCCCCAGCCAGCCGTCGTTCATCGCGGCATGACCGACGCCGGCCAACAGCAGAAGCTGTGCGCAAAACAGGACCAGCAGCAAACGTCCCGATCGTCGGGGCTTCAGCCAGACCACCGCCAGCGCCACAAGGGCGAGTAAAATCTGCCATATCCACACGCTACCGAACTGCGTTCCGGCAACCGCCTGCCAGATAGCCGGCTGCCAGACGTCCGGCCAGCCGCTGCCCATCAGCCCACCCTGCGCCATCAGCATCAGCAGCGCCGACAGCGCGCTCGCCAGCAATAAATGGCGCATTAGCGGGTAGAAACGCTGCATCATTAAGCGGCGCAAGGTTACCGGCGCCCACCATGTCCCATAGAGGACACAGCCGAAAGCGACGATCAGCGAGATAAAATGGATAAAGCGTAAGCTGACATAGACTCCACTCAGCATCGGCTTACTTCACGGTAAAGGTGTATTGTCCTTTCGTCTTATGGCCATCAACGGAGACCACGTGCCAGTCAACGGTATATTCGCCCGGCGTCAGCGCCTGCTCAACCGGTACCGTCAGCTCGGCCTTATTGCTGTCGCTGCGGACAGGTTTACCAAGGGTGATGGTCTTCTGCTGCGGCCCGGTGAGGGTCACGCCGCTAAACTGCGTTTCGATGCCTTCAGAGAAGTTGAGGGTCAGCGCCTGGGGTGAAGCCGCCACCACCGCGCCGGCTGCCGGAAGCTGCTGTTGCAAATGGGCGTGGGCGAATGCACCTGCTGCGCTGAGGCAACCGGCGAGAAACAGAGACAGACGCAGCGCGCGTCCGGCGATGATTGGCATAGTTGTCATTCCTTTTTGTTATGTATGTAGCACAGAGAATAACCCTGTATAATGGCGCAGTCGAGCTAAGCGTCTGAGACTTGCCTTTTTGCCGCGTGCTTAGTACTTTTTGCGGCGTTATCAGAGGAGAAACCGATGGAAAAGAACCTGGCTAAACTATCCCAGGAGGAGATGGACAAAGTGAATGTCGATCTCGCCGCGGCGGGCGTTGCGTTTAAAGAACGCTACAATATGCCGGTGGTTGCCGATTTAGTCGAAAGAGAACAGCCCGAACATCTGCGCGGCTGGTTTCGCGAACGTCTGATTGCCCATCGACTGGCCTCCGTTTCGCTCTCTCGCCTGCCCTATGAACCGAAACAGAAATAATTCCCGTCCCCTGCGGACATCCGAGTTGGCAAGACCCGCGTGTTGCATTACGCTGGTCTCTTTGGCCTGGAGCGAGCCATGCTGCGCGTAATCGATACAGAAACCTGCGGATTGCAGGGAGGCATTGTTGAAATCGCCTCGGTTGATATTGTCGACGGACAAATTACTAATCCCATGAGCCATCTGGTTCGCCCCGACCGCCCCATCAGCCCGCAGGCGATGGCGATTCACCGTATCACCGAAGAGATGGTCGCCGATAAACCGTGGATCGAGGAGATTGTGCCGCTGTATATGGGCAGTCCGTGGTATGTCGCCCATAACGCCAGCTTTGACCGTCGGGTGTTGCCAGAGATGCAGGGCGAGTGGATCTGCACGATGAAGCTGGCGCGCCGCCTGTGGCCAGGCATCAAGTACAGCAATATGGGGCTATATAAGTCGCGCAAGCTCAGCGTCACGACGCCACCGGGACTGCATCATCACCGGGCGCTTTATGATTGCTATATCACCGCCGCCCTGCTGCTCGATATTATCAACACCTCCGGCTGGACGCCTGAGGAAATGGCGACCATTACCGGCCGCCCGGCGCTACTATCCACCTTCACCTTCGGCAAATATCGCGGCAAGCCGGTTTCCGAGGTTGCGGAAAACGATCCCGGCTATTTACGCTGGCTGTTCAATAACCTGGAGCGCATGAGCCCCGAGCTGCGCCTGACGCTGAAGCACTATCTCGGGGAGTAGTAACCGACGCTATACCTCCGCCTGGCCCGGCAGCGTCCCCTGCGCCAGGCCAATCAGAAACGCAAACTCCAGCGCCACGCCTTCATAGCTTTTGAAGCGTCCGGACTTACCGCCGTGGCCGGAATCCATATCGGTACAGAGCAGCAGCAGGTTATCATCCGTTTTTAGCTCGCGCAGTTTTGCCACCCATTTTGCCGGCTCCCAGTATTGAACCTGCGAATCATGCAGGCCCGTGGTAACCAGCAGATGCGGATACGCCTGAGCCTGCACGCCGTCGTACGGGCTGTAGCTTTTCATATAGCGGTAATACTCTTCATCCTGCGGATTCCCCCACTCCTCAAACTCACCGGTGGTTAGCGGAATCGACTCATCGAGCATGGTGGTGAGGACATCGACAAAGGGAACCTGGGCTACCACGCCGTGGAAAAGCTCCGGCCGCTGGTTCACAGCCACGCCCATCAGCATGCCGCCGGCGCTGCCGCCCATGCCGTAGCAAAAGCGCGGATCGCCATAGCCCTGCGCCAGCAGCGCATCGCAGACGTCGAGATAATCGTTGAAGGTGTTCTTCTTGCACAAAAACTTTCCGTCTTCATACCACTGCTGGCCCAGTTCGCCGCCGCCGCGAATATGGGCGATAGCGAACACAAAACCGCGGTCGAGCAGGCTCAGGCGGCTGGCGCTGAAATCCGCATCCATGCTTGCGCCATAGGAGCCGTAACCATACACCAGCAGTGGACTGGCACCTTTACGGAAATGTTCATGACGGTAGACCAGCGAGACCGGGACTTCGACGCCGTCGCGGGCTTTAATCCACAAATGCTCGCTGCGATAATGGCTGGCATCAAACCCTTTGACTTCCTGCTGTTTCAGTACCCGCCGCTCGCCGGTATTCATATCCAGTTCAAATAGCGTATCCGGCGTGGTCATGGAGGAGTAGCCGTAGCGCAGACGAGCGGTTTCCGGCTCTGGATTATAGGCAAGCCAGGTCACATAGGCCGGATCGTCAAAGGCAATGCCCAGGGACTCTCTTGTTTTACGATTGATCTGCCGCAGGCTGGTCAGCCCCCGCTGGCGCTCTTCCACAACCAGCCAGTCGGTAAACAGAGTAAATCCTTCCAGCATCACTTCCTGACGCGGCGCGATCAGGGTCTCCCACTGCTGCTCATCGCGCAGGGTAGTGCGATAAAGGCCGAAGTTTTTCCCTTCACGGTTGGATCGCAGATAAAAAGCGTGCTGATAGTGATCGAGGCTATATTCATGGTCTTTGCGCCGCGGTAGAAAACAGACCGGCTCGGCGTCGGTCATTTCCGCGTTAAGCAGCAGCACTTCGCTGGTGGTCGCGCTGGCCAGATAAATCACCACAAACTGCTGGGAAGTCGTCTTGTGTACGCTGACGTAAAATGTATCGTCCTGCTCTTCATACACCAGAACATCCGCACTGGCCGGTGTGCCCAGGCGATGGCGCCAGACCTGATACGGCAGCAGCGTGGTAGGATGCTTACGCACGTACCACAGGGTCTGCGAATCATTACTCCAGGCAAAATCAGGCGAGACGTTCTCAAGAACTTCCGCAAATTCATCGCCGTCGTTTAAAGGGTAGAAGCGCAGGCTATATTGCCGGCGGGAGAGATAGTCTTCCGCCACCGCCATCATGTTGTTGTCAGGAGAAACCCCTAACCCCCCGAGGGTGTAAAATTCGCTGCCGGCCGCGCGCTGGTTACCGTCAAGCAGGACCTCCCATTCATCCCACTCTTCTTTTACGACCGGCTGGCGTTGATAAATCGCATACTCGCAGCCAGGCTCATAGACCTGCCGGTAACGGTAGCCATTTTTGCTATAGGGGGCCGACACTTCGCGCTGCGGAATACGGTCGATAATCTCCTTGAGTACCCTGTCCTGCAGGCTACTTTGCGAAGACATCACTTTTTTACCGTACTCATTTTCCTGGCGCAGATAATCAAGCACTTCCGGCTGTGCGCGATCGTCATCGCGCAGCCAGTAGTAATTATCGATTCGCGTGTCGCCATGTAATGTCATGGCATGGGGGATCCGTTTCGCTTTTGGTGGCATCTGCTTATTCTTCTGCGGCTTGTATTGAGTACTAAAATTTTCAGGCTGCTTCACAGCAGCCTGAAGGGTGACGTGACTACACAATATATAAGGGTGGCAAAAGTCGCCAGCGATGCAAGCGAAACGTGCGGATTTAGAGCGTTACGGCCTGTTTTTGCGCCTGGATATCCCGTTCGATATCTTCACGCACTTCCTGCGGGAGCTTCAGCGCTTCGCCGAGGGCGTTCAGGTAGCTGCGTTCCATAAAGTGGTCAATATCAATGACCGCGCAGCTAATATAGTAAACTTCCAGCGCCTCTTGCTCGCTGCTGATGCCCTGCGCCAGGCTCTGCGGGTCGAGGGGCTGCGCCAGCGCCTGGTCAATTAACACCCGCCCCTGCACGTCAACGTTCGCCGCGCGCAGCTGCGCTTCAATATTTGCCCGCTCGCGTTCGTCAATATGCCCATCGCTTTTAGCAGCGAAGACCAGCGCCATAATCAGCCTTTCGCTGCGGGCATCAAGTTCGGCTGGCGCGGAGGACGCCGCAGTTGCGGGCGTGGGCGCCGCCGATGTCTGCTGCCCGCTGGTACGCAATTTCTGCTGATATTTATTCCACAATACGCTGCCTGCAACCGCGCCGCCGCCGACCAGCAGCGCACCGGTGCCGTATTTGGCTAACAGCTTGCGCGATGATTTGCTGGCAACCAGCAGCCCGGCCAGGCCGCCAAGCGCGCCGGGCAGCAGGAAGTCTTTGCCGCGTGACCGATCGTCAGATGAAGAAGATTGCCCTTGCTGACCCAGCAAAGACTGTAGTTGATTAAGCCAGTTAGCCATACATTTCCTCGTTGCGCGATAAGCGATACCACCAGCCTAAACGACGCGGCGTCAGGAAACGTTATCGGCAGCTAAAGATGAGCAAATGTCGCGCCGGGCGCGCGGCGCGGGAGCCAACCGCCAGAACGAGTGGCGGCGGCAGCATGGCTCAGGCGGCTTTCGCTTTGCGCGGCCTGGCCGGTGCCGAGGCTGCAGATTCGACGACCTCTTCGGGTTTGTCACCCTCTTCTGCTTCTTCTGCGCGCGCGGCTGGCGCATCGGCGCTGCCCTCAGCTTCCGGCAGCTTACCGGAACGCAGAATATGGTTGAGGGTGTCTTTGCGCTCGGCAAGCCACATCGCCATGCTATCGCGCTGCTCTTCATCGAGCGTAAGCGGGCACTCAACCAGCCAGTCGTTCAGTACTTCCGCCAGATCGAGCATTTTGTCGTAAGCATCGGCCTCTTTTTTGCTGGCAAAAGACATTTTTTCCTCACCTTCACGAATCACTACATATTTAATTTCAACCGCCATGATGCAGCCTCTCGGTACTGTGTTTTTATACAGTATATCAAATTTCTTCCGCGAACTCAAATGATGCACATAAAGACATGCGCAAACGTTTTCGTTTATAATGCGGCGCATGTTTTTTTACTGCGGAAGAGAGTTATGACTGTATTAGGTACGGCGCTGCGCCCTGCGGCAACAAAGGTTATGCTGTTAGGTTCCGGCGAGCTGGGTAAAGAAGTGGCCATCGAATGCCAGCGCCTGGGAATTGAGACCATCGCCGTCGATCGTTACCCTGATGCGCCGGCCATGCAGGTCGCGCACCGCTCACACGTCATTAATATGCTGCACGGCGAAGCCTTACAAGCGCTGATTGAGCAGGAAAAGCCTGACTTTATCGTGCCGGAAATCGAGGCCATCGCCACCGATACCCTGGTGGCGCTGGAACAGGCCGGGCAAAAAGTCGTCCCTACCGCGCGCGCGGCGAAGCTCACCATGAACCGTGAAGGGATCCGCCGCCTGGCCGCTGAGGAACTGAAGCTGCCGACCTCCGCCTACCGTTTTGCCGACAGCGAATCCGCCTTCCGCGAGGCCGTCGCCGAGACAGGACTGCCGTGCATCGTCAAGCCGGTAATGAGCTCATCGGGAAAGGGCCAGAGCTTTATTCGTACCCACGAACAGCTGGCTGAGGCCTGGCAGTATGCGCAGCAGGGCGGCCGTGCCGGGGCCGGTCGCGTTATCGTTGAAGGCGTGGTGAATTTTGATTTTGAAATTACCCTTCTCACCGTCAGCGCCGTGGACGGCGTGCACTTCTGCGCGCCGGTCGGCCACCGCCAGGAAGATGGCGACTATCGTGAATCCTGGCAGCCGCAGCAGATGAGCGCGCTGGCGCAGGAACGCGCGCAGGACATCGCCCGTCAGGTGGTGCTGGCGCTGGGCGGTTACGGCCTGTTCGGCGTTGAGCTATTCGTCTGCGGCGATGAGGTGATTTTTAGCGAAGTCTCGCCGCGCCCGCACGATACCGGTATGGTCACACTGATTTCGCAGGATTTATCCGAGTTCGCCCTGCACGTCCGCGCCTTTCTCGGCCTGCCGATTGGCGCGATTCGCCAGTACGGCCCGGCGGCCTCTGCGGTCATTCTGCCGCAGATGAGCAGCCAGAACGTCACCTTCAGCAACCTCCAGGCAGCGGTCGGCGCGGGTCTGCAGCTGCGTCTGTTCGGTAAGCCGGAAATTGACGGCTCACGTCGCCTGGGCGTAACGCTGGCGATAGCCGATAACGTCGAAGAAGCGGTTGCGCGGGCTAAAGCGGCGGCTTCAGCGGTCGTCGTCGAAGGATAAAAAAAGCCCGGTCGCATGGACTGCAGACCGGGCCTCGGGTAAGCGCGCGAAGATTACTTCGCGCCTTCTACCGCTTCACGAGCCAGTTTGGTGATACGGTCGTAATCACCGGCTTCCAGCGCATCCGCCGGAACCAGCCAGGAACCGCCGATGCACAGTACGCTGTTCAGCGCCAGATAATCGCGATAGTTTGCCGGAGAGATGCCGCCAGTCGGGCAGAAACGAATGTGCGCGAACGGACCACCAATCGCCTGCAGCGCTTTCACGCCGCCGTTCGCTTCAGCCGGGAAGAATTTGAACTCTTTCAGGCCATACTGCATACCCAGCATCAGCTCGGATACGGTGCTGATCCCCGGGATCAGCGGAATGGTGCCTTCACCGGTCGCCGCTTTCAGCAGAGATTCGGTCAGGCCCGGGCTGATAGCAAACTGCGCGCCCGCTTCGGTCACTTCTTTCAACTGCTCAACGTTGGTGACGGTCCCGGCACCGACGATCGCTTCCGGGACTTCTTTGGCGATTGCGCGGATAGCGTCCATCGCACACTCGGTACGCAGGGTGACTTCCAGTACGCGTACGCCGCCTGCAACCAGCGCTTTCGCCATTGGCACAGCGTGTTCCAGCTTTTTCACCACGATTACCGGTACAACCGGGCCGGAGGTGAGGATTGCTTCTGCAGTTGTTTTCCAGTTTTTCATCAGATTTTCTCTCGCCAGATCTATAAATCGAATCGTCTTAAAAATTGATGCAGGTTGCGCCCTGTTCAGCTCCGGAGAGTTTCTCACGCAGCGCACCGAACATTTCCCGGCCGGTTCCCACACGCGAACCGCTCAGGTCAGGAATATGGGGCTGACGCGCGGCCAGCTCAGCGTCATCGACCATCAGCGTTAGCTCGCCCGTCTGACCATTGACGCGGATGATATCGCCATCGCGTACCTTCGCCAGCAGGCCACCATCGTACGCCTCAGGCGTCACGTGGATTGCCGATGGTACTTTGCCTGACGCGCCGGAGAGTCGACCATCGGTCACCAGCGCGATTTTGAAACGGCGGTCCAATAATACACCAAGTGGCGGCATAAGTTTATGTAATTCTGGCATGCCGTTCGCTTTTGGTCCCTGATGGCGGACGACAACCACGCAATCTTTGTCGAGCAGGCCCGCTTCAAAGGCAGGCAGCACATCATGCTGGCTCTCGAAGACGACCGCCGGGGCTTCTATAATCTGGTTTTCAACCGGCACGGCGGAGGTTTTCATGACCGCGCGGCCGAGATTGCCGCTCAGGACTTTGGTGCCGCCGTGGCGAGAGAACGGTTTGTCAAAGGTGGCGATAACCTGTTCGTCCAGCGGAGCGGTCGCCCCTTCGCGCCAGTCAAGTTCGCCGTTATTAAGCCAGGGCTCCAGGGTGTAGCGAGAGAGGCCGAAGCCGGCCACGGTGTGAACATCTTCATGCAGCAGTCCGCCTTTCAGCAGTTCGCGAACCAGCACCGGTACCCCGCCAGCCGCCTGGAAGTGGTTAATATCCGCCGGGCCGTTCGGGTAGAGACGCGCCAGCAGCGGCACCACGTCAGAGAGATCGGAGAAATCATCCCAATTGATGATGATCCCCGCCGCCCGCGCCATGGCCACCAAGTGCATGGTGTGGTTGGTGGAGCCGCCGGTTGCCAGCAGCGCGACAATCCCGTTAACCACCACTTTTTCATCAAACATTTTGCCCAGCGGCATCCACTCATTACCGTTGCCGGTCAGACGAGTCACCTGGCGGGCGGCGGCGGCGGTCAGCGCTTCGCGCAGCGGCGCATCCGGATGCACAAATGACGATCCGGGCAGCTGCATCCCCATAAACTCAACCACCATCTGGTTGGTATTGGCGGTGCCGTAGAAGGTGCAGGTGCCAGGCGCATGGTAAGACGCAGCTTCGGACTCCAGCAGCGCCATACGATCCACTTTGCCTTCCGCATACAGCTGGCGAATGCGCACTTTTTCTTTATTTGCCAGGCCACTGGCCATCGGACCGGAAGGAATAAAGATAGACGGCAGATGGCCGAAGGAGAGCGCAGCCATCGCCAGGCCGGGAACAATTTTATCGCAGACCCCGAGATAGAGCGCGCCGTCAAACATGTTGTGCGACAGACCAATCGCCGCGGACATGGCAATCACTTCGCGGCTGAGCAGCGACAGCTCCATTCCGTCTTGTCCCTGCGTAACGCCATCACACATCGCCGGAACGCCCCCTGCGACCTGGCCTACCGCGTTCGCGGAGTGCAGCGCTTTGCGAATAATCTCCGGATAGCGCTCATAGGGCTGGTGGGCGGAAAGCATATCGTTGTAGGAGGTGATGATAGCGATGTTATTGCGCAGCATGCTTTTCAACGAGGCTTTGTCATCCGCCTGGCAGGCGGCGAAACCGTGGGCCAGGTTACCGCATGCCAGCTGGGCGCGATGAACGGTGTCAGTTTTGGCCTGGTTAATCCGCGCGAGGTAGGCTTCGCGGGTAGCGCGCGAACGTTCGATGATGCGATTTGTTACCCGTAACATTTCAGAATTCATAAAGGCTCCTCAAATTTCATCTGTCCGGCCGCAGCGCTTTAGCGGTACTTTTTGGGACTCAAGGCACAAGTACTGGGGCTCAGGGGCAAAATATCTGCAGCCAGTGTAATAAAAAAAGCCCCGGGGGTGAATCCTCCGGGGCTTAAAAGATTAAAAATTACGCGACTTGCTGCGTCAGATCATGTTACCGGTAAAATAACCCTGACGGAGGAGCTGGCGATTACTCAAATTCATTCCACGAACGACCATCGCGGGTGATCATCGCCACGGAGGCAACCGGCCCCCAGGTGCCCGCCTGATAAGGTTTCGGCGAATCGCGATCGGCAGCCCAGGCTTCGGTGATAGAATCGACCCACTTCCACGCCTCTTCCACTTCGTCGCGACGGACGAACAGCGCCTGGATACCGCGCATGGTCTCCAGCAGCAGACGCTCATAGGCATCCGCCAGATGGGTTTGATTAAAGGTTTCTGAGTAGCTCAGATCCAGCTTGGTGATTTGCAGATTGTGCTTATGGTCAAGGCCAGGAACTTTATTAAGTACCTGAATATCCACCCCTTCATCCGGCTGCAGACGAATGGTCAGCTTATTCTGCGGCAGCTCTTGCCAGGTCTCTTTGAACAGGTTGAGTTCCGGCGTTTTAAAGTACACCACAACTTCAGAACACTTGGTCGGCAGACGTTTACCGGTGCGCAGGTAGAACGGTACGCCCGCCCAGCGCCAGTTGTCGATATCGACGCGGATGGCCACGAAAGTTTCCGTATGGCTGGATTTATTCGCCCCCTCTTCTTCGAGGTAGCCAGGCACTTTTTTGCCCTGCGCGAAGCCGGCGGTGTACTGACCACGCACCGTTTTTTCACGCACGTTCGTGCGGTCGATGCGGCGCAGAGATTTCAGCACCTTCACTTTTTCATCGCGAATGCTGTCGGCGCTCAGATCCGACGGCGGGGACATGGCGATCATGCACAGGATCTGCAGCAGGTGGTTCTGGATCATGTCGCGCATCTGCCCGGCCTGATCGAAGTAACCCCAGCGACCTTCAATGCCTACCTCTTCCGCTACGGTGATCTCAACGTGATCGATGGTGCGGCTATCCCAGTTATTGACGAACAGCGAGTTAGCAAAGCGCAGCGCCAGCAGGTTCAACACCGTCTCTTTACCCAGATAATGGTCGATGCGATAGACCTGGCACTCCTCGAAGAACTCGCCCACCCGATCGTTAATCTCGCGGGACGTTTCAAGCGAGGTACCCAGCGGTTTTTCCATCACCACGCGGGCCGGCTTGGCGTTCAGCTTCGCTTCGCCCAGGCCTTTACAAATCGCGCCGAAGGTACTTGGCGGCATGGCGAAATAGTTGATCGTCACCCGCTCTTTCTGATCGAGCATTTTGCCCAGACGAGTAAACGCTTTGGTATCGTTGACATCCAGGTTACAAAAATCCAGACGCCCGCTCAGGGTCTCCCACAAACCTTCATCAATTTTCTCCTTCATGAAGGTTTCCATCGCTTCACGCACTACCTTGGTGTAAGCGTCTTTATCCCAGTCGGCACGCCCGACGCCGATGATGCGGGTGTCAGGGTGGATCTGGCCAGCTTTTTCAAGCTGATACAGGGAAGGCAGCAATTTACGTCGCGCCAGGTCACCCTTCGCGCCGAAAATGACCAGATCGCATGCCTGGGCCGTTTGCGTTACCGCCATGTCATTCTCCTTAGTTGATAGCCCGGTGCTTATGCCAGGCTATAGTTGTATTTGTAATTTTCTTTCACTGCATCGTACTGTGTTTACGAATTTCCCGAAACCCTCCGCTCCCGTTCCCGCGGCTAAATCGCACAGGCAGGAAAATATGGGCTGAGTTTTTGGGCATGCGGCTAGTATTGTTCGTTGTTTCGACCGATTATCAGTTAGTAAAATACGACTCTGATCATGTAATGAAAAAAAACAACATATTTTAAAGTCATTCCTCACCGTTTCCGACTACGGAGGGGTATATTCTTGCTAAAACGCCTGATGATTTCACCCATTAATGAAATCGTTTCCATTGATGAGCGCCTGATTACCCATGAATATGCTGGAAAAAATCCAGTCCCGACTGGAACACCTTAGCAAATCTGAACGCAAAGTGGCGGAAGTCATTCTTGCAACCCCCGCGCAGGCCATTCATTCAAGTATTGCTGCCCTGGCGCTGGAAGCCGGCGTCAGCGAGCCTACGGTCAACCGTTTCTGCCGCAGTCTGGAAACCCGCGGTTTCCCGGATTTCAAACTGCATCTGGCGCAAAGCCTGGCGCACGGTACCCTCTATGTTAACCGCAACGTCGATGAAGACGACAGCGTTGAGTCCTATACGGGTAAGATATTTGAATCGGCTATGGCCAGTTTAGATCAGGTCCATCATTCTCTCGATATGTCAGCGATCAACCGGGCAGTGGACCTTCTCACTCAGGCCAAGAAAATCGCCTTCTTCGGCCTGGGCTCATCGGCAGCCGTCGCCCACGATGCGATGAACAAATTTTTCCGCTTTAATGTGCCGGTGATTTATTCCGACGACATCGTCCTGCAACGCATGAGCTGTATGAACTGTAATGACGATGACGTGGTGGTGATTATTTCGCATACCGGCAGGACCAAAAGCCTGGTAGAGCTGGCGCAGCTGGCGCGCGAAAATGATGCGATGGTGATCGCCATTACTTCGCCGGGCACCCCGCTTTCCCGCGAGTCGACGCTGGCCATTACGCTGGATGTCCCGGAAGATACCGATATCTATATGCCAATGGTTTCCCGCTTAGCGCAGCTGACGGTGATTGACGTACTGGCAACCGGCTTTACCCTTCGTCGGGGAGCGAAATTCAGAGATAACTTGAAGAGGGTCAAGGAAGCGCTGAAGGAATCGCGCTTTGATAAAGAGCTCAGCTTACACAGTAATGACCAATAAAAGTAGAAACAAAGCAGTATCCTATTACAACGTCGGTAATGTTCCGGTATAGCGACTTTGCTCGCTGGCGCTACCGAATCCATGTTCACGCAACACCAAAGTTGTTTCAGTCAACGGAGTATTACATGTCCAGAAGGCTTCGCAGAACCAAAATCGTTACCACCTTAGGCCCGGCTACCGATCGCGATAACAACCTTGAAAAGGTTATCGCCGCAGGCGCTAACGTGGTACGTATGAACTTCTCTCACGGCACCGCGGAAGATCACCAGCTCCGTGCGGATAAAGTCCGTGAGATTGCGGCAAAACTGGGCCGTCATGTCGCTATTCTCGGTGACCTTCAGGGGCCGAAAATTCGCGTCTCTACCTTCAAAGAAGGCAAAATTTTCCTCAATATCGGTGATAAATTCCTGCTCGATGCGAACCTGGGTAAAGGCGAAGGCGATAAAGAAAAAGTCGGCATCGATTATAAAGGCCTGCCGGCTGACGTGGTTCCTGGCGATATCCTGCTGCTGGACGACGGGCGCGTGCAGCTGAAAGTCCTGGAAGTTCAGGGCATGAAAGTGTTCACCGAAGTCACCGTCGGCGGACCATTGTCTAACAACAAAGGTATCAACAAGCTGGGCGGTGGCCTCTCTGCCGAAGCGCTGACTGAAAAAGACAAAGCAGACATCATCACCGCCGCCAAAATCGGCGTCGACTATCTGGCCGTCTCCTTCCCGCGCTGCGGCGAAGACCTGAACTACGCGCGTCGTCTGGCGCGCGATGCGGGCTGCGATGCAAAAATCGTGGCCAAAGTAGAGCGTGCGGAAGCGGTATGCGATCAGGACGCGATGGATGACGTGATCCTGGCCTCCGACGTTGTTATGGTAGCCCGCGGCGACCTCGGCGTAGAAATTGGCGACCCGGAGCTGGTCGGTATCCAGAAAGCATTAATCCGCCGCGCTCGTCAGCTCAACCGCTCGGTCATTACCGCGACGCAGATGATGGAGTCGATGATCACCAACCCGATGCCAACCCGCGCCGAAGTGATGGACGTGGCGAACGCCGTGCTGGATGGTACCGACGCCGTCATGCTGTCTGCAGAAACCGCCGCGGGCCAGTATCCGTCTGAGACCGTTGCCGCGATGGCGCGCGTTTGCCTGGGCGCGGAAAAGATCCCCAGCCTCAACGTCTCTAAACACCGTCTGGACGTTCAGTTCGATAATGTTGAAGAAGCCATTGCGATGTCGGCTATGTACGCGGCCAACCACCTCAAGGGCGTCACTGCTATCATTACCATGACGGAATCCGGGCGTACCGCGCTGATGACTTCCCGTATCAGCTCCGGCCTGCCGATTTTCGCGCTGTCTCGCCACGAGCGTACGCTGAACCTGACTGCGCTGTATCGCGGTGTGACTCCGGTTTATTTCGATAGCGCAAGCGACGGCGTCGCCGCCGCGCACGATGCGGTAACGCTGCTGCGTGATAAAGGCTATCTGGTGACCGGTGACCTGGTTATCGTCACTCAGGGCGACGTAATGAGCACCATAGGCAGCACCAACACCACCCGTATTCTGACCGTCGAGTAATTTGCTGCGCCATAAAAAAACCTGCCGGCAGTTGTCGGCAGGTTTTTTTTTGCCCGCAGCGTCTACGCGGACTATTTCTTCTTCGGATACAGCTCTTTGCGCTTGTACGGTTCGATTTCGCCGGGTTTGCGCGTTTTGAGTAGTTTAAGGATCCACGTATACTGCTCGGTATGCGGCTTAACGAAAATCTCTACCTCTTCATTCATCCGTCGGGCAATGGTATTGTCGTCCGCTTCCAGCAGATCGTCCATCGGCGGGCGCACCAGCACCGTCAGGCGATGCGTTTCGCCATCGTAAACCGGGAACAGCGGGACAACCCGGGCGCGACATACTTTCATTAAACGACCAATTGCCGGGAGCGTCGCCTTGTAGGTGGCAAAGAAATCAACAAATTCACTGTGTTCGGCCCCGTGATCCTGATCCGGCAGATAGTAGCCCCAGTATCCCTGACGTACCGACTGAATAAAGGGTTTGATGCCGTCGTTGCGCGCGTGCATACGACCGCCGAAACGACGACGCACGGTATTCCAGACGTAATCGAATACCGGGTTGCCCTGGTTATGAAACATCGCCGCCATTTTTTGCCCGCCGGACGCCATCAGCATCGCCGGGATGTCCACTCCCCAGGCATGAGGAACCAGGAAGATCACTTTCTCGTTATTGCGCTGCATCTCATCGATGATTTCTTTGCCCTGCCAGTCGACGCGGGAAAGAATCCGCTGCGGATCGCACAGGCCTAACTCGGCCATCATCACCATCGCCTGCGGCGCGGAGGCATACATGGCATCAATTATTTCTTCACGTTCCTGCTCGCTTTTTTCCGGAAAGCAGTACAGCAGGTTAATTTGCGCCCGGCGGCGCGAACTCTTTGCCAGACGACCAACAAGACGCCCCAGTTTACCCAGGATCGGATCGCGGAAAGACGCGGGCGTCAGGGCAATTGCGCCGAAGGCAAAAACGCCGAACCACGCGCCCCAGTAGCGCGGCAGTAAAAAGGATTTTTCAAATTTTGGAATAAACTCAATATTATTTTTTTTCGTTTCCATGCCCAATCCGCAGAATTTCCGCTCAGTAAAGATAATGGGTTAGTTTAGCGATACGTGGAGTAACGTACAAAAGAAAAAGCCGGCGCGCAGAAGGCACCGGCTTTAACTGGCGTGAGGTTAGTCAAACCGCAGCTGCGGAATCACCTGTTTGGCCTGCGCCAGGAAATCGGTACGGTCGGAACCGCTGAGCCCTTCCGTACGCGGCAGTTTCGCCGTCAGCGGGTTGACCGCCTGCTGGTTGATCCACACTTCATAATGCAGATGCGGACCGGTCGAACGGCCGGTATTGCCCGACAGCGCGATGCGATCGCCGCGTTTCACCTTCTGCCCGGGTTTGACCAGCAGCTTACGCAGGTGCATATAGCGGGTGGTATAGGTACGACCGTGGCGGACGGCAACGTAATAACCTGCCGCACCGCTACGTTTAGCCACTACCACTTCGCCATCGCCAACCGAGAGCACTGGGGTGCCCTGCGGCATCGCAAAATCGACGCCACGATGCGGAGCGACGCGGCCGGTGACCGGGTTCAGACGACGCGGGTTAAAGTTTGATGAGACGCGGAACTGGCGGGCGGTCGGGAAACGCAGGAAGCCCTTCGCAAGGCCTGTACCGTTGCGATCGTAGAATTTGCCATCCTCAGCGCGGATCGCGTAATAGTCTTTGCCATCCGAACGCAGGCGTACGCCAAGCAGCTGGCTTTGCTCGCGCTTACCGTCCAGCATTTCACGCGACATCAGTACGGAAAACTCATCGCCTTTTTTCAGCTTACGGAAGTCCATCTGCCACTGCATGGCTTTGATCACCGCGCTAATTTCAGTGCTGGTCAGGCCGGCATCGCGAGCGCTGGCGACAAAGCTTCCGCCCACGGTACCTTTCAGTACGTTATTGACCCAGTCGCCTTTTTGCAGCTCGCTGCTCATTTTGAAACCGTTGGCCACCCGGTCGTAGGTGCGGGTTTCGCGGCGCGACATCTCCCAGGTCAGGCTTTGTAAATCGCCATCCGCCGTCAGCGTCCAGGAGAGCTGTTGGCCGATTTTCAGATTACGCAGCTCTTTATCCGCCGAGGAGAGCCGGGCGATATCGCCCATATCAATACCGTACTGATTAAGAATGCTGCTGAGCGTATCCCCGGTCGACACCACATATTCATGGCCGCCGGAATCGCTGTCCGCTTTATCATCCAGCTCATCCTGAGGGATGGCTTCTTCTTCCTGAGGCGCCTGATCGATAGGTTCCGAGGCCTCTGGCAGCAGAGAACGAATTTCGCTTTGTTCCAGCTCGATGGTTCTGGAGATGGGAGCCGTTTCGGGATGGTGGTAAATGTAGGGTCGCCAGACGGCGACCGCTAAGGTAAGAACGCTAAGCGACCCCAGCATAACGCGGTGAGGTCGTGGCAGATTGTTAAATGCCTGAGTGACAGCGCGGGCTATCTGTTGCACGTATTCACTTCCTCGTTATTCTCCTTTCAGGCAGCTTGAATACTGATTTGCCATCTGGCTCAGGAATTGCGGATAACTCTCTTTACCCAGCTTAATTCCGATTCCAAGTGGATCCAGGGTTCCCATGCGCACGGACGTCCCCCTGGCAACAGCTTCTATAACCGCTGGCCTGAACTGTGGCTCAGCAAAAACGCAAGTTGCTTTTTGCTCAACCAGCTGTGTTCTGATTTCGTGTAAACGCTGCGCACCAGGCTGGATTTCAGGGTTGACAGTAAAATGACCTAAGGAGGTCAAACCGTAGTGTTTTTCAAAGTAGCCGTAGGCGTCATGAAAAACGAAATACCCCTTCCCTTTCAGCGGTGCCAGCTCGGTCCCAACCTGCTTGTCGGTTGCGGCTAATTTTGCCTCAAAATCCTTCAGGTTGGCGTCAAGTTTGGCTCGACTCTGCGGCATAAGTTCCAATAATTTATCGTGGATTGCAACCGCCGAAAGGCGCGCTATCTCTGGGGAAAGCCATAGATGCATGTTATAGATGCCATGATGGTGATCGTCGTCACTATTTTCCCCGGCGCCATGATCGTGACCGTGATGGTCATCGTCGTCGTCGACGCCTTTCATGAGTAACGGTTTCACGCCGTCAAGCTCGGCAATCGTCACCTTTTTGTTCGGCGCAATGCTTTGCGTTGACTTATCCATAAACGCCTCCATCTCTGGACCAATCCAGACCACTAAGTCTGCGTTCTGTAAGCGTTTTGCATCCGATGGACGCAGTGAATAATCATGCTCCGATGCCCCGTCAGGCAGCAGTACCTGGGTCTCGGTTACCCCATCAGCAATGGCTGATGCTATAAAGCCCAGCGGTTTAAGCGAGGTGACGACCGCGGCGCTTGCCAGCGGTGCATGAGCGAACAAAAAAGCGGCGCTAAGTCCAGCGCAAAGAAGCGTATTTTTATGTAACATAATGCGTCTAATCATCGTAATGAATGAGAAAGATGTGATATTATAACATTCACTGGCTTGTGCAACCTCTAATTTGATATGACAAATCTTGTAACTCTGGAAAACGTCGCGGTCGTCTATGGCCAAAGGCGCGTGCTGTCTGACATTTCGCTCACGCTTAAGCCGGGCAAAATTTTAACTCTGCTGGGCCCCAACGGCGCCGGTAAATCGACCCTCGTCAGAGTCGTTCTTGGGCTGGTAGCACCTACAGAAGGGGTTATCAAACGCGAGGGACATCTGCGGATAGGCTATGTCCCGCAAAAGCTGCACCTTGATGCCACGATGCCGCTCACCGTCAGCCGCTTTATGCTGTTGCGGCCAGGAACGCACAAGCGCGACATACTGCCGGCGCTGAAGCGCGTGCAGGCCGGTCATCTGATTGACGCGCCTATGCAAAAGCTTTCCGGCGGCGAGACTCAGCGGGTACTTCTGGCGCGCGCGCTGCTCAATCAACCGCAGCTGCTGGTGCTTGACGAGCCAACGCAGGGCGTTGACGTGAATGGTCAGGTGGCGCTGTACGATCTGATTAATCAGCTGCGCCAGGAGCTTGATTGTGCCGTGCTGATGGTTTCCCACGACCTGCACCTGGTGATGGCGAAAACCGATGAAGTACTGTGTCTCAATCAGCATATCTGCTGCTCCGGCGCGCCGGAAGTGGTCTCCATGCATCCGGAATTTATCTCAATGTTCGGCCAGCGCGGCGCGGAACAGCTGGGTATTTATCGCCATCATCATAATCACCGCCACGACCTGCAGGGGCGGATTGTACTGCGTCGGGGAAATGACCGTTAATGATTGAATTACTGCTTCCCGGCTGGCTGGCCGGGATAATGCTCGCCTGTGCGGCGGGTCCGCTGGGATCGTTTGTCGTCTGGCGCCGCATGTCCTACTTTGGCGATACCCTGGCCCATGCCTCTCTGCTCGGCGTCGCTTTTGGTTTGCTGCTGAACGTTAATCCTTTTTATGCGGTCATCGTGGTGACGTTGCTGCTGGCGGGCGGGCTGGTATGGCTGGAAAAACGTCCTCATCTGGCGGTAGATACGCTACTCGGTATCATGGCCCACAGCGCGCTGTCTTTGGGCCTGGTGGTAGTCAGTCTGATGTCGAACGTGCGCGTCGATCTGATGGCCTATCTGTTTGGCGACCTGTTGGCGGTTACGCCGGAGGATTTAATATCCATCGCGATTGGCGTAGCGATCGTGCTGGCGATCCTGCTCTGGCAGTGGCGTAATATGCTATCGATGACTATTAGTCCGGATCTGGCCTTCGTTGACGGCGTTAAGCTACAAAGGGTTAAACTGCTGTTGATGCTGGTCACCGCGCTGACCATCGGCGTGGCGATGAAGTTCGTCGGGGCGCTGATCATTACGTCTTTGCTGATTATTCCCGCAGCCACGGCGCGTCGCTTTGCCCGTACGCCGGAGCAAATGGCGGGTATTGCGGTAGGAATGGGGATGATTGCCGTCACCGGCGGACTGACCTTTTCAGCGTTTTACGACACGCCAGCCGGGCCTTCCGTGGTGCTGTGCGCTGCGGTGCTGTTTATCATCAGCATGAGCAAGAAGCCGGCCGCCTGACGCTTATGCGCCCGCCTCAACCGCCATCAAAACTCGGCAGATTGCTATAGGGTCACAACTGTCTGCGGACTTTGTCGCCCGGCTGAGGCGTTCACGCCGCAAGCCGGGACATCAACCGCAATACCGCTTCAACGATTTCCCCGGCTTGCGCTGCGCTTAGCCGGGCTACCGACCCTTGCGGTCTGTTGTTTTAAACACCGACAAGGATTAAGGCATTTCAGGCGGCGTAATGCCAAAGTGGGTCCAGGCCCGTACCGTCGCCATACGTCCGCGCGGGGTGCGTTGTAGAAAACCTTGCTGAATCAGATACGGTTCCAGCACGTCCTCGATGGTTTCACGCTCTTCACCTATTGCCGCCGCCAGGTTATCCAGCCCAACCGGCCCGCCAAAGAATTTATCGATGACCGCCAGCAGCAGCTTACGGTCCATATAGTCAAATCCTTCGGCATCCACGTTGAGCATATCCAGCGCCTGAGCGGCAATATCCTCTGAGATACGTCCATCGTAGCGGACTTCAGCAAAATCGCGCACCCTGCGCAGCAGGCGGTTAGCGATTCGCGGCGTACCGCGCGCGCGACGCGCAACTTCCAGCGCTCCCTCTTCGCTCATCTCCAGCCCCATATAGCGAGCGCTGCGGCTGACGATATGCTGCAGGTCAGGGATCTGGTAGAACTCCAGGCGCTGGACGATACCGAAGCGGTCGCGCAGCGGCGAAGTCAGCGAGCCGGCGCGAGTGGTCGCGCCAATCAGGGTAAACGGCGGAAGATCGATTTTGATTGAACGCGCCGCAGGCCCTTCACCAATCATGATATCCAGCTGGTAATCTTCCATTGCCGGATACAGGACTTCTTCGACAACCGGTGAAAGGCGATGAATCTCGTCGATAAACAGAACGTCGTGTGGTTCAAGGTTGGTCAACATCGCCGCCAGATCGCCCGCTTTCTCCAGCACCGGGCCGGAGGTCGTGCGCAGGTTAACGCCCATTTCGTTAGCGACGATGTTCGCCAGCGTGGTTTTTCCCAGCCCTGGAGGACCAAAAATCAGCAGGTGATCGAGCGCGTCGCCGCGCAGTTTCGCCGCCTGGATAAAGATCTCCATTTGCGAACGGACGTGCGGCTGGCCTACATACTCTTCCAGCAGTTTGGGGCGGATTGCGCGGTCCGCCGCCTCTTCAAAGCCGCTGCTGTCTGCCGATACCAGCCTGTCTGCTTCTATCATCCCTTACCTCACAACGCGGCGCGGAGCGCTTCGCGAATTAGCGTTTCACTGTTGGCATCCGGACGCACGATTTTGCTGACCATCCGGCTGGCTTCCTGAGGTTTATAGCCCAGCGCCACCAGCGCAGCAACCGCTTCCTGTTCAGCATCATCGTCAGACGGCCCGGCCGGCGACGTCAGAACCAGATCGGCTGCCGGAGTGAACAGATCGCCGTGCAGTCCTTTGAAGCGGTCTTTCATCTCGACAATCAGGCGTTCCGCGGTTTTCTTACCGATCCCCGGCAGTTTGACCAGCGCCGCCAGCTCTTCACGCTCAACGGCATTGACAAACTGCTGAGCGGACATGCCGGAAAGGATTGCCAGCGCCAGTTTTGGACCGACGCCGTTAGTTTTAATCAGCTCTTTAAACAGCGTGCGCTCCTGCTTATTGTTAAAGCCATACAGCAGCTGCGCATCTTCACGAACGATAAAGTGGGTGAAAATGATCGCCTCTTTGCCCACGTCCGGCAGCTCATAGAAGCAGGTCATCGGCAGATGAACCTCATAGCCTACGCCTCCCGTTTCGAGTAAAACCAGCGGGGGTTGTTTTTCGAGAATAATGCCTCTGAGTCTGCCTATCACATGGAGCTCCTGGATTAAGGGCCGAAAGTCTAATGCGGTATCATAAAAAAAGGCTGGATAGATATCCAGATGAAAAACACGTAATTCCCGTACATCGGTGGGGCGCGAGCCTGGCTTGCGCTTTTATGCGCTCTTTTTACCCCGCACAAGGTAGATGATGTAGTGAATGACGCGTCTTTGACGACCCGACCCAACGACTTTCTGATGGTGGAAAGTTTCGCTTATTCGATAACCGCTGTTGATGAACTTTAGCGCTTCTTGTTCATCCGGGGTTTCCAGCATCAGCCTGTGCCTGCGGTGATAAATCCGATAAAGCGTCTGCGCAGGCCACTGACGAGAAATAGCGTAACGCTTACGGTATAAAAATAGCGTCAAAGTAATAAAAGCCACGATAACCCAGATTGCTATCAGACCCGGGAGCCGGCTGACGTTAAAAAAGAGAGCGTCACATGGTTTGGCAATAGCGGGTTTTCCCTGCACGATATTCATACAAAGTCTGTCTGCGGGCGGAGACCAGGCCTTTGCAACGTGATAGCGGTAGGAGTGACCGCCTGACAGCCAGGTAATATCATACTCAAAGAGCGCGGAACAATCTTCGCGTCCGCGAAATGTGGTGCAGGCGTCGGCCAGGCGCCGCTCTGCGCTGCTGACAGTGCGGGTATTGACGACTGTGCCGAAAACCGTCGAACTCTGATGGTAATACTGATATTCGGTCAGTAAATAATATCCACTGACGATAATTAGCAGCATAAAAAAGAGAGATTTCACCACCCGGATTTTCATCATTCAACTGACTATCCAACGCTATGCCGAATAATCTGCATCCTTACTCTTTTTAGTTAACGATGTCAGTGAGGAAAGTAAAACGCCCCGGGCAACAAGCGCCGGGGCGGTGTAGATTAGCGGAGGCGTCCGCGCGCCAGGTTCAGGCGACTTTCACTGATCTGAGCTGCGTTCTGGCTGACGTGGCAATGAGTGATGGCGATAGCTAAAGCATCCGCCGCATCCGCCTGTGGGTTGGCTGGAAGCTTGAGCAACGTGCGCACCATATGCTGCACCTGGCTCTTTTCCGCGCTGCCAATCCCGACAACGGTCTGCTTCACCTGCCTGGCGGCGTACTCAAAGACCGGCAGGTCCTGATTCGTCGCCGCGACGATGGCCACTCCGCGCGCCTGGCCGAGCTTCAGCGCCGAGTCGGCGTTTTTGGCCATAAAAACTTGTTCGATGGCGAAGTAGTCCGGCTGGAACTGGGTGATAATTTCCGTAACACCGGCATAGATAAGCTTCAGGCGGGACGGTAAATCATCCACTTTCGTGCGTATACAGCCGCTGCCGAGGTAGCTCAACTGGCGTCCAACCTGACGGATAACGCCATAACCAGTGACGCGCGACCCCGGGTCAATACCGAGAATAATAGCCATCACGCGCCCCCGGTCATAACTAACTCGTGAGACCCTAAAGATTTCAGTTCACAGCCAGGCGGCCACGCAGCGCATCCCCGGTCACGTAGATTCACTACGTGACCGGGGTAAGCGAGGAGCGCCAACACCGCTGTGGGCTGAAAGTGTACGGGTATCACAGGGTTGCGGCGACCTCATCAGAGATCTCGCCGTTATGATAAACTTCCTGCACGTCGTCGCAATCTTCCAGCATATCGATCAGACGCAGCAGTTTCGGCGCAGTTTCCGCGTCCATATCCGCTTTGGTTGACGGGATCATGGAGACTTCAGCGGCGTCCGCTTTCAGACCGGCAGCTTCCAGCGCATCGCGTACCGCACCCATCTCTTCCCAGGCGGTGTAGACGTCAATTGCGCCGTCGTCATAGGTCACCACGTCTTCCGCGCCCGCTTCCAGCGCCGCTTCCATGATCGCATCTTCATCGCCTTGCTCGAAGGAGATGACGCCTTTTTTGCTGAACAGGTAGGAAACGGAGCCGTCGGTGCCCAGGTTACCGCCGGTTTTGCTGAACGCGTGACGTACTTCAGCAACGGTACGGTTGCGGTTGTCGGACAGACATTCAACCATTACCGCCGTACCGCCAGGACCGTAACCTTCATAAATGATGGTTTCCATGTTCGCATCATCATCGCCGCCGACGCCGCGGGCAATAGCGCGGTTCAGGGTGTCACGGGTCATGTTGTTGCTCAGCGCTTTGTCGATCGCTGCGCGCAGACGCGGGTTTGAGCCCGCATCGCCGCCGCCAAGACGGGCCGCGGTGACCAGCTCGCGAATAATTTTCGTAAAGATCTTACCGCGTTTGGCATCCTGTGCCGCTTTGCGGTGTTTGGTGTTGGCCCATTTACTATGACCTGCCATAAAATAATATCTCCAAAAAAGCCTTTTTCCCGGCGCCTTTTAGCCCTCAGGAGCACTGGCTGCGTTGTTTCACACCCATTACCTACGCAAGTAAGCTCCGGGTGATATCCCAACTGGCCGCCTTCCTGATAACTAAAATTCTGGGGGAAATTAGTTGGCGTTAATTACAAATTCTTCAATCGCCTGCCGGTTGCTCCAGGACTTGGTCAACGTGGCGGCTTCCGTCGCATCAACCCAGCGATAGTCCAGATGTTCCGTAAAGACAATCTGGCGTTCATGGGGGAGCGCAAGACGGAACCAAAACTCCGTATTGCGCTCAACGCCCGGCGCATAGCGATGACGTAAATGAGAAAATATCTCGAACTCTACCGTTCGCTGACAATCAACCAAAGCCAGCTGCTCACAGGCAACGTCAATGGCGACCTCTTCCATTACTTCACGCGCGGCAGCTTGCGGCGCGGTTTCCCCCTCCTCCAGGCTGCCGGTAACCGACTGCCAGAAGGCGGGATCGTCGCGACGCTGCAACATCAGCACCCGCTTCGTATCTTCGGCATAAATCACCACCAGAACGGAAACGGGGAGCTTGAATGACATCTTACTTATTCTCCGGAGACTCTTTTGCCTCTTTCGCCACCACCTGAATACCGAGCTCGCTCAGCGATGCAGGATTTGCAAAGCTCGGGGCTTCGGTCATCAGGCAGGCCGCCGCCGTCGTTTTCGGGAAGGCGATAACGTCACGGATATTATCGGTGCCGGTCAGCAGCATGGTCAAACGGTCAAGGCCAAAAGCCAGACCCGCATGCGGTGGAGTACCGTATTTTAGCGCATCCAGCAGGAAGCCAAACTTCTCGCGCTGCTCCTGCTCGTTAATTCCCAGAATACCGAATACGGTCTGCTGCATCTCACCGCTGTGAATACGCACGGAACCGCCGCCAACTTCATAGCCGTTAATCACCATGTCGTAAGCGTTAGCTACCGCTTCTTCCGGCGCGGCTTTTAGCTCTGCGGCGGTCATATCTTTCGGCGAGGTAAACGGATGGTGCATCGCGGTCAGGCCGCCTTCACCGTCGTCTTCAAACATCGGGAAGTCGATCACCCACAGCGGCGCCCATTTCTCTTCATCGGTCAGGTTCAGATCTTTACCCAGCTTCAGACGCAGCGCGCCCAGCGCATCGGCAACCACTTTTTTGTTATCCGCGCCGAAGAAGATCATATCGCCATCCTGCGCGCCGGTGCGCTCAAGGATCGCTTCAACGATGTCGGCGTTGAGGAATTTAGCCACCGGGCTGTTGATACCTTCAAGGCCTTTAGCCCGTTCGTTGACTTTAATGTATGCCAGACCTTTGGCACCGTAGATTTGGACAAACTTACCGTATTCGTCGATTTGCTTACGGCTCAGCGCAGCGCCGCCAGGCACGCGCAGCGCGGCAACGCGGCCTTTGGCGTCGTTAGCCGGGCCCGCAAAGACGGCGAATTCCACCGCTTTCACCAGATCGGCGACGTCCACCAGCTCCATCGGGTTACGCAGGTCCGGTTTGTCAGAACCATAGCGGCGCTCGGCTTCGGCAAAGGTCATGATCGGAAAATCACCCAGATCCACGCCCTTCACTTCCTGCCACAGATTACGCACCAGCGCTTCCATCACTTCGCGCACCTGCGGGGCAGTCATAAAGGAAGTCTCGACGTCGATCTGGGTGAATTCCGGCTGGCGGTCAGCGCGCAGATCTTCGTCGCGGAAGCATTTAACAATCTGATAGTAGCGGTCAAAACCGGACATCATCAGCAGCTGTTTAAACAGCTGCGGAGACTGCGGGAGCGCGTAGAATTTGCCTTTATGCACACGAGAAGGCACGAGATAGTCGCGCGCGCCTTCCGGGGTCGCTTTGGTCAGCATCGGGGTTTCGATATCGAGGAAACCGTGGTCGTCCATAAAACGGCGAACGAGGCTGGTAATCTTCGCGCGGGTTTTCAGGCGCTGCGCCATTTCCGGACGACGCAGGTCCAGGTAACGGTATTTCAGACGCGCTTCTTCGGTGTTGACGTGGTTGGAATCCAGCGGCAGCGCTTCAGCACGGTTGATGATCGTCAGGTCGGTTGCCAGCACTTCAATGGCGCCGGTGGCCATATCATTATTGACGTTCTTTTCGTCACGCGCGCGCACGGTACCGGTGACCTGAATGCAGAACTCATTACGCAGTTCGGAGGCCAGCTTTAATGCATCCGCGCGATCCGGATCGAAAAACACCTGCACGATGCCTTCGCGGTCGCGCATATCAATAAAGATAAGGCTACCAAGATCACGACGACGGTTGACCCAACCACACAGAGTCACTTGCTGCCCTACGTGGGACAGACCGAGCTGTCCGCAATATTCTGTACGCATGAGATATCCCTTAACTTAGCCGCAGGCGGATTGTTGCCTGCCTTGCAGGCGACGAGGTCGCAGCTTTAGCTGATGTCACTACTGAATGAAAAAAGGCGGCTATTATACTGGAAATTATGCCGCACGATAAGCCCGGCGCAGCGCGCAGCGTTGCTTTGCTGTGCGCTTAGTGCCTGCACTCACAAAAATTAACAAAAATTGTTACCCTTGGGCAGAATCGGCAACGGTATTGTAGCGACCTGACCACCTGGAGAAGATACGGGGATATTATGTTAGAACTCAATGCAAAAAACACCGCGCTGGTCATTATTGACCTGCAGGAAGGTATTTTACCGTTTGCCGGCGGCCCTCATCGCGCTGATAAAGTGGTTGAGCGGGCCGCGAAGCTGGCGAAAAAGTGTCGCCAGCAGGGCGCCCCCGTAGTGATGGTTCGCGTCGGCTGGTCAGCGGATTTCGCCGAAGCGCTGAAACAGCCGGTCGATGCCGAGGCTGGCGCCCATACGCTACCGGAAAACTGGTGGACCTACCCGCTCGCGCTGGAAAAACAGGAAAGCGATATCGAAGTTACTAAACGTCAGTGGGGCGCTTTTTACGGCACTGACCTCGAGCTGCAGCTTCGCCGTCGCGGCATCGACACCATCATTCTGTGCGGAATATCCACCAACATCGGCGTCGAATCCACGGCGCGCAACGCCTGGGAGCTGGGATTTAATCTGATTCTGGTTGAAGATGCCTGCAGCGCGGCGTCGGCCGAACAGCATCAGGGCAGCATGACGCACATCTTCCCGCGTATTGCTCGCGTGCGCAGCACCGAGGAGGTACTTGCCGCCTTATGATCTATATTGGGCTTCCCCAATGGGCGCACCCGAAGTGGGTGCGCCTGGGTATCACCAGCCTTGAAGAGTATGCCCGCCACTTTAATTGCGTGGAGGGCAACACCACCCTGTACGCGTTACCAAAAGCGGAGATTGTCAGCCGATGGTATGAACAGACCCACGACGATTTTCGCTTCTGCTTCAAGTTTCCGGCCACCATTTCGCACCAGGCGGCGCTGCGCAACTGCGACGACTTAAGCCAGGAGTTTTTTACTCGTCTGGCGCCGCTGTCTTCGCGCATCGGCCAATACTGGCTACAGCTGCCGGCGACGTTTGGCCCCCGAGACCTTCCCGCCCTCTGGCACTTTCTTGATAGTCTGCCGCGTGAATTCACCTACGGCGTCGAAGTAAGGCATGCGGAATTTTTCGCCAAGGGGGAAGCGGAACAGCAGCTTAATCGCGGCTTGCATCAGCGAAACGTCAACCGCGTTATCCTCGATAGCCGCCCGGTTCACAGCGCCATCGCCCGCAGTCAGGCAATGATCGAAGCGCAAAACAAAAAGCCCAAAGTCCCCGTCCATGCGCTGGTGACGGCCCGGCACCCGATGGTGCGCTTTATTGGCAGCGACGATATGGCGCAAAATCGCGAGCTTTTTAGCGTGTGGATAAGGACGCTGCCAAAATGGGCGCAAACCACAACGCCCTACCTGTTCCTCCACACACCGGATATCGCCCAGGCTCCGCAGCTGGTCGATATCCTGTGGAGCGATCTGCGCGCCGCCCTACCGGAAATAGGTGATGCGCCGTCAATTCCGCAGCAAACCTCTCTTTTCTGATATCCTGCTATCCTCAACTGAGCCACCGGATGGAATAAAAGGGAGTTTTGAGTATGGTCAGCGCGCTGTATGCGGTTTTAGGTGCGTTATTGCTAATAAAGTTTTCTTACGATGTCGTACGCCTGAGGACGCAATATCGCGTTGGCTACGGCGACGGTGGTTTTAGCGAGCTGCAGGTTGCTATTCGCGTGCACGGCAACGCGGTGGAATACGTTCCCATTGGCCTGATACTGCTGCTGTTTATGGAAATGAACGGCGCGCAAACCTGGATGGTCCACGTCTGCGGTATTTTGCTGATTGTCGGGCGCCTGATGCACTCTTATGGTTTCCATCATCGCCTGTATCGCTGGCGCCGCTCCGGCATGAGCGCGACGTGGTGTTCATTGTTGCTGATGGTGCTGGCGAACTTCTGGTATATGCCCTGGGAGTTGGTTTTCTCCGTCCGTTAGCGCACAATACGCCGTTTTCGATTTTTCGGGTTTAACGTTATGTCTCACCGCGATACGCTTTTTTCCGCGCCGATTGCCAGTCTCGGCGACTGGACCTTTGATGAACGGGTTGCTGAAGTCTTCCCGGATATGATCCAGCGCTCTGTTCCCGGCTATTCCAACATTATTTCAATGATCGGCATGCTGGCGGAACGTTTCGTTCAGCCGGATACCCAGGTTTACGATCTCGGCTGCTCGCTTGGCGCAGCCACGCTGTCCGTGCGCCGCAACATTGCCCATGCCGGCTGTAAAATTATCGCCGTTGATAACTCACCGGCGATGGTCGAACGCTGCCGTCGCCATATTGACGCCTATAAAGCGCCGACGCCGGTCGAAGTTATTGAAGGCGATATCCGTCACGTCACTATCGAAAATGCTTCGATGGTGGTGCTGAATTTCACCATTCAGTTTCTCGAGCCGGGCGAACGCCAGGCCATTCTTGATAAGGTTTATCAGGGGCTGAATCCGGGCGGTGCGCTGGTGCTATCGGAAAAATTCAGCTTCGAGGATGACAACGTCGGCGAACTTCTGTTCAACATGCATCACGACTTCAAGCGCGCCAACGGCTACAGCGAGCTGGAAATCAGCCAGAAGCGCAGCATGCTGGAAAACGTCATGCTCACCGATTCCGTGGAAACCCACAAAGCCCGCCTGCGCAAGGCCGGTTTCGAACATGCCGAATTGTGGTTCCAGTGCTTTAACTTCGGATCGTTAATCGCCGTAAAATCCGGGGAACCGGCATGATTGATTTCAGCAACTTTTATCAATTGATTGCCAAAAGCCCGCTGTCACACTGGCTGGAGACGCTACCCGCTCAGGTCGCGGCCTGGCAACGTGAAGCGCTGCACGGCAAATACCGGGAGTGGGAACGGGCCGTCGAGTTTCTGCCCGAGTTTGCGCCCTACCGCCTCGACCTGCTGCATAGCGTCACCGCCGAGAGCGAAACGCCGCTCGGTGAAGGCCAGCGCCTGCGCATTGAAAACCTGCTGAAGAATCTGATGCCCTGGCGTAAAGGGCCCTTCTCCCTTTACGGCGTGAATATCGATACCGAATGGCGTTCCGACTGGAAGTGGGAGCGCGTACTGCCGCACCTTTCCGACCTGACCGGACGGACTATTCTTGATGTCGGCTGCGGCAGCGGATATCACATGTGGCGGATGATTGGCGCAGGCGCTCATCTGGCGGTAGGCATCGATCCCACCCAACTGTTCCTTTGCCAGTTTGAAGCCGTACGTAAACTGCTGGGCAACGACCAGCGGGCGCATCTGCTGCCGCTGGGAATTGAACAGCTTCCGGCGCTGAACGCCTTTGATACCGTTTTTTCGATGGGCGTGCTATACCATCGTCGTTCCCCGCTCGATCACCTTTGGCAGCTAAAAGATCAGCTGGTTCCCGGCGGCGAGCTGGTGCTGGAGACGCTGGTCGTTGAAGGCGACGAAAATACCGTGCTGGTGCCGGGCGATCGCTATGCGCAGATGCGCAACGTCTACTTTATTCCCTCTGCCGCCGCGCTGAAGCAGTGGCTGGAGAAGTGCGGATTTGTCGATGTACGCATCGTCGATGCGTGCGTGACCTCGACCGAAGAGCAGCGCCGCACCGAGTGGATGACCACCGAGTCGCTGGCCGACTTCCTCGATCCCGAGGACAGTAGCAAAACCCGCGAAGGCTATCCCGCCCCGCTGCGCGCGGTGATTATTGCCACCAAACCGGAAACGGAACAGTCTCTGGCAGCGAAAAAACGTGCCGACAAGCGGGCCGGTTGACGCGTTTTTAGCATAAAAAAAGGCCCCTGTTTAATGGGCAGGGGCCTGGTACGGGCAATCATCATATTGGGCGACATGATGTGCAGCAAAAAACGGTTTATCCCCGTCATACTTCAAGTTGCATGTGCGCTGGCTTTGTTACTCGGCTCATCCATGAGCCTCGCCCTTACGGGCCGCCGGGATACGGCGTTCAAATCTGTTCCAGACAGATTTGTCGCTCACCCCAGTCACTTACTTGAGTAAGCTCCTGGGGTTTCCCTGCGTCGCCGCCTTCTCGCAACTCGAATTATTTAGGGTTTTAATCTCTCTGTGCGGAAATAATCTTCTTCATTTCCGCTACCGCTTCGCCATTGACGGCGTAGCGTAAGTATTCATCAGCATCGGCATCCGTAGACATCGACAACCCGGGATTACGAAAGCGCATCGGGGACGGTAGCCACTGGCCTGCCGAGCTGTGGACCTCTTTTACCCCAGCCTGCAAAAACAGCGGCAGGTTGGCGGCACGCACTCCTGCGCCGGCCATAATAATAGGAGTGTCGCTTTGGGAAATAAGTTCCCTGATTAATGAAATTCCTTTTTCGGCTGATGGCTGCTGGCCCGAAGTCAGGATCCGCTGAACGCCGAGCTCAGCCAGCTCAACGCTGGCCTGGCGCGGGTTGGCGCACATATCAAAGGCACGGTGAAAGGTGACGGCCATCGTTCCCGCCGCCGCCATTATTTTTTTCATTCGCGCCCTATCTACCTGACCGTCGGCGTCCAGGATGCCGATCACCATGCCGGGAAAGCCGAGATCTCTCACCGCAGCCACATCATCAAGCATTGCGGCAAATTCGCCAGCGGTATAGCAAAAGTCACCGCCGCGCGGACGAATAATTGGATGAACGGGGATGGTCACCGACTCACGCACCGTTTTAAGGACGCCCAAGGAAGGCGTAAGCCCTCCCTCCTGCGGCGCGGCGCATAGCTCGATGCGGTCGGCGCCGCAGCGCTGGGCTTCCAGCGCGCACTCCATGCTGTAACAGCAGACTTCCAGTAAGGTCATTCTTCTCTCCGTCGATATGGCAGACACGACAGAATGTCACGATTTCTTCCGACAGACGCCGCGTAGCTTCACACTGTTATCGTTCTGATTGTTCGCTGGCGACAATTTGCTCAATCGACCACGGGTGAAATTTGATCGTCACTTTGCCATCGGTAACCGCCAGAGTTGGATTCGGCAAGCGCTCATGCTCTCCTTTAGGCGCGCTGGTCTTTACAAAAATGCCCGGTTGGCTCAATCCATCATCGGAAAGCAGCGCCAGGGCGCGGGTATTGAGCGTTTCGGGCTCGCCAGGCAGAACGATTTCAATATGCTCCCAGCCTTCATGCGGATAGCGCTTTTCGCCCGGCCACGGCAGTTCAACAATGCTAAAACGCCAGTGCGCCACGACCACCGGCTCATCCAGCCTGAACAGGCAGATGGGGCGGCCGTTAATGACATTTTCCGACAGCAGCGTGCCGCATTGCTCAAAGCCGCGACGCCAGCGCTCCGCCGTGGCGTTCTGGTGACAGCGCAGGGAAATATGGTCGGCATCAAGTGGCGTAATATCGAGACCAAGCCGATGAGCAAGCGCGTTTAGCGCCTCGGTAAAGCGCGACAGGTCCGCGGAAATATCGTTTAATTCATTAATCTGCTGCCAGTTCGCCATCGTAAGCCTCGGTACGCGCTAAAAAGCGCTAATCTATCGCGTTTTCCGCATCCGACCAACCGGCAATCGTCGGCGACGTCCGGCGAACGGTTATTCGTTGAGCGCGAGGCTCAGCAACCTCCGTGCGGTGCTGACGCGTGGGTGCAAATGCAGTATACTCCTGCCCTAATTTGTCCACATTCCCGCGCCGCCCCATCAGGGTGACGGCGTGTTAACGTAAGGTGTTTCGGTGAATATTCAGGCTCTTCTCTCAGAAAAAGTCAGTCAGGCCCTGATCGCAGCAGGCGCGTCTGCCGATTGCGAACCTCAGGTCCGCCAGTCAGCAAAAGTCCAGTTCGGCGACTATCAGGCCAACGGCGTGATGGCCGTTGCCAAAAAACTGGGCATGGCGCCGCGACAACTTGCAGAGCAGGTACTGTCTCATCTCGATCTGAGCGGGATTGCCAATAAGGTAGAGATCGCCGGCCCTGGCTTTATTAATATTTTCCTCGATCCGGCCTTCCTCGCGGAAAATGTCAGCTGCGCGCTGAAATCGGAACGTCTGGGCGTGGCTCAGCCGCCGGCACAAACCGTGGTGGTCGATTACTCTGCGCCGAACGTGGCGAAAGAGATGCACGTAGGCCATCTGCGCTCCACCATCATTGGCGATGCCGCGGTGCGTACGCTGGAGTTTCTCGGGCATAAAGTGATCCGCGCTAACCACGTGGGCGACTGGGGTACCCAGTTCGGTATGCTTATCGCGTACCTGGAAAAACAGCAGCAGGAGAACGCCGGTGAAATGGCGCTGGCCGACCTCGAAGGTTTCTATCGTGAAGCGAAAAAACACTACGATGAAGATGAAGCCTTCGCCGAGCGCGCGCGCAGCTACGTCGTTAAGCTGCAGGGCGGCGACGAATATTTCCGCGAAATGTGGCGCAAGCTGGTCGACATCACCATGTCGCAAAACCAGTTAACCTATAACCGCCTGAACGTCACCCTGACCCGCGATGATGTTATGGGCGAAAGCCTTTATAACCCGATGCTGCCGGGTATCGTGGCCGACCTGAAGGCCAAAGGGCTGGCGGTAGAAAGCGAAGGCGCGACGGTGGTATTCCTTGATGAGTACAAAAACAAGGAAGGTGAACCGATGGGCGTCATCATCCAGAAGAAGGATGGCGGCTACCTTTACACCACTACCGATATCGCCTGCGCAAAATACCGCTACGAGAATCTGCATGCGGATCGCGTGCTTTACTACATCGACTCTCGCCAGCATCAGCACCTGATGCAGGCGTGGACTATCGTACGTAAAGCCGGCTACGTGCCGGAGTCCGTACCGCTGGAGCACCACATGTTCGGCATGATGCTCGGCAAGGACGGCAAACCGTTCAAAACCCGCGCCGGCGGTACCGTGAAGCTCGCCGACCTGCTGGACGAAGCGCTGGAACGCGCCCGCCGTCTGGTGGCGGAGAAAAACCCGGATATGCCCGCCGATGAACTGGAAAAACTGGCGAACGCGGTCGGGATTGGCGCGGTTAAGTATGCCGACTTGTCAAAAAACCGCACCACTGACTATATCTTCGACTGGGATAACATGCTGGCCTTTGAGGGCAATACCGCGCCTTATATGCAGTATGCCTATACCCGCGTGCTCTCCGTGTTCCGCAAAGCGGATATTGATGAAAGTGCGCTAGTGGCGGCGCCGGTGGTCATCACCGAAGACCGCGAAGCCCAGCTGGCGGCCCGTCTGCTGCAGTTTGAAGAAACCCTTACGGTCGTTGCCCGTGAAGGCACGCCGCACGTTATGTGTTCTTACCTGTACGATCTGGCGGGTCTGTTCTCCGGTTTCTACGAGCACTGCCCGATCCTGAGCGCTGATAGCGAAGAGACGCGCAACAGCCGCCTGAAACTGGCTCTGCTGACGGCGAAAACGCTGAAGCTGGGTCTTGATACCCTGGGTATCGAAACCGTAGAACGGATGTAATGTGCCGAAAGAACCCGGCTTAACGCCGGGTTTGCCGGGCGGCGGCTGACGCCTCACCCGGCTGTTCTCACCTGATTCAAAAATACTTCCGCAGATACTCCGTCAGACACAGGATCGCCATCGCCTGGCCATACGGCATCGACGTCAGCGGGATGTCGCGATAAAAATCGAGATCCGACCCCATCCCGGTACCGAAGGACGTTTGCAGCAGTTCCCCTTGCGCAGAGATATTCGCCACAATGCCGCGAATCGCTTTTTCCGCAACCTCCGTATACGCCTGACTCACGTAGCGCTTGCGCACCGCCTTGAGGATCCCATACGCAAAACCGGCGGTCGCCGAGGCTTCCAGATAGGAGTCAGGGTCATCAAGTAGCGTATGCCACAGGCCGCTATCGTCCTGACAGCGGGCCAGCGCCGCAATCTGCGTATCCAACACCTGCACCAGGTAACGTCGCACCGCGCTGTGTTCGGGTAAATCCACCAGCTCCAGGAAATCCGGGATCACGATCGTCAGCCAGCTATTGCCGCGCGCCCAGCGGGCGCGAGCGAAATTATGTCGCCCCTCGTAGTTCCAGCCGTGAAACCACAGACCGGACTCGCGGTCCATCAGATTCTGCACGTGCAGCAGAAACTGATACACCGCCTCCTCTACGTATTCGGGGCGATTAAGCAGCTTACCAATTTTCGCCAGCGGCAGAACGGTCATCATCAGCGTGTCGTCCCACATTTGCTGATGATTTTCTTCCGCCAGCGTGATGTGCTGCATGCCGCCAGACTCCGTGCGCGGCATCTCGTTCATCGCCCACTCGGCCCAGCTATCGAGCCAGGGCAGATACGCGGCGTTGCCCGTCTCTTCATAGCGATAAGCGAGGGTGAGAAACGGCGCCATGGTGTTGACGTTTTTGGTGGTCGCCCCCTCGGCAAAGCGATCGGCAAACCAGCCATCGATAATATCGCGCATCGCGATATCGCCGGTCTGCTGGTAATACTGCCAGATGCCGTACAGGCCGACGCCGTGAGTCCACTCCCAGCCGTTCCACCCTTTCGTATCAATGATGCGCCCGTCGTCCAGCCGCAGTAAAAATTGCCCGCTTTCATCTTTAATGTTGACCAGATTTTGCGTGACCTTCTGAATCAGCGCCTGCAGTTCATTGCGGGCGATAAAGCGCTCAGGCTGGCGCAGTAGTGGGCTATGTTTGACAGGCCAAACTTTCATATCCTTAACCTCTGTTATATGTCGAATTCATGGCAGAACGCTGTTTCAGCGATGGCGCGGCGGGTTTATTACGATTCAGATAACCAATATTGTTGTTTCCCCACAGGGAGTCGTACGGCATCCCGGCCAGCATCTCGACTACCTCACGATCCTGGGCGCTGGCCAGTTCCGGCTGAGCGCGTCCGGATTCACGCATTTTGAGCGTTTCCGCACGCAGGACGCTGTGGGTTTGCAGATTGAGTTTAAAGCGCAGGGAAACGAGGAAGCCGCAGGCCAGCACCAGCAAAGTGCCGACGCTGAGGATCAGCAGAATGGTATGGTTCACTTCATAAGGCTGCGTTTTCTGCCCGGAGACAAAGCCGGACATCTGCATGATGATCCCTACCAACATCACCGCCCCGGCCTGGGAAGCCTTACGCGTCAGAGTCATAATCCCGGCAAAGATGCCTTCGCGACGCTGGCCGGTGATCACTTCGTCCACGTCGGCAATATACGTATAGGTGTTCCACGGAACATAGTTGATGCCGCCGCGGCCCAGACCCGCCACTGCGGAAATCAGCAGCAGCAGCGAATAAACATCGCTGAGGCCAGCGTAGTACAGCACCGCGTAAGAGAGCGAACTCAGCCCGAACAACACTACCACCATGCGGTACGATGGCGCCGGACCGAAGCGAATACACAGCGGGATCATCGCAATAACCGCAATAAACTGGAAGATCGCCATGGTCCCCAGCAGGTTGGAGGCCATTGAGGCTTCCTGCATCAGGACAAACACCACATAGTAAGTAAAGACCGCATTGAAGACATCCTGGGCGATATAGCCCCCCAGATACATCCCCAAATGCTGACGGAAAATTTTAATGCGCAGGGTCGAACTTAATTCAATAAACAGGCGATTAAGACTCTGAGACAAGCTCAGGTTCTGTTTCTCCTCTTCGGCGCGCAGCGCAGCCTCCGTCCACTCTTCACGCGGGCGCTCCCAGGTAAAGAACCAGACAAAAGTTAACATCATTGCGCACAGCACCGAGAACACCAGGCTGGCGTAGAAGAAAGAGACGGCGTTGTCTTTGCCGAAGATGGTCAGCAGAATGCCCGGCAGGAAAGAAGCCAGGATCGCCGACATCTGCGCCATAGAAATACGCGCGCCGGAGAATTTGGTTTTCTGTTTAAAATCGTCGGTCATTTCCGGCACCAGCGTTTCATACGGCACCAGAATCATGGTATAGACGATGTCAAACAGCAGATAGGTCAGCAGGTAGTACCAGAACCCCATATCCCCTACCCACATAATGGAGTAGCTAAACACGCAAGGGATGCCGAGCAGGATAAAGAACTTACGCCTGCCAAAACGTTTTCCCAGCCAGGTCGAGCCAAAGTTATCCGTCAGAAAGCCCATCAGCGGGCTGATTACCGCATCCAGAACTCTGGCAGTGGCAAAAATGAGCGTCGCCTCGATAGGCGAAAGTCCGCAAAAGGTGGTGTAGAAGTAGAGCAGCCAGGCTGCCGTGAGTGCAGTTGTTCCCGCACCAAGAAAATCGCCCGATCCATAGGCAAGGTAGTTAACCAAACCGATTTTACGTGTTTTCATCGCCGTAAATCCTGTGTCTTTTTTTTGAGAACTCCGAACCGCTTTTTGGCTCATTCCGCCAAAAGGGGGTTGATACATGGCTACAGTAAGAACATGGGAACGGCGTTACCTTTTCATTTTTGCCAGCCAAAAGCGTTCAATGGCAAAAACACAAAGAGTCGATGAACACGCTTCACTGATTTATAAAACAGCGTTTCTTTTAATACAAAAGATCGGACCAAAAACTGAGATATGGCCACCGAAACGGCGCGTCGTGGAATGAAATTTGGGCGATGTATTTCGCTGCGGATAAACCTTGCGAATGCTACGGAATGGGAGTAAAGACAATAAGAAAAGGGTTGTTTCGCGTATATCAAGGAGGCTTGATGCCCTACTCACATCTGCTGGTCGCCGTGGCGCCAACCCCGGAAAGCCGGGTCCTCATTCAAAAAGCTGTCTCCATCGCACGTCCGGTCAATGCAAAAGTCAGCCTGATTACGATGGCGACGGATCCGGAGCTGTATAATCAGTTTGCGGCGCCCATGATGGAAAACTTACGCGAAGTGATGCAGGAGGAGACGCGCGGATTTCTGGCCGAGCTGGCCCGCCACGCCGACTATCCTATAGAGAAAATGACAATTGCCAGCGGCGGAATTGCTCACCACGTGCAGGATTTTTGCCGACAGCATCGCGTTGACCTGGTGATTTGCGGTAACCACAACCAGAGTCTGTTTTCTCGCGCCACCTGTTCGGCAAAAGATATTGTTGGCAGTAGCGGCGTCGATGTACTGCTGGTTTGTCTGGAAAAAGGCTAGCGCCGGGGAGGCGCTAACCGTCTTGGCCTCAGGCGAGTTTAGGGAAAGTGGCGACCTTGCGCTCTAAGTGGCTCTCCTCGCTCCCTGGCTCAATCTCCTTTAGATCGGCAATAAACCGCTCCTGCCAGCGATGAATATCGTTTTCCTTAATCACCGCCAGCATGGCCGAATGGCGGGCAATACGCTCGGCCAGAGGCATGGTTAATGCCTTATCCAGCGCCGCAGCGACCTCATCGCGATCGTAAGGATTAACGATTAAGGCCGTCGGGAGCTCGTTGGCCGCGCCGGCAAACTGCGACAGCACCAGCACGCCCGGATTTTGCGGGTCCTGCGCGGCAACATACTCTTTCGCCACCAGGTTCATACCATCGCGCAGCGGGGTAACCAGACCAACGTCGGAGTAGCGGAAGATTTTCATCAGCAGCTTGCGTTCAAAGTGCTGGTTAAGGTAGTAAAGCGGCGTCCAGCCCAGCTGGCCATACTGGCCATTGATACGGCCGGCTGCGTTTTCCAGCTGATGACGAATATCCTGATAGGCCTGAACGTCCCCGCGTGAAGTCGGCGCAATCTGGGTATAGCGAATCTTGCCGTGATGCTGCGGATAGTTCTCCAGCAGAGCTTCATAAGCGAGAAAACGCTCCGGCAGCCCCTTCGAATAGTCCAGCCGTTCAACGGAAAAGATATTTTGGACGCTTTTGAGCTCGCTCTTCAGCTGCGCCAGCTTCGGCGGCAGCGGCCCTTTTGCGCTGCGCGCAATCTCTTCCGGATCGATACCGATCGGATACACTTCGGTCTGGAAAGGTTTTCCCCAGGCCACATGCTTTTTGCCGTCGCGCGTCGTCAGGCGGGTTTGCATCGATACGCAATCCAGAAACGCCAGTCGGTCGCTTTCGGTCTGGAAACCCAGTAAATCGTAATCGCAAAGCTGTTCAAGCAGTTCCGCATGCGGCGGTAACGCATTAAACACTTCCGGCGTCGGGAACGGAATATGCAAAAAGAAGCCGATACGATTATTGACGCCGCGCTGGCGCAGTTCGCTGGCCAACGGCAGCAGGTGATAGTCGTGGATCCAGACGATATCGTCAGGTTCAATCAGCGGCAGCAATTTATCCGCCAGGGTCGCATTAACGCGCTGATAGCCCTCCCAGGCTTCACGCTGAAAATCAACCAGGTCAAGACGATAGTGGAATGCGGGCCATAAAACGGCATTGGAAAAGCGGTTGTAATATTCGTCGTGATCCTGCTCGCTAAGATTGAAAGAGGCCCAGGTGATATTGCCCTGAGTCACTTTTTTTAACGGCTGTTGGTCGTCACCGATTTCCCCACTCCAGCCGAACCACAAACCTCCGGCTGCTTTTAATGCCCCCATAATCCCCACGGCAAGGCCACCGGCGCTGGCCTTTTTGTCATCCGGCGGGGCAATACGATTAGATACTACGACTAAGCGACTCATAGCCATCTCTCCTGTCGGTTAGCGCATCTGGTTGTTGCCCATGATTCGCGATGTTACTAATCCAAAGATGGACGGCGGGCACGTCAGGCAAACGCCAACGCGCTTGCGTTTCGCCGCCGCCCACTTTGACCGATACGCCATTCAATTGATTCACGACGCTAAAACCAGCTTCATCGGTTAAGTCATCACCAACAAACACCGGCTTGCGTCCTTTGAATGGAGCTTCCTGCATAAAAGCGGCTATCGCTTCACCTTTATTCACTCCACGCGGTTTGATCTCCACCACGCACTTACCCGGCTGCAGGGCCAGAATGGGATGGCGCTGGACGATAGATTGCGCCAGCGCCAGCACCGCTTGCTGCTGCTCCGGCGCCTGTCGATAGTGCAAAGCAAAAGCCATCCCCTTACTTTCCAGTTCGCATCCCGGCAAAGCATCCAGTTCCGTCGTCAACTGCGCAGAGAGCGCCTTCAGAAGTGAATCCGGTAAAGAGACAATATGCGTTTTACCATTGATGTCACGGCGTTCAGCCCCGTGGACACCGGCAAGCGGTAGCCGGTAAGGACGGGTAAGCTCATCCAGCTCAACCATTGAGCGCCCTGAAATCAATGCCACCGCGCCGTTTTGCTGCTGCACAAGCTGGCGCAGCGACTGCAGAACATCGGCTGGAATGACCACCTGATCGGGATGGGGTTTGATACCGGCAAGGGTACCATCGAGGTCAAAGAAAAAAGCGTAGTTTCCGGTTAACGCAGGCGGTACATAAATCTGGTCAGCCACCCTGTTTCCTCCTTATCATGGCCAGCAACATGCTGGGTGTTAAATTATTGTAGCCATGTAAGTATAGACAGTGTGACCAGCATCGCCATTTTTGATAGTCATCGCCAGCGCAACGGGCGCTGGCGAGGGTTTAGGATTAAACTGAAAAGTTGGACGAATTAAACCGCACGCTTCGCTTTCTGTTTATAGCGGTCGAAGATCACCGCAGCCAGCAAAATCACGCCGCGCACAACGTACTGCGAGAACGGCGAAATGTTCAGCAGGTTCATCGCATTTTCCACCGTTCCCAGAATCAGGATCCCGGCTACCACGTAGGAGATCTTGCCGATCCCGCCCTTCAGCGATACGCCCCCGAGCACGCAGGCCGAAATGACAATCAGCTCATAGCCAATGGACGTCATCGGCTGACCGCTGGTCATACGGGATGCCAGGATAATACCCGCCGCCGCGGAAACCAGCCCTGAAAGGACGAAAATAATAATTTTCGTCCGCACCACCGGAACGCCGGCCAGACGAGCCGCTTCTTCATTACCCCCTATCGCCAGCGTGTTTCGGCCAAAGGTGGTTTTATTCAGCAGCAGACCGAATACAATCAGGCAGGCAACGGTTAACCAGATAGGCGCAGGCAGACCAAACCAGTTGGCGTAGCCGAGGGTAAAAAAGCGCTCATCTTCAATCCCTACCGCTTTACCGTCGGAGATGATATAGGCAAGACCGCGGACGATCTGCATCGTGGCGAGGGTGGTAATCAGAGCATTAATCTTTAAGCGGGCAATGACAAAACCGTTGACCAGGCCGCTCACTGCGCCAAGCAGCAGACCGGCGCCAATGCCAACCCACATGCTTTCAGTCAGATTAATCACCACCGCCGTGGTCACGCCGGCGCAGGCAATAACCGAGGCGACCGACAGATCGAAATCGCCGGACGCCAGGCAAAACAGCATCCCACAGGCGACCATTCCGGACATAGAAATAGCCAACCCCAGACCTTTCATATTAATAAACGAGGCAAAATTGGGCACAAAAATTACGCAGCCAATAAACAGCACCGCGAAAACGACCAGCATGCCGAACTGATCCCAGATACGGGAGAAACTAAAAGCCGACCGGGAAGTACCTGAAGTGGTAACTGATGACATCATAGACTCCTTACTCAGGCGACTGCCTGGCTCACTTTTGGCATGGCAAGGCTCAATGCCTGCTGTTCATTGGCATGTTCATGCAGCAGCTCTCCGGCAATCTCACCCTCGCGCATCACCACGATGCGATCGGCTACGCCGAGAACTTCCGGTAAATCGCTGGAGGCAAAGACCACCGCGACGCCCGATGCCGCTAATGCGTAAATAACGTTATAGATCTCATGCTTAGCGCCCACATCAATGCCGCGCGTGGGCTCGTCAAGCAGGATGACTTTCATTTCCTCCGACAGCCAGCGGCCGAGAATCGCCTTTTGCTGATTGCCACCGGAGAGATTCATAATCAGCTGCTCTGCGCCGGGCGTTTTGATATTCAACGATTTAATATGCTGGTCGGCGTTCTGCGCTTCCCAGGCATTATTGATGACGCAGCCCGCGAGAATGTGCTTGCGGCGGGCGCTGATATTGATGTTGTCGCGAACCGAGTGAACCGGAATAATCCCCTCTGCTTTGCGGTCTTCCGGGCAGAGCATCATCCCGGCCTGAATCGCCTGAGCCGGCTTGCGGATATCAATGGCCTCGCCGTCGATATAAACCTGACCGGCGGTTATTCTGCTGCCGCCGAACAGGCCTTTCATCAGTTCGCTGCGTCCGGCGCCAACCAGCCCAAACAGGCCGACGATTTCTCCGCTACGCACCGAAAGGCTAACGGGTTGCCGTACGCCAGGCGCCTTCACCCGATCGAGGCGCAAACGCTCTTTGCCATATTCACGGGGCTGCCAGCCGTAGATATCGCCCAGCTCGCGACCGACCATCGCCTGTACCAGAGCGTCGTGGTTAACCTCTTGCATATTGTCAAAGGTGCGCACGTAGCGACCATCTTTGAAGACCGTGATGGCGTCACTTAATGCAAAGATCTCTTCCATCCGGTGGGAAACGTAAATGATCACCCGCCCTTCCTGGCGCAGCTCGCGGATGACCCGAAACAGATTGTCGATTTCCCTGGCCGACAGTGAGCTGGTGGGCTCGTCAAAAGCGATGATTTTGGCGTTCCGCGCCAACGCCTTGGCGATCTCCACCATCTGCCACTGGCCAATCGACAAATACTTCAACGGCGTTTCCGGGTCGATATCCAGCCCCAGATGCTGCAGCTGCAGGCCGGCTTCATAATTCAGCAGCGACCGATTCACAATCCCGCCCTTGTGCGGCAATTGGCCGAGGTAGATATTTTCCGCCACGGTCATTTCCGGGATCAGATGCAGCTCCTGATAGATAATCGCCACCCCGGCGTTCAGCGCCTCGGTGGTGTGGGTAAAGGTCATCTGCTGGCCTTGGATCTGTAGGCTGCCGGCAGTGGGTACGTAGTTGCCGCTGAGGATTTTGAGCAAAGTGGATTTCCCGGCGCCGTTTTCTCCCATCAGGGCGTGGACCTGTCCGGCATAGCAGTCAAAGCTAATATCGGACAGCGCTTTAACGCCCGGGAATGTCATGGTGATACCGTGGAATGAGAGATAAGGGGTAGACTGTTGCATAACGACTCCGCTTTTCTGTACAGGGCCTCTCGCTCAAGGCAAGAGGCCCGGTCAACCGGCCTTACAGCCCTTTTTTAGCCAGCTCTTCTTTAAAATTGTCGCGGGTAATCAGCACCACGTCGGTCACCGCGGTGAATTTTGGCGGTTCGACATCTTTTGTCACCCAGTTATAAAGCATCTCGCTGGTTTTATAGCCGTGAATATCCGGGCTTGGCAGCAGAGAGCCGTAGAAACCAGTGGCCTGCGCTTTAGAGAGTTCGTTCACTGCATCAACACCGTTAATACCGATACCGATAACGTCAGGCGCTTTAAAGCCCTGGCCTTCGGTGGCGCGTACGCCGCCCAGAACGGTATTGTCGTTCATGCCGACGATCAGCCAGTGTTTGACGTTCGGATGCTGAACCAGCATAGAGTTGCCGGCATCAAAGGCGCCGGGAATGTCGTTAGATTTCGTTGGCACACGGTAGATTTGTTGCTCCGGGAAACCGGCAGCTTTCAGGGCGTCCATCGATCCGGTAGTGCGACGACGGGCGGTGTCCAGCTCGTCGGAAGTGATGGCCATGACGGCGGTATCCTTCACGTCCCAGCCGCGTTTTTGCATCTCTTTATAGAGCTCCTGCCCCTGACGTGCGCCGATCTCACTGGCCGCCATCATCACCAGCGGTACGCTCTCCATCGGTTTGCCTTTGGCGTTAACGAACTGGTCATCGACGGTAATGACTTTCATATCATAGCCGCGCGCTTTGGCGACTATAGCCGCCCCGAGTTTGGGATCGGGCGTACAGATAACAAAGCCTTTGGCTCCGCTAGCCGCCAGGCTATCAATGGCGTTGAGGGTTTTCTCACCGTCGGGGACGGCAATTTTGATGACGTCGAAACCTAAATCTTTACCGGCCTTATCGGCAAATTTCCACTCTGTTTGAAACCATGGCTCTTCAGGCTGTTTGACCAGAAAACCCAGCTTAAGCGTCTCGGCCATAGCTGATTGTGACATAACTGCGGCGAGACCGATCGCCGCCAGCGCTTTAGTAAATTTGTGCATGGTAAACTCCAGCTTTAATTCGCTTTTATGTAGGGAAAATTAAGAGTTAATTTTTTTATCGGACGCAAAACAAGGCATTAGGAAAGTCTCAATCAAGACCGCCGTTGTTAAAATAGTATTAACCGGAAATTATTTCTCCATACGAGAGCGCAATCACATCGCGGAATTACAGTAATTGCGTACATAAAAACAGCGGAAAAAGACATAAAAAAAACGCTAATTGTCAGACAATTAGCGCGGGCTGTAGCAATATTCTCTATATCATCAGCAGAGTTATCCTTGTCGATATTACCAGCGGCAATAAATATGCTCCGCATGCTTGCGTACCGGCACCTCATCCCCCAATAAACGAGCGGCAACGGTAAAAGAAAAATCAAAAACATGGCCTAACCCTTTACCGCTGATCAAATTACCGTCTTCCACTACGGGTTGATCAACATACTCCCCGTCCGCCACGTTCTGCCATAACTCCCCCGAACAGACGTAGCGTCGCCCCCTGAGCAGCCCATTGCCGCCGAGAACCCTTGCGGCTGCCGAACAGATCGGACAGATCAGCATTCCTGCTTTATCGTGGGCCGTAATAAACGCTACGACGTCCTGGCTGGCGGCGAGGTTGACGCTTCCCTGCGGACCGCCGGGCAGAACCACCGCGTCGTACAGCATCCCTGCGCGTTCGGCTAAAGTGCTATCCGCAACCATTGGGATATCGTGGTAGCTCACCACCGCGCGCGATTCGGCGCAGGAGAGAAGCTCCACATCCAGATGCAGACGGCGGAGGATATCAACCACCACAATCGCCTCTCCCTCTTCAAAACCCGACGCCAGCAGCACCGCAACTTTTTTCATTTCAGTCTCCTTTCGTTAGCGTGGTAGTCATAAGCCTTTTACAAAAAAACATCTTTTTTTAAATTATCATCATCTTTTCAGTTACCCAGGCGAAAAGATGAACCAGTGCAGCCTTCGCTTTGATGACGCACGATATCACAAAAAGGAATTTTGAATCGTTATTTTTAAAACACGATTTCAATAAAAAATATTAGAGATACTACTTTTTAATCAGGAAGCCAATAAAAGAGGTGTTAAATCATAAAGTTAATATAAATAGCAATGTACTACAGTAAGCGATTACTATTACATTTCCAGCCTGTATAAAGTTAAATCCAGATGTTGTAACATAATGTAAATAACCACCATTGAGAGTTTTCTTAATTCAGATGTAGCGCTATTCTATCTTCGTTGAGACAAGAAATTTAATTCCATGGTTCGGGCTTAAGTTCTGAATAAAATTATTCTGAGCTTTTCATCTGTTGGTTTTAATTTCGCAAACTCCCTTGGTCACAATCGCGTCTGGATATGACGCAGGCGCTTCCCGCACAGTAAATAAGGATATTGTTATGGTCGTTCCAGGAATGGTGCAAAAGCTGAATAACCAATTGAATCTTGAGTTCCATACTTCCAACTTGTATCTGCAGTTAAGCGAGTGGTGTATTCAGCAGCGGTTGAACGGTACCGCCACTTTTCTGCGTAATCGAGCGCAATCCAGCATAACGCAGATGATGCGGGTCTTTGATTTTATGAAAAGTTCCGGCGCCTGGCCCGTAGTTAAAGCAGACGAAGCCTGCAGCGCGGAATGCGCCTCTCTTGAAGACCTGTTTAGCAAAACCGTTGCTGATTATCAACAGCGCAGCAGCATGCTTTCCGGCCTGACGGCAGAGGCGAAGGCGCAAAGCGACGAATCAACCCTACGCTTCCTCGCGCTGCTGGCGAAAGAACAGCAGCTGGATGGCATGCTGCTGGAGACCATTCTGGATGAAGTCCGCTGCGCGGACCAGGCCGGGACCAGCGAACAGCAAACCGATCGTCACCTGCTTGAACTGGTCAGCCAACAGTACGCCAGCGTCATGTCGGCAAATACCGGAGCGCGCGATAAAGCGTAAAAAGAGGCGTGTTTCTGCCTTTAATGCCCTCATCGCCCCTCAGCGAACCAATCTTTTTCGGCGCTTCGGCGCCGTTTTTATTCCTGAAAGGCATTAAAAACTTTTAACCAGATCTCATTCCCGCTCAGCCGGAGGAATTAGCAGGGTATTGGTGATCTGGATCACGTTTAAAACTCTGGGTTGATAATATAAAAACAGCGTTTCAAAAATTTAAAACACGGAGTTTATTTTAATGGCAAGATATACGGCTTCAGCCTCAAACGGGCTGCAGGGAAGACCGATTTTGTTACGCCATCAGTTAGCCTACGGCGGCGGAAATTTGCTGGGAAGCGGCGCACTGGCGATCAGCGGTGCCTGGCTGCTCTATTTTTATACAACCTTCTGTGGGCTGACGCTGATCGAAGCCTCCTTTATTTTCTCCGTCGCCAGCATTATCGACGCGATTAGTAACCCGCTGATGGGCTACCTCACCGATAACTTTGGCAAAACCCGGCTCGGTAAACGCTTTGGCCGCCGTCGCTTCTTTTTATTGATAGGCATTCCGCTAATGATGTTCTACCCGCTGCTGTGGGTAGAAGGTCTCGGTTTCTGGTACTACCTGTGCACCTACGTCGTCTTTGAAATCATTTATACCTCGATTATGGTCCCCTATGAAACATTGGCGACCGAAATGACTGATGATTTCTCACTGCGTTCGAAACTCACCGGTTATAAAGCGATATTCGGCAAACTGGCTAACTTCCTCGCGGCATTTATCCCCGGGCAGTTCATCCTGCTTTATGGCAAAGAATCCGCCACCCCGTTTTTCCTTACCGGACTGACCTACGGTGTCATTCTTATCGTGGCCATCTCCTGTTTGTGGTACTGCAGCTGGGAACGACCGCGCGAAGAGGAAAAAAGCTCGGGGGAGAAAAAGGGGCTACTCAATACGCTGCTTATGCTGGCCAAAGATATGCGCTCAACCTTTTATCTGCGCGTATTCCGTAAACACCTTGGTATGTATCTCTGCGGTTTCGGCGCCGAATGGCTGTTTGCGTCGATCTTCACTTACTTCGTCATCTTCGTGCTGCAACACGATCCGGCCATGGTGGCCGGGCTCAACAGCCTGAACTCAATTCTGCAGCTGGTATCAACGGCCCTGTTTATCGGCCTGTGCGTGAAGAAAGGCTTCAGTAAGCCGTATATTCTGGCGCTGAGCGTGGTCATCTTTGCCGTGCTGCTCTACACCTCGCTGTGGTTCTTCCACCTGCCTTCAAGCCTGGCCACCATCCTGATGTTTGGCATCACGGTGCTGTTCGGTCTCGGCACCGGCGGCGTCTACTACATTCCCTGGACCGTTTACACCTTTTTGGCTGATGTCGATGAAATTTACACCGGCCGCCGTCGCGAGGGGATCTATGCAGGCGCCATGACCTTCTCAGGTAAAATTTTGCGCTCGATTATCGTCTTTACAATGGGAGCTATCCTCAGCTTCTACGGGTTCCAGTCAAAGGCGCATACGCAGCCGGAAAGTGCGGTCACCGCGATTGCGGTGGTATTCTGTGCAGGGGTGATTTTACTGGCGCTGGCAGCCATCGTGTTCAGTAAACAGATGAAGCTCGATCGCAAGGCGCACCTGGTGGTGCTACAGGAAGTCGCGCGCATTAAAGCGGGAGGCAAAATTGCCGACATCGCGCCGGACGTTCGCCTTATCGTGGAAGATTTAGTTGGCCATCGTTATGAAGAGTGCTGGGGCAACAGCAAACTGTTCAAGAATGCGCAGGAGAACGTCATTCAAACCGCCGTGTCCCATTAATCAGCAATAACGCCCCGCTATCGCGTTGATGGCGGGGCTCACGCCGCTAGTGCGCTTCTTCCTGCGGGGTGAATTTCAGCTCAATCAGCGCGATGGCTTTTTGTACCGCCCGCAGCGTCACCGGGTCAGCCGAGGCCGGGTGGCTGGCAAAATCGATGGCTTTCAGCTGGGTAGTCATTTTTTCGCGCACCTCGACAGGGGCGATGATATCGATGACGTCGAGGATCTGCTTGATAACTAACTGGCAGGCAACAACGTCAGAGACCAGTTCGTCGTGTTCGGTAAGATGTTGAGACATTTTTCACTCCTTTTTTCAGGAGCGTAATAGTACCCTAATTCCTCGGATATAAAAAAACCTGCCGCAGCAGGTTTTTTTATCAGAACATAGCGCCAGGCGGTACGTCTTTAAAGGTTTTGCAGTAGTTTTCGAACATGCTCTTCAGAATTTTGCGCAGTTTCATGGTTGGCTCCATTTTTGTTATGCAGGTGTTAATATCTACACAGCTATAATATGACCTGCATCACAAAAATCAATCTCAATGTGCGATAAATCACGTTTTATTTACAAAATAAATTTAAACATTCAACAAAAGTGAGTTATTTCGGATAGTTAAGAGCTGCGGGCTCCAGGTGAATCCGGGATCGCTTAGCAATGGCAGCGATACAACGATGAGTACAAACATCTCTTCCAGGGACGACCGCTCTTTTTCAGCACCTGCTCTGCTGGTGGCTGGCGCGTTTTTTATGGAGTTCCTCGACGGCACAGTCATCGCCACCGCCCTGCCCGACATGGCGAAAGACTTCGGCGTAACGGCAGTGGATCTCAACATTGGAATTAGCGCCTACCTTATTACCCTTGCGGTGCTGATACCCGCCAGCGGCTGGATCGCCGATCGCTTCGGCGCGCGGAAAATCTTTAGCCTGGCGCTGGCGATTTTTACCCTCGCCTCGGTGTTTTGCGGGTTGTCGACCAATGTCGATGTGTTTGTCGCCATGCGTATTCTTCAGGGAATTGGCGGCGCGCTGATGGTGCCCGTGGGCCGCCTGGCGGTGTTGCGCACCACACCGAAGCATCAGCTGATTAAAGCGATTGCCACTCTGACCTGGCCGGCGCTGGTGGCGCCTATTATTGGCCCACCGTTGGGCGGATTTATCACCAGCTACGCCAGCTGGCACTGGATCTTCTTTATTAACGTGCCGCTCGGGCTTGTGGCGATTGCCCTGGCGCTGCGCATCATCCCGGATATTCGGGAAGAAGAGCGCCGCCCGTTCGATCTTTCCGGTTTTCTTGCGACCTCGGTGGCGATGGTTAGCCTGGTTGCCGCCATGGAGCTTCTCGGCGATCGTCAGCCTCTGGGCTGGCAGACCCTGGCGCTGCTGGTGTCAGGCCTGGGCTGCATGCTTTTCTCGTTACGGCACTTCCGCCGCGCTGAATGGCCGATGGTGCGCCTTGATGCGCTGGAGATCCCCACCTTCAGGGTCACCATGTACGGCGGTTCGCTGTTCCGCTCCTCCATCAGCGCCGTTCCGTTTCTGCTGCCGCTGCTTTTCCAGGTCGGCTTCGGCATGGATCCCTTCCACTCGGGGCTGCTGGTGCTGGCGGTGTTCGTCGGCAACTTCACCATCAAGCCCCTTACAACGCCGCTGATTCGCTGGCTGGGTTTTCGCCGTCTGCTGCTGATCAATGGCGCATTAAACGTATTATCGCTGCTGGCCTGCGCTTTTTTAACCCCGCATACGCCGGTTTGGCTCATCTTTGTAATTCTCTATCTCGGCGGGGTCTTCCGATCGATTCAATTTACCGGCATCAGCACCCTCGCTTTTGCCGATGTTCCTTCCGGACAAATGAGCTATGCCAATACGCTGTTCAGCACCGCATCCCAGCTGGCCGTTGGACTTGGGATAACGCTTGGAGCGATAGGTATTCGTATTGGGGAAGAGTTCAGTGAATGGCTTACGCTTTCTCACCTTCCCGGCATCAGCTTCCGCCTGTCGTTTATCTTTATTGCGCTGATTTGCCTGGTCGGCATGATTGATACTCTGCATCTGACAAAAGATGCGGGTAGCAGCGTATCGAACAAAAAGAAATAGATAAAGAAAAGGCCAGCAGCGCTGGCCTTGCATAGGATGTGTTAATCGATTAACCGATGATCTGGCGAACGAACGCTTCGATCTCTTTATCCTGGCAGTTCTCAAAGAAACACTGCTGGAAGCGAGGGCCGGAAACGGCAGTTTTCACCAGCTCCGGATCGATCGCACGCAGCGTATCCAGATAGTTTTCCTTAACCACCGCGGCTTTGACCGCGTTCAGGATGCCGGCGTTACGCACCTGAGGCTCTTTACGCTCCGGCGGATAGCCTTCGCCTTTGCGGCCGGTGAAGGCTTTTTCAAAGATAAAGCGTACGTTCAGCTCTGCACCCCAGCCAAATCCTTTCGCAAACGGCAGAGACAGCGCGTTACCGTTATTGATCTGCGCAAACAGGAAGGCGTCCGCAGGGTCGATGCAGTAGCCACAAACGACGCCCGGATGAATATTTAACGACATTAGCGCGCCCTGACCAGTGCCGCAGCCGGTAACCACAAAGTCGACCGCCTTCGAATTCAGCAGGATGCTGGCCATAATGCCCAGATGGATATAGGTCAGGTGATGGTCGTTTTCATCGCTCATCCCGACGTTGTAAACCGGGAAGCCCTTCTCGTCAGCAACGGCGTTTAATTCATTGAGGATGATGGCGTTTTTGTTCGCCTGGCTGTTTTCCATCATCAGTGCGATTTTCATGCTTTACTCTCCTGAATGCTGTGCGGGTTTTCCCGCGATAGTTCGTTAGCGTTGCTATGACAATACTACCTTACGAACATACTTTCAAATTTTATGAAAAGTTGTTTTATAAATTGCATCTCGCCTCACACTTTTGCCTTCCGTCCTGCCAGGACGCCGTCTCATCCTGAGGCAAGTCGCGTCATCTCAGGCCAGGTCTGTGTGCGGGGGATCGGATTAACACGGCGAAATTTGGCCCAACGGCGAAGTGAACGAAATAAGGAATTAAAACCATTCTCATTATTTTATAAGTGCCAATGCGTGTTATTCCCATTTGCATTATTAATAAATGAATTTATTAATTTACTTTTTGCAAATAAATTAATAACAAATTATAGTGTGCGCACTAAAACTTATTTCTTTTTTTCCCGGAGCAGCCAGATGCTAAAAACTGAAATGATCGATAAGCTTAATGCGCAGATGAATCTTGAACTTTATTCCTCTCTGCTTTATCAGCAAATGAGCGCCTGGTGTAGTTACCACAGCTTTGAAGGCGCGGCGGCGTTTCTTCGTCGCCACGCGCAGGAAGAGATGACTCATATGCAGCGCCTGTTCGACTACCTGACCGATACCGGTAGTCTGCCCTGCATCACGGCTATCGCGTCGCCGTTTGCCGAGTATGCCTCTCTTGACGAGCTATTCCGTGCGACCTACGAACATGAACAGTTAATTACGCAAAAAATTAATGAACTGGCACATGCGGCAATGACCAGTCAGGATTATCCGACGTTTAATTTCCTGCAGTGGTACGTTGCTGAACAGCACGAAGAAGAGAAGCTGTTTAAATCGGTTATTGATAAATTAACCCTCGCAGGTAAAAGCGGCGAAGGTCTGTACTTTATTGATAAAGAGCTGGCAACGCTCGACACGCAAAATTAATTAGGCCGGCAGCGAGGCTCCAGCGCCCGCTGCCGTATTAATGGCGGCAAATTTTACTTTCGTGCGTATTAAACCCTTCTTCAGCGGGAATAAACTTGCCTTTTTTCTGCAAAAACGCCACCAGTTCCGCCGCACTCAGATTTTCCGCCGAGCAGGTGTGGAATCGGGCTTCTTTACCGAAACGCGCGACGATGGCCGCTTCAAGCGTCGCCACGGTGTAAGTTTCGCCTGAGGCGATCATCATTTGCAGCACTTCGTGACCATGAATCGATTGCATATTCTCTCCCGTAAAGCCCGCAGAATATACCAGCCCGGGCGGCGAATTCTTGCGCCAGCGCAGCTTTGAAGCAAACCCTCTGCTACTGTAAAGTTCTCATTACAAAGCCTGTAACCCTCATTTGACGAAGCGACTGATTTCACATACTCTGCGCGGCATAATGAATTGTGAATGCCGTAATGGATAGTGAAAAGCGTGAAGAACCGCACTCTGGGTAGTATTTTAATCGTCGCCGGCACCACCATCGGCGCAGGGATGTTAGCCATGCCGTTGGCATCGGCGGGCGTAGGTTTCGGCGTAACGTTAGCTTTGCTGATAACGCTTTGGGCGCTAATGTGTTATACCGCTTTGCTGCTGCTGGAAGTCTATCAGCACGTGCCGGCCGACATGGGTCTGGGTTCGCTGGCGGCACGCTATCTGGGCCGATACGGGCAATGGGCAACCGGCTTTTGCATGCTGTTTCTGCTTTACGCGCTCACGGCAGCCTATATCAGCGGCGCCGGCGAACTGCTGGCCTCAAGCCTCAATCAGTGGCTGGACTGGACGCTGCCTCCTGCGGCAGGCGTTCTGATCTTTACCGCTATCGGTGGGACGGTCGTCTGCATCGGGACTTCGCTGGTCGATCTTTTTAATCGCTTTTTATTCAGCGCAAAGATTATTTTCCTCGCCATCATGCTCGCGCTTCTGCTGCCGCACATTCACCAGATAAACCTGCTGACTCTGCCGCTACAGCAGGGGCTGGCGCTGTCGGCCATTCCGGTGATTTTTACTTCCTTTGGTTTTCACGGCAGCATACCCAGTATTGTGAGCTACCTGGGCGGCGATATTCGCAAGCTGCGCCGGGTATTTATCATCGGAAGCTTTATTCCTCTGGTCGCCTATATTTTCTGGCAGCTGGCGACGCTGGGCAGCATTGACTCTCCTACGTTTACCGCGCTGCTGGCGCAGAATGCCGGGCTCAATGGCCTGCTGGAGGCCATCCGTGAAGTGGTGGCATCGTCGCACGTTGAGCTGGCGGTCCATCTGTTCGCCGACCTGGCGCTGGCGACATCATTTCTCGGCGTGGCGCTTGGGTTGTTCGACTATCTGGCCGATCTGTTTCAACGCCAGAACAGCGCCGGTGGACGGCTACAGAGCGGTCTGATTACCTTTTTGCCTCCGCTGGCCTTCGCGCTATTTTATCCGCGTGGCTTCGTGATGGCGTTAGGCTATGCGGGCGTTGCGCTTGCCGTGCTCGCGCTCATGCTGCCTTCGCTGCTGGTAATGAAGAGCCGCCAACAGCACCCTGATGCCCCGTGGCGGGTCGCAGGCGGTTCAGCGGCGCTGTGGCTTGTCCTGCTCTGCGGGATCGCTATCGTAGTGATTCAGTTTGCGATAGTCGCAGGATTACTGCCGGCGGTGGGATAAAAAAGGGGCCAATTCGGCCCCTGATGTTATTTCGTTAAACAGCACTGCTTATATTTCTTACCGCTGCCGCACGGGCAAGGATCGTTGCGCCCAACCTTGCTCTCATTCCTGATGGGCTGCTGAACTTGTGCGGGCTGAGCGTGCTCAGTCCAGTAGTTGTAAAGCGCCAGGGCCGCAGGACGAATTCGCTCAACGCTGGCGATAAACTCTTCCGCGGATAGTTCATCCAGCGCCTCGAAGCGCTCTTCGGTACCGTGCAGAGCGATGGCGTCCAGCTCTGCCTGCAGCTCGGCAGGCAGACCTGACCAGTCGCTTAATCCCACGCCGCGCATATAGCCAAAGCACCACTCCTCAACAATGGTGAGCTCCTGCCCCTCCTCTTCCCGGCTGCCGAACATCGGTTCGAACTGATCGGGATAGTCGTTTAAACGCTCGGCAATATCGCTCATATGCTGCAGCGTCAGGTTGACGAAACGGTCTCGCTCGCGATCGTTGGCCCAGCGCGGCACATTATCCGCTCCGCCCCAGATAGCAATCAGCCACTGCGCGGGCTCAATCTCGGTCGGCCCGGAGAGTATGGCCGTCAGTAGGCCATCCAGTTCAGCAACATCCATGATGGTGCCTTCTACCGCGTATTTCGACAGGATATCATCCAGCCATTCCACTTCGCTTTCGTTCAGGGGTCCAGTTTTCATAAACAGGCTCATCGTCGTAAAAAATGGCGCTTACAGTAGCGGAAATAGCGAAAGAAAACTACCCGGCTACAGGAGCTTCAGCGTGCGAAGTGTTTCCGCAATTTCGCTAAAGGCATCCGACGAAAGCGGGAGCAGCGGTCGCGGTAAGCAATCCTCCCCGCACAGCCCGAGTATACTTGCCGCTGCGGCGGTCACTCGCAGGCTGCCACCATATTTACTGAATAACATCCACAGCGGCGCGAGCCTGGCGCTGATTGCCGTCGCCAGCTCAGCGTCCCCTCGCGCTGCCGCCGCGGTTATCTCTTTGGCGACCTGCGGGAAAAGGCCGCCGCACACCGAGTACCAGACTTCGCAGCCGGCATTCAGGCCATCGGCCGCGCAGGCGTCCCCGCTAATGCCAATACTCACCCCTGCCGGTAGCTGGCGCCGCAGGCTCTGAATCCGGCGGACGGTTTCATTTTTCGCGGGGCCGGGGATTTTAATTGAGGCGATCCCGGGTAACGCGGCGATCGCGCCTTTAAGTTCATCCGAAGTCGTCACATGCGTGGTAACGGGATTGTCGTAAACGCAGACGGGGACGGAGACCTGTTGGGTGACGGTCTGGTAAAAAGTCAAAATCTCCTCGTCTGTCAGGGGTTGATAAGCCATTACTGGCAGAAGCAGCGCGCCGGCGCCTGCCATCTGCGCGTCTTCAGCCAGACGGAGAACCTGATCGGTCCCCAGCGCCCCTATGCCGACCATCAATGGAATGGGTCCGGCATGCGATTTTGCCTGGCGCACCACCTGCATTCTCTGCTCACGGCTAAGCCAGGCATAGCTTCCGGTGGAGCCAAGTACGCCGAGGGAATCGACCCCAGATTCGACGAGACGAGTGACAATTCGGGCAAATGCCGTTTCATCAACGCCATGTGGATGTAACGGAGTCAGAGGAAAAGCGCAGAGGCCAGTGAACATTTCATCCCCACTTATTGAGATAATGATTGAGTGCTGGCAGATAATAGCAACAGAAAAGTATTTTGTCCTATGACAAAATGTACCCGACGATCGAGAGGTAGCGCTGAAGCGGTTTTTCGTAAGGGACAAAAACAAAAAAACCACCCGTAGGTGGTTTCACGACACTGCTTATTGCTTTGATTATTCTGCTTTATCCCAATGGTACCCGGAGCGGGACTTGAACCCGCACAGCGCGAACGCCGAGGGATTTTAAATCCCTTGTGTCTACCGATTCCACCATCCGGGCTCGGGATAGAAATTGGAGGCGCGTTCCGGAGTCGAACCGGACTAGACGGATTTGCAATCCGCTACATAACCGCTTTGCTAACGCGCCTTAATGCTTTAACACCCGCAACTGCCGATGTCTTAAACTGGAGCGGGAAACGAGACTCGAACTCGCGACCCCGACCTTGGCAAGGTCGTGCTCTACCAACTGAGCTATTCCCGCATCATCAAGCTAATTTGCTAATTAGTTGATTTTGTTATCGTCTGCCAGACTGTGCTGCCGTTCGATGCGATGCATTCTACTTACCTGGCGCAATGAGTCAACGATATTTTTCAAAACCTTGTGTTGTTTGCTGAAAATTGCGCCGAAACGATCACTGATCAAGCAAATCCCCGCGCGCGGCGTTCAGATATTGCAGCATCGACCACAGCGTCAGCACCGCCGCCACGAGGAATAGCCCGATCCCCGCCCATTCAACCCAGATATTTGGCCGCCACAGCATCCACACCAGCGCCGCCATCTGGGCCGTGGTTTTTACTTTACCAATCCATGATACCGCTACGCTGCTGCGCTTACCCAGTTCAGCCATCCACTCGCGCAGCGCGGAGATGATGATTTCGCGCGCGATCATCGTAGCGGCCGGTAACGTTACCCACCAGGTATGATAATGCTCGGCCACCAGCACCATCGCAATCGCCACCATGACTTTGTCCGCAACCGGATCGAGGAAAGCGCCGAAACGAGTGCTCTGATTCCAGCGACGCGCCAGGTAGCCATCAAACCAGTCGGTCACCGCCGCGATGAAGAAAATCAGCGCGCAGGCAAAAGGAGCCCAGCTAAACGGGAGATAAAACGCCAGTACAAAGAATGGAATAAGAATGACGCGAAACAGAGTAAGCAACGTAGGGATATTAAATTGCATGGTAACGGGTAACTATCTGTTGTAAGTAAAAATTAGCCCTATGTTGCTACAGAGTCCCTAATGTTTCAACGAGTAGAAGATCTTTTCTGCCAGACCGTGAGATATACCCGGTACTTTCGCAATCTCTTCGACGCTGGCCTTCTGCAGTCCCTGCAGACCACCCATATATTTCAGCAGCATCTGTCGGCGTTTTGGCCCCACCCCTTCGATGGTTTCCAGCGTGCTGGTGCTTTTTACTTTTGCCCGTTTTTTACGGTGGCCGGTAATGGCGTGATCGTGCGACTCGTCGCGAATATGCTGTATGACATGCAGCGCGGGGGAATCCGGCGGCAGGCTAAAGCCCTCGCCTTCCGGTTCGAAAAACAACGTCTCCAGGCCCGCTTTGCGATCGCTGCCTTTTGCCACGCCTAATAACAGCGGATGACTTTTATCCCACGGCACGTCCAGCTCGGCAAAGACCGTTTTCGCCTGGCCAAGCTGGCCTTTACCGCCGTCGATCAAGATGACATCGGGGATCTTACTCTCTTCTATTGCCTTGCCGTAGCGACGACGAAGTACCTGATTCATCGCCGCATAATCGTCCCCGGGCGTGATGCCAGTGATATTGTAGCGGCGATATTCCGCACGCAGCGGTCCGTTGCTATCGAAAACCACGCACGACGCGACGGTCTGTTCGCCCATCGTATGGCTGATATCAAAACATTCCATCCGATTAACGGCGGGGAGTTTGAGTAGCGTCGCGAGCGCCTGCAGGCGCTGAGTTATCGTTGAATGCTGAGAAAGCCTGGTGGTCAGCGCCGTCGCGGCGTTAGTCCGCGCCAGTTTCAGATAGCGGGCGCGATCGCCGCGAGGTTTGGTCTGTACGTTAACCCGGCGTCCGGCCAGTTCTGAGAGCGAATCTGCCAGCAGGGTTTTGTCGCCGAGGTTGAAATCCAGCAGGATCTCGCTCGGCAGCGTCCGCATCTGGCTGCCCTGTAAATAGAACTGCCCGACAAACGTTTCCACCACTTCACCCAGTTCGGTACCATTCGGCACTTTGGGGAAATAGCTGCGGCTGCCAAGGACTTTCCCCTGGCGTATAAACAGCACGTGGACGCATGCCATTCCGGCATCAAACGACACGCCGATAACATCGAGATCGTCCCCGGTATTGGAGACGAACTGCTTCTCCGTTACCCGACGGACGGCTTGAATCTGGTCGCGGATCCGCGCAGCCTCTTCAAACTCCAGCGCCTGGCTGGCTTTTTCCATGCGGGCAATCAGCTGAGTCAGTACCTGATCGTCTTTACCCGCCAGGAACAGGCGTACGTAGTCGACCTGCTGGGCATACTCTTCCTCACTCACCAGCCCGGCAACGCATGGCCCGAGACAACGGCCAATTTGGTACTGCAGGCACGGCCGCGAGCGGTTGCGATAAACGCTGTTTTCGCACTGGCGGACAGGAAAGATCTTTTGCAGCAGCGCTAACGTCTCGCGAACGGCGTAGCCGTTGGGGAACGGACCGAAATATTCGCCTTTCGCATGCTTGGCTCCACGATGCGTCGCCAGGCGGGGATGCGTATCGCCGCTAAGAAAAATAAAGGGGTAGGATTTATCATCGCGCAGCAGCACGTTGTAGCGCGGCTGATAAAGCTTAATATAGTTATGCTCAAGCAGCAGCGCTTCCGTTTCGGTGTGGGTCACGGTAACGTCAATCTGGGCAATAAGCGCCACCAGCGCTTCGGTTTTACGCGAAGCCAGGTTGCTGCGAAAATAGCTGCTAAGCCGCTTTTTCAGATCTTTTGCTTTGCCTACATAGATAACAGTACCGCCAGCATCATACATACGATAGACGCCCGGCTGGCTGGTTACGGTTTTCAGGAAAGCTTTTGCATCAAAAACATCACTCACTGACTTGCTAACGACTCCGCATTGCACAGGCCATGGCGAATTGCCAGGTGCGTCAGCTCCACATCGCCGTGAATGTTCAATTTACTGAACATGCGATAGCGGTAGCTGTTCACGGTCTTGGGACTCAGATTTAACTGCTCTGAGATCTCGTTGACCTTCTGACCTTTAGTAATCATTAGCATAATCTGCAATTCTCGCTCAGACAAACTGGCAAACGGCGATTCGGCCTTTTCCGGTTCAATCTGGCTGAGCGCCATCTGCTGAGCGATATCGGATGCGATATAACGCTGACCCGAAGCCACGCAGCGAATCGCATTGACTACCTCCTGCGGCGCAGCGCCTTTACTGAGGTAGCCAGCGGCGCCGGCCTGCATGACTTTCGCCGGCAGCGGATTTTCCGTATGCACGGTCAGCATAATCACTTTGGCATCAGCAACGGAACGGGCAATTTTTCGCGTAGCCTCAAGGCCGCCGATTCCCGGCATGTTCATATCCATCAGGACTACATCAACGGGATTTGCGCGGCACCATTTCACGGCATCCTCACCGCAGCAGGCCTCGCCGGCAACTTTAATCCCTTTTATATCTTCCAGAATGCGTCGTATCCCTGCGCGCACTAGTTCGTGGTCATCAACAAGAAGGACGTTGATCAAAGGAATATTCTCCAGAATTAGGGATAACGCCACTGATAGCTTATCTCCTACATATTACCGGGTTTTAGCGTAACTTTAAAAGTCAAAAAATGTCCTGGAAAAGATTTCTTAGGCAATTATGGAAATCTGCCTGCACACCTGCTGGAAAGCCATACTTAACATAGAGTTGCGAAACGGTTGTTTTTTAACATTCATCACACAGATTACGTAAAAACACAACACTCTGCGTAGATGAGAAATACGCGCCTGAATATGTAACAAATATTAACAGTGAAACGGCGTCATGGAAAAAATTAAGCTGCTTACATCTCATGATTACGTATTATTCAGCCAATTAAAACATTCACCATTCAAATGAGAGAACGAAAACCAAGCACTCCTTTTTTTTCCTTTGCTTGTGGTATACTGCGCCGCCTTCACTTTTAGACATGCGCATTTGCGCAGAAAGCAAACGAGGATATCGATGAGCACACCAGATTTTTCCACTGCGGAAAATAATCAAGAACTGGCACAGGAAGTTTCGTGCCTGAAAGCGATGATGACGCTGATGCTGCAGGCCATGGGTCAGGCGGATGCAGGCCGAGTGATTATTAAAATGGAAAAGCAAATTGCGCAGATGGAAGATGTGGCTCAGGCTGCCGTATTCTCCAGCACCGTTAAGCAAATTAAGCAGGCATATCGTCAGTAATGATTCACCGGCTGAAGGTATTACTAACAGCCGGTCTTACGTCTGGCACGCAGAACAACCTATAAGATCAAATTAATCCCGTCGCTACCGCGTAGCAGGCAATTTGCGTTTTGTTTGGCGCATTGAATTTTCGCTGCATATTCTTCTGATGAAAATTGACGGTATTTTCTGAGATAGACAGAATCATTGCGACCTCAGCCGAGGTTTTGCCTTCCGCTGTCCATTTCAAAATCTCCAGTTCACGTCGACTAAATTTCATTTCCGGCGGCATAACCATTTCGTCCTCCAGCCGCAAGAGCGTCAGCAGACTCAGTTCGGTCAGGGTTCTTAAGCGCATCTCCAGTTCATCTTCCTCAAAGGGCCCCTGGCTGTGGCTGGTTCCTGAGACGGATAAGAATCCGTGTGCATGGTTAGGCAGCGTCAGGCACTGCGTTACCCCCTTGCGTAAGCCATGATCGCGCGCACCGTCCCATAATTCAGGGGTGTCGTGGAATAGCTTATCGTTCCAGGGTAGATGCCCGCGAAGGAAATTCTCCTTGCGCAGTACCGGGTCAATCGCGAAATAATTCTCGGCTTGATAATGCGACATCCAGGCCGGAGGATAGGTCGATTGCAGGGTTACCCTGGGGCGAGTGAAAGGCACGGGATGCCGTACGCAGAGCGCGAAGTAGTCATATTCCAGCGCTTGTGCCTGCTGCTGAAGTAGATGAAAAACTCCTTCGCCTGCAGAAGCTGACTGAAATTGTTGCAGCATTTCCCGCCGCCAGCTGAAAAAATCATTGTCCCTCATAACTGACCAAATAACTCCTGAGTGATAATCATTATTATAAATACATAAAACTAACACATAAATCCTGCTTATATGTATAAAATATGGTAGCCATCGCATTTATTAGATGGCGACTGGCAACAGCGCCTGATGCGTGAAAAGTATGCCCGCAGTTGTGGCACAAAACCTTGACAGATATATCGGCGTTGATTATGTCCTGAGGCTGGACTTTTAACTTTTACCGAAACTCGGTTAAGCGTCGTTTAGCAGGCCGCTCCCCTCAGCCTTAGCGGAAGCGGGCTGGGCACTGAGATTATTGCATCAGAAATTTTTCGAGGAACTGGCGGGTACGCGCCTGCTGAGGATTGGCAAAAAGAGATTTCGCGTCTCCCTGTTCAACGATACGCCCTTGATCCATAAAAATAGCGCGGTCCGCTACGTCGCGGGCAAAGCTCATCTCATGGGTAACGATAACCATCGTACGCTTCTCCTGCGCCAGCTGACGTATGGTGTTCAGCACCTCCCCCACCAGCTCGGGATCCAATGCCGAGGTTGGTTCATCAAACAGGATGACATCGGGGCGCATCGCCAGCGCGCGAGCAATTGCCACGCGCTGCTGCTGCCCGCCGGACAAACGACGCGGGTAGCTGTTTTCTTTACCGGTAAGCCCCACCTTGGCCAGCAGCTCACGCGCCCGGGCGATGGATTCATTTTTATCCTCCCCTTTGACGATCACCGGCCCTTCAATGATGTTCTCCATCACCGTACGGTGGGGAAAAAGATTAAAGTTCTGAAACACGAAGCCCACATGCTGACGCAGACGGCGGATGTCCGCTTTTTGCTGACCGAGGCTGCGCGCGGTATCGATGGTCACGTCGCCGACGCGAATGGTACCGTTTTCCGGCTGTTCCAGCAGATTAATACTGCGCAGCAGCGTGGTTTTCCCTGAACCACTGGGTCCGATAATCGCCACCACTTCGCCCTGTTGAACCTCAAGGTCGATACCGTGAAGCACCGTTTGGCCATGGAATTTTTTCACCAGGTTTTTTACTTCAATCGCACTCATTTTGGATCACGCTCCTGGCGGTTCAGCTGATTTTCAAAATAGTTTTGCAGCGTGGAAAGCACCGTCGCCATTACCCAGTAAATCAGCGAAGCAGCCAGGTACATAGTGAAAACTTCCAGCGTGCGCGAGGTGATTAGCTGAGCCTGGCGGAACAGCTCCGGCACCTGGATAGTCGCGGCCAAAGAAGTATCTTTGACCAGGCTGATAAAGCTGTTGGAAAGCGGCGGCAGCGCCACCCGCGCGGCCTGCGGAAGAATCGCGCGGCGCATCGCCTGCCAGCGCGTCATACCAATACTCGCCGCCGCCTCCCACTGTCCTTTATCAATGGAGGCAATCGCCGCGCGCAGCGTTTCTGCCGCGTAGGCCGCGGTGTTTAAAGACAGGCCAATCATCGCTGCGGGAATAGGATCCAACTCAATACCGAACTGCGGCAAGCCGTAATAGATCATAAACAGCTGCGCAATCAGCGGCGTTCCGCGAAAGATGGAGATATACATCCGCGCCAGCCATTTAATCGGCCAGACGGGTGACATGCGCATCAGCGCCAGAATAAACCCCAGCACCAGGCCAAAAAACATGCCGCCGATGCTGAGCTGTAGCGTAAATACCGCGCCCTTCAGTAGAAAAGGCGCGGAATCGATAACCAGTTGGATACTCTCTTGCATTCTATGTGTTCTGCATCAGATATGAGGATGATAGGCGAACAGCGCAGGCGCGCCGCCGGTATGAACAAACAGGATTGGGCCTTCATCCTTAAAACGCTTCTGGCTGATACCGTCAATCAGTCCGGCCATTGCCTTTCCGGTATAGACCGGATCCAGCAGGATACCTTCCAGCTGCGCCAGCAGCTTGACCGCCGCCATTCCTTCGTCGTTCGGTATCCCGTAACCCGGCGCAAAGTAATCATCCCATAGCTGGATACCGGCCTTTGCTTCCAGCTCCAGGCTATTTGCCACCGCCTGCTGCAGCGCGGCGACTTTTGGCAGCTGATCGGCTACTTTGCGCGACACCGTTACGCCGATAAGCTCGACATTTGGCATCAGCTGTTCAAGTCCCACCGCAAGACCGGCATGCGTACCGGCGCTGCCGGATGCGACGACCACGGAGGAAAGCTCAACCGCCCCTTCGCACTGCTGGGCAATTTCCAGCGCGCTCTCCACATAGCCCAGCGCGCCCAGCGCGTTCGAACCGCCCACCGGAATCACGTAGGGACGATAGCCCTGAGCTTCAATGCGGGTCGCCAGCTCTTCCAGCTGAGCATCAGGATCGGTCAGCGCGTCGCACATTTCGACCTGGGTATTGAACAGATCAAGCAGCAATCGGTTACCGTTAGTCAGATAGTTCTCAGCCCGGGTACCCATTGGGTTTTCCAGCAGCGCCACGCAGTGCAGGCCAAGCTTTGCCGCCACCGCTGCAGTCTGACGGACATGGTTTGACTGGATGGCTCCGGCGGTAATCAGCGTATCCGCACCTTCCCGTAGCGCATCAGCCGCGAGAAACTCAAGCTTGCGCAGCTTATTACCGCCCATTGCAAGCGGGGTGACGTCATCACGCTTGATGAAGATTTCACGACCGAGGTAATCGGAAAGGCGCGGCAGATATTCAAGCGGCGTCGGCGCGCCGATCAGCTCCAGACGCGGGAAAAGGGTTAAATTTTGCAGTGACATAAAACCTCCTGACTGAATTATCCTTAATTATGCACGCTGTGAGGCGCGAAATAAAAAAAGGCGCTATCAGGAGCGCCTTTTTTCACCGCCGACCGTTACTTCGTGACGTCAGCGCCAAACCATTTTTCCGATAGCGCCTTCAGGCTGCCATCTTTTTGCATCTCTGCAATGGCGCCATCAACCGCTTTCAGCAGGTCTTCGTTACCTTTACGCAGCGCGACGCCGGATTCCTGGCGGGAGAAGGCTTCACCAGTGACGGCAAGGGTATTGCCGGTTTTCTTCACCAGATCCAGCGCCGCCAGGCGGTCAACCAGGATGGCGTCGATACGGCCCACGCGCAGATCCTGATATTTCGTCGGGTCATCATCATAAGTACGAATGTCGACGCCCTGGACGTTCTGACGCAGCCACTCTTCATAGTTGGTGCCCAGACCCACGCCGACTTTCTTACCTTTCAGGTCAGCGGCGGTTTTAATCACGCCCTCGTTCCCTTTTTTCACCAGCGCCTGAATCCCTGAAACAGTATAGGGCGTCGAGAAATCATATTTTTTCTTACGTTGATCGGAAATGGTGACCTGGTTTATCACGACATCGATACGTTTAGAATCCAGCGAAGCCAGCATGCCGTCCCACTTGGTGGGTTTAAGGTCAGCCTTTACGCCCAGATGTTTCGCCAGTTCGTTGGCAAAATCCACCTCGAAACCGGTCAGCTTACCGTCATCTCCCTGATAGCTGAACGGCGGGTAAGTCCCTTCCAGACCCACGCGTAGAGTGCCACGCTCTTTGACCTGATTAAGCAGGTTTTCAGCCGCAAAGGTTTTTGCGCTGACGCCAGCCATTAAAACGACGGCCATTGCGCCCATCAGCGCCTGACGACCCAGAAGTGCTAATTTCATTAGATACCCCTAACAGAGTGATATTTTGCAGCAGTGTAAGGCGTTTAGCCTCAGTCACCAACATCGATATGCTACATCTTATTCCGAATTATTATATATGGTGCCGTTTAGGGCATAGCGAAAACGTATCGAAAACATCTCCGTTTTGCTGGATATCTCTCATACTGCAATGGTCAGCTTGATGACGTCTGGAGCAAGGAAGATGAAAAACCCCACGTTACTGCAGTGCTTTCACTGGTACTACCCAACCGGCGGCGAATTATGGCGTGAAGTCGAAGCCCTCGCGCCAAACCTTAACGAAATCGGCATCAACATGGTTTGGTTGCCTCCTGCCTACAAGGGCGCCTCCGGCGGCTACTCTGTCGGCTATGATTGCTACGACCTGTTTGACCTCGGCGAGTTTGACCAAAAAGGTTCAGTCGCCACCAAATATGGCGATAAAGACCAGCTCCTCGCCGCAATCTCCGCGCTGCGCCAGCACGATATCGCCGTGCTGCTTGACGTTGTGGTTAACCACAAAATGGGGGCCGATGAAAAAGAGCCGGTACGCATTCAGCGCGTTGATCAAAACGATCGTACGCAAATCTCTGATGAGATTATTGAGTGCGAGGCCTGGACGCGTTACACCTTCCCCGCCCGCGCCGGTAAATACTCTGAATTCATCTGGGACTATAAGTGCTTCAGCGGGATCGATCATATAGAGAATCCTGATGAAGATGGCGTGTTTAAACTCGTCAATGACTACACCGGCGACGGATGGAACGATCAGGTCGATGATGAAATGGGCAACTTCGACTATCTGATGGGCGAAAATATCGATTTTCGCAATCGGGCGGTTACCGAGGAGATTAAATACTGGGCGCGCTGGGTAATGGAGCAGACCGGGTGCGATGGCTTCCGCCTTGATGCGGTTAAACATATCCCCGCCTGGTTTTATAAAGAGTGGATCGAACACGTCCAGGAGGTGGCGACAAAACCGCTGTTTATCGTCGCGGAATACTGGTCGCACGAAGTTGATAAGCTTCAGCAGTATATCGCCATGGTTGACGGCAAGACGATGCTGTTCGACGCCCCTCTGCAGATGAAATTTCATGAAGCTTCGCGGCAGGGTCGCGATTACGACATGAGCCAGATTTTTAGCGGCACGCTGGTTGAAGCCGACCCGTTCCACGCCGTCACCCTGGTGACCAACCATGATACTCAGCCGCTGCAGGCGCTCGAGGCGCCGGTTGAGGCCTGGTTCAAGCCGCTGGCGTATGCGCTGATTCTGCTGCGTGAAAACGGCGTTCCCTCGGTCTTTTATGCCGATCTCTTCGGCGCCAGCTATGAAGATACCGGTGGCGATGGCGAGAGCTACGCTATTGAGATGCCGGTAATCGAACAACTACACGAACTGATCGACGCCCGCCAGCGTTTTGCCCACGGTGTACAAACGCTCTGGTTCGATCATCCGAACTGTATTGCCTTCAGCCGGAGCGGCACCGAGGATGATCCGGGCTGCGTGGTCGTACTCTCCAACGGCGACGATGGGGAAAAAACGCTCCCTCTGGGCGAAAATTACCGCAATAAACGCTGGCGAGATTTTCTCGGCAACCGCGATGAGGTTATTGAAACCGACGATGAAGGAAACGGGACTTTCACCTGTAGTGGCGGCAGCGTAAGCGTGTGGGTGATTGAGGAAGCACTATAAAACTTCGCGGGCTGAGAAGGATTCAGCCCGCATCAAGCTTACCGTCCGCTTTTATCAGCCGACGCTTTTTTCCACGCCAGTTCACACTCCGGAGTGAGGCGATCCACCCGTTTAAGCGTCATACGATCGTAGCGCAGCGTATTGCCTTCACGCTCAAGCGGATAGACATCTAACGCGGAGGTAACGTTATAGATCACATCATCACGCTTCATTAATTTCCCCGGCAGGACGATCACCCGTTGCCACTGTCGACAGTCAAGCGTATCACCCTCTTTGGTCACGATAAGGCTCGCTATCGCTTCAGGACTCATCATTTCACTCTGCGGGCCTGCCGATTGCCAGTATCCCTCCAGCCCTGCAGGCGCCGGCGCTTTAACAACATCGCTGTAGCTATCAACCTGCACGCACCCAGTCAGGGCTAGCAGCGCGCCAGCCAGTACCATCTTTTTCATCATTCATCCCACAAACCGATAAAAAAAGCATTGTGGCATTAAAGCGGTAAGCCCGCCACTCTTCCGGGATCGAGTACAGGCTAAGCAGAGTGCCCGCCTGCACCGCGTTATTTGGCAAAAAATAGCCATGGAATGTTAAGTTATTCTCATCCATCCCATTAATGCCATTAATTCGAAGACGTTATTTTAACCACTCAATATAAGGATAATCCTATTTTAAAAAAGCGTAAAAATGGCAAACTTATATATGACGGGTATTTAATGTTTTTATTTCCTCCACATAGCCTTTTGTCGTCTTTACTTTGAGAATATTCCTGGCAAATTAGGGGCATATTAAGGAATAGTTCAGGCTGCCTAATGGTTCCACGGCAGCGGTCGTTTTAATTGCTAACAAAATGGACTTCATCGCGCTTGTCGGCGAGGGATAAATTATCGTTACGTGTTGATTGAGGATGGGTCATGTCAACGATTATCATGGATTTATGCAGCTTCACCCGGCTGGGATTAACCGGGTACCTGACAAGCAGGGGGGTAAAGAAGCGTGAGATCGCAGAAGTACAGAGTGCGTCAAACCTGAAGGCAATGTGTGAGGCCAGCCGCCCTGCCGTAGTATTTATCAATGAAGATTGTTTTATTCATCATGAAGAGAGCAACCAGCTTGTCCGACAAATCATCAGCCAGTATCCCGCCACGCTATTCATTATCTTTATGTCGCTGGCCAATATTCATTTCGACCATTACCTGCTGGTGCGCAAAAACTTACTCGTGTGCTCGAAATCGCTGACCGAAAAAGACCTTGATGACATTCTCGCCAACCGTCTTAAATATGAGAACTATCGTGCTGCCCGGATTAATATTCCCACGTTGACCTTAAGCCAGACCGAATCAAATATGCTTCAGATGTGGATGGCCGGACACGGAACCTCGCACATATCAGCGCAGATGAACATTAAAGCCAAGACCGTGTCCTCGCACAAGGGCAATATTAAAAAGAAGATTCAAACCCACAATAAACAGGTGATTTATCACATCGTCCGCCTGACCGAAAACATCACATCCGGAATTCACGTCAACCTGCGTTGAAAAACGCTGGCGGCCGCTGCCGCCAGTTTACTCGCGGCGAATCACTCTTCCCGCTCAACGAATATACCGTCAGGATGGCCGTGCTCGTTAAAAAACCAGATCCCCAGCGGATAATCCTCCAGCGAAACCAGATACATGACCCCTTCGCTAAACGACTCTATTGCCAGCACAACGCCCGACCGACGTGGGCCACCATCGGTCTTCACCGTGACACGATCGTTTACCTGCATAACTCATCTCCTCTATTTTTGAGCCAGTGTAGAACAAAACTGCCGATCGCGCAGTGTCCGGCCGGGCAACTGCTGTTTTTGTAGACCGTCTATACTTAAGGAGCCCTGTCTGAGTTAAGCGAGGTAGCCGAAATGAAAATCGCCAAAGAGCACAAAGGCACGGGAAGCGTTGATGTTGACGCCCTGCTGGCGGCGATTAATGAAATCAGCGAAAGTGAAGTCCAGCGAACGCAAGACGATCCTCATCACGTCAGCATTGATGGCCGGGGTTACCATACCTGGCGCGAGCTGGCCGAGGCCTTTGAACTCGATATCCATGACTTTAGCGTTACCGAAGCTAATCGCTGATCGTTGCGCGAAAAAAATCCCGACTCGCAGGAGTCGGGATGAAACTTGCTAATGCAAGAAGCACTTGAAAATTCGTTACACCAGGATATCCGATGCGCTACAAACATTACCCTCAATTATTTTGCATGACAACAAACATTCATGGAGTAAATTATTGAAAAATGGGGTCAAGAAAGCCGCCTGCGCTGGCAACGCTCGCCAGGCAAGGACTCTCGCTATTTATTCTTCCACGAACGTTTGCGCATCGCTCAATGTTTTTAAGAATAATCTCACTAAAATAGCCAAAACGGATGATTTAAATTCATTTTATTCACACGATAAATGATACATCACCCGTCCGCACATACCTGATTGCGCCCGTTTTGCTTGGCAAGATACAAACGATGATCGGCAACCGACTGCAGGTTCTCAAAGCTGTAGTCGCTGGAATCCTCACTGCAGCTCACTCCAAACGACGCGGTGATACGTAAAGAGGCGCTGTTGCCGAGTAAAATTTCACGACTATTGATCCGTATACGGATCCGTTCTGCAATGGCCGTCGCCTCTTTTAGTCTGGTATCAGGCAGGACGATGCAGAATTCTTCTCCGCCAACCCTCCCTGCAAAATCGCCTTCGCGAATATGGCTGGCGATAGTACTGGCCACCAGCGTCAGCACGCGATCCCCCGCATAATGCCCGTACCGATCGTTAACGCTTTTAAAGTAATCAAGATCGAGTTGAATCACCGCCACTGGACGCTTCAGGCGTTCGCTCTGGCGAGCAGCTGCCGTGGCGCGTTCAAATAACGCCCCCCGATTTAACAGGCGGGTCAACGCATCATGCCAGGCCTGCCATTCGAGGGAGGTCTGCAGCATACTCATATTGCGCACCATTCGCCGAATAACGAACCACGAGATCATCAACATCAGGGTGAACATTAACCACATCAGCATCAGGGCAATAGTGATGCTGCCAAAGTCGCCGCGTACCCCCTCCTGAATAGTGTGAATACGGATTAGCACCCCATCAAAATTGCGGATCTTCTCCCAGCTGATATAACGGGTAACCAGGCGAATCCCCCCCTGATTCTCACCAGCAAAAGCGCGCTTCAGCATCTCCTGTTCATGCGCAGACAGCAGCGTCAGCACGTTGCCCGGCGCAGAAGAAGCTATCAAATTAAGTTGATTATCATAAAGCTGATACTCACCTTCCTCACCCGTCTTTATCGCATTGACCAGAAACGCCTTCATCTCCTGTACCGAGAAGTCCATCGCCAGGACACCGAGCCAGAAACGCTGGAAATCAAGCGGAATAGACGCCGTTATCACCGGTATTTCACGCGGCGATTCATCGCCGGGAACCGTTTGCCATACGATACCGCGAGCAGGGTTATTACGCTGCGTTTGGCGGATAAACCAGGCATCGCTCGTAGCCTGAGAATAGAGCGCCAGCGCCTGCGTCGAATTTTTCAGCGGCTCAGTGGTGATAAAAAAGCCGCTGCGCGACACGTACAGCATACGCTTAGCGAAACCCCGGTTGTTATTGGCCAGGCGCAGCATATAACCGAGTTCAAGGGTAGCCATCAGCTCGTTCCCGGAAAAGGGAGTGTCGCGGGAAAGAAGTTCGTCGCCGTCGATAAAGGCATCGGCAACGCCGTAGACCGGCAGCGTTCGTCGATTGTGAATCTCAACTGACCAGATCGGATCGTGTCGCTTCGCTAAATAACTCTCTTCGGCCTTGCGCAGCACGGCAAAATCTAACGGCGTCTCCAGCGCGGAATGCATGCCGTTACGAAAAAAAATCATTCTGTCGATATTAAATTGCAGCAGGCTGTCAAATTCATGTGCCACGTTTTCAAGGTTGTTGCGCTGGTTAGCGACGTAGGCTTCTTCCAGAACCTTGATCTCACGCCATATCAACAGCGTAGAGAAGCAGAAGACAATAAAAAAACAGAGGTTAACCACATATCCGGGGCTTAAAATCTGGCGCAGCTTTTTCACCCACATCAGCTTATCCATCGTTTTCTCGCAGCACGGTTAAAGAAGCAAACTTCATCCACGCTCCCTGTTGGTAAAATAATTCACAATATGAAAACGCCCGACGGATGCCGGGCGTTGATGGAGGGTCAGGTGCGGTTCAGCTTCCCTCCTCCTCCACGGATAAGTTCATCCTCACGAAATGCCTCGCGCTTTACGCCGTAACCGTCATACCAACGACATTCCACCATGCCGCTGGCGAATCCGGTAACGACCATGCGGGGGCCGCCGTTTTTGCGTCTCACTTCATCACTGACCAACAAGACCATTTTTGCCTCCGGTATCAGGAAGAAACAGATTTACCTTAGACGAAGGTGAACCACTTTGCATGATAGATAGCACATTTACTTCGTAGAACCGCGAAGAGCGGCTATCGCTTTCACCACGGCCAGCACGATGGCGCCAATAATGAATCCCAGCACCAGATTTGCAGCCGTTGGCAGCAGCGAGGCAATGACGCCATTCTGCCCCTGAGCCAGATTTTCAATGGCATGGTGCAGCGGCGTGATACCGTGGACCACAATGCCGCCGCCGACCAGGAACATCGCCAGGGTGCCGACGATGGACAGCACCTTCATCAGACGAGGCGCAATCGCCAGTAAAGCTTTCCCTGTCCACTGCGCCAGCGCACTGCTTTTCTCCACCAGCCAGTAGCCCATATCATCAAGCTTGACGATAACCCCCACCAGACCGTACACCCCCACCGTCACCAGCAGCGCAATGCCGGACAAAATCAGAATCTGATTTAATAACGGCGCTTCAGCGACAATCCCGAGGGTAATCGCGACAATTTCCGCAGACAGAATAAAATCTGTGCGCACCGCGCCTTTTACCTTATCTCGTTCAAACGCCATCGGGTCCTGATTGGCCAGGGCTTCAAGCCGCTGCTGGCGAACCTGCGGATCCTCTTTATGTTTACGCGCCTGCAGAGTGTGCACCACCTTCTCGACGCCTTCAAAGCACAAGAAGGCGCCACCCAGCATCAGCAGTGGCGTAATCGCCCACGGGATAAAAGCGCTAATCAACAGCGCCAGCGGCACCAGAATCACTTTATTGATCAATGAGCCTTTAGCTACGCCCCATACCACCGGCAATTCACGGTTGGCCCGCACGCCGGTTACCTGCTGAGCATTCAGCGATAAATCATCACCCAATACGCCTGCCGTTTTTTTTGCCGCCAGTTTCCCCATGACCGAAATATCATCGAGTAAAGTGGCAATATCATCCAATAAGGTTAATAGACTACTTCCCGCCAAAATTGCATTCCTTCATTTATGATTGTTCCTCATGAAGTATGAAGCAAAAGCGCTTTTTCGCCCACTGGCGTCCTTAGTCAACATAAATTTAACCGCGGCAGGCTAACTAAAGCGCTCGCCAGCACGATAGTTTTCACGTTTACTATACGTCTCCTTTCTATCTCTGCACCGTCGTGAGGAAGTATGTCTACCCGTCAGCTGTTGCCGCTCATCGGGGCGTTGTTTGCGCTGTATATCATCTGGGGTTCCACCTATTTCGCTATCGCCGTTGGCGTCGCCAGTTGGCCTCCGCTGATGATGGCTGGCGTGCGCTTTCTTTCCGCTGGCGCGGTGCTGCTCGCCTGGTTGCTGGCCACGGGCCATAAGCTCCCTTCGCGCAAACCGCTGCTCAACGCGGCGCTGATCGGCGTTTTGCTGCTGGCCGTAGGCAATGGTTTTGTGACACTTGCCGAACACCAGCACGTCCCCTCAGGTATTGCGGCAGTCATGGTCGCGACGGTACCGTTGTTTACCCTATGTTTTAGCCGTTTTTTTGGTATTGCCACCCGCAAGCTTGAGTGGTTAGGGATCGCGATAGGTCTGGCAGGTATTGTTCTGCTTAACAGCGGCGGCAACCTGAACGGTAACCCCTGGGGAGCGCTGCTGATTCTGATCGGCTCGATGAGCTGGGCCTTTGGTTCGGTCTACGGTTCGCGGATTGAGCTCCCCACCGGTATGATGGCGGGCGCGGTTGAAATGCTGGCGGCAGGGATTGTGCTGATGATTGCCTCCGCGCTGAGCGGTGAAAAGTTAACTCAGATACCCTCATGGTCCGGCATTTTTGCCGTCGCCTATCTGGCTATCTTCGGATCGCTTATCGCCATCAACGCCTATATGTATTTAATTCGTAACGTGACGCCAGCCGTGGCGACCAGCTATGCCTACGTCAACCCGGTAGTCGCCGTCCTGCTGGGCACCGGTTTTGCCGGGGAAAGCTTATCTCCCGTAGAGTGGCTGGCGCTCGGCATCATAATTTTTGCGGTCATTCTGGTGACGCTCGGCAAATACCTGTTCCCGGTTCGTCGCGAGATTACGTCCTGTAAGGCGCAGAAGTAACGTCTAACAGACCTATGCCTTGAGTATCGATCTGCGCGCACCGGTCGCCGCCGCAGATCCACTCTTCCAGTCGTTCGCCCAGCGCTTCGTCGTTAAGCTTCTTTCGCCCGCGCAGCGCGCATTCCCAGACCACCAGCACCCGCCATCCCTGCTCCACCAGTCGCCCGATATCCCGGCGATCGCGCGCCACGTTTTTGGCTATCTTGTCGAGCCAGAATTCGGTTCTCGTCGCGGGCACCTTAAACAGATAGCAGTCGTGATGGTGCCAAAAGCAGCCGTGAGTAAAGATTACGCACTGATAGTCTGATACCACAAAATCCGGGCGGCCGGGGAGCGCGGCGTCCTGTACGGTAAAGGAAAAACCGGCACGCGCCAGCAGCCCCGCCAGCCGTTTCTCAATTGCCGTATCGCGGGTGCCGATCGCGCGCATGTTTTTACTACGGGTGGCTTTATCGTGGACGTCGGCCATGGTTAATCTCTTGCTCACGCATGGCTACCGCTTTTTCGATTCGCGGTGCCAGCAGCCTCGCTACCGCAGCAAATACCGGCACCACGACCGAGTTGCCGAACTGGCGATAGGCCTGAGTGTCCGAGACCGGGATACGAAAACGATACCCCTGCGGCGTCTCAAAACCCATCAGACGCGCGCACTCCCGCGGCGTCAGCCTGCGCGGACGACGCAACTGATTCTCCGGGTCATCAAAATATTTTTCGCCTAACGGCCGATCCCAGCCGCGATCGATGAGGATTTCCGCGCCATCTTTGTAATAGCGGGCAGAGAGCGTACGCGCCACGCTGTGCGGATTCGTTGGATCAACCAGCCCGTAACCAAAACCGTTCCCTCGCTCCTGATGCTTACGCGCATAGCGATAGAGATACTTCCATAGCACCCTGGTGAGGATAAACTTGTCGTCAACCGTGGGTTCCAGCAGCTCGCCAAAAGTAGGTCTGCTGGCAGGAAAGAGGTGGGCAATATCGCGCAGGGTAAACCCCTCATGGAGCTGGAGGTCGCGCCGGAAACCCACCAGCACAATCCGTTCCCGATGCTGAGGTAAAAAATGGCGTCCATCAATCACCTTAGGATCGTCCGCTCCGGTATGCGCCGCATCGGCAACCTCGTAACCCAGCTCATCCAGCGTCTGCATAATGATACGAAAGGTCCGCCCCTTGTCGTGGCTCTTCAGGTTTTTGACGTTCTCCAGCACAAAAATTGGCGGCTGGCGGGCGGTGATGATCCTTACCACGTCAAAGAACAGCGTTCCCTGGGTTTCACAGGCAAAACCATGAGCGCGTCCAAGGGCATTTTTCTTTGAGACGCCGGCCAGTGAAAAAGGCTGGCAGGGGAAGCCGGCCAGCAGTACGTCATGCTGCGGGATTGCCTGGCGTATATGCTGCGCGGCTTCTTCATCGCTCACCTCAGGGAGATGGCTCAGCGTGACGTCGCGGATATCTTCATTAAAGCGATGCTGCTCAGGATCGCAGTACCAGTTGGCTTTATAGGTGCGCACCGCATGTTTATTCCATTCGCTGGTAAACACGCATTGCCCGCCAATCGCCTCAAAACCGTGACGAATACCACCGATGCCGGCGAACAGGTCGACGAAGCGGAATCCATAGTGGGGATGATGAGCTGGAGGCTGCGGCAGGAGCGAACGAAGATGTGCCTGCTCCTGCGCGCTTATGCGCCCTGCCGCGCGCGATACCGTCGCAACGCGCTTGAGGATAGCCGGGCTCCAGTGCTGCTCACCGACGGCAACCAGATGCGCCACCAGCGTTTTAACGTCATAAATTGCCATTAGCTGGCGCAATAACGTCTGCGCGTCTTCTTCGGTATGCTCAACCTTAAAAGACGGGGGATTTTCCTTGGATAAATTTTGCGCCATAACCTCAACCAGCCCGACTATTTTTGCAGAGGTTACCATAAATAGCGCGGGCAGTTTTATGCTAGTGGATCAAAGCGCTGCAAAACCTTGTCATCAAGGGACATCGGGTCTCCGCGAAGTTCGGCGCTGAGCTTAGCCATATACTGAACCAGAAAGCGCGCATTGTGCAGCGCCATCGCCCTACCCTTTTCTGTCTGCATCGTTTCCGGTAAACGCAGCAGCTTGCACTGGAAGTGATCCAGCGCGTATTTTTTATCATCCAGTTCACGCCGATCGGCAAAGGGATCGTCGGCATCAAACAAGATATTGTTCAGCGCACCGGATACCGCGAATACGCGCGCCAGGCCAATCGCCCCCAAAGCCTCCAGCCGATCGGCATCCTGGACAATTTTCGCTTCTTCACTGCGGGGAGCCATCCCTGCGCTAAAACTATGCGCTTCGATGGCGTGCAGAACCGCCGCGTAGCGCTCCGGCGGAAAATCGGGAAAATCTGACTGCAGGATAGTCAGCGTTTGTTCCGCAGCCATCGCCGAAGAGCGGCTACGCTCAGGATGGTTCTTCGCCAGGCTGACAATATCGTGAAAATAGCAGGCGGTGAGGATCACCAGCCGATCAGCATCACTCTCTTCGGCCAGTTGCTGCGCGGTGGCCCATACCCGGCGGAAGTGTGAAATATCGTGAGCGGCATCCCCTTGCGAGTGATGTTCACTTAGCCAGGCTTCCAATCGTCGCTGCCATTGATAAAGATCCATGCGCGCTCCTTTGAGATCAGGTCAGCAACGAGCATAGCAACTTTACTCGTGATGTTCATACATCTGCGGATCAGGACGCGTATACCAGGCAATTGCGCCGAGAATAGCGCCGACAATGCCCAATACCAGAAATCCCAGCAGCGCGCCGATCCATTTCCCTGCCGTTGAACCGAGCTCACCGTCAATCGTCGCGCCGGGTACGCTTTGGATCTGCCCGACAACCCACCAGTAACGCGCCATCGCCCACAGGAAATAGCCGCAAAAAGCGTAAAACGCCCATAGTGCCAGCTTCCCGCCAGGGCTTCTTTTCGCTTTCTCTTCCATTAATTTGTTCTCCATATATTCAACAACTAACATCACGGACTCAGTGAAAAATAGTGATATTCATCACATTATATAATCAAAATTCTTGCAAGGTAGCAGATCTTGCTGACCGGGACGCCCGAGTGCGCGAGTTTTGTTCAATACCAGAGAGGCCGCCATATATACTTAATCAATTCGTTGCCGTTTGAAATAATACAAAATAATGATAAAAAATACATTCTCGCGGTCATTTTTGCCGGCATCTGCATTGCATTTACCATATTTAATTTTATTAAACCACGCACATGAAAACGCCTTCTCGTTGCACGAAATTGCTCCTTGCGAGTCATTTAAACAATACATTAAATATATAAATACAAAAAAAACAATCATAGCCCTCATGCAACTTATTTGTAACAAGAATAATTCAGATAAAATACATAAACCATTGTTATTGAAAAACATAAAAACAAAACATAAGTCATCACAAAATGATAGAATTTAAATATAATGAATATAACAGAAACATTTTGTAATATTAGATATAATTTACTTACATATTTCACTTAAAGAAAAATGAACTTAATCGCTAGTATCAAATAGTCAACCCGGAGGGAGTGACACAATTCATATTAATTATGATTAAAAGGGAATATATAATGAAAAGAAAAGTACTGGCAATTCTGGTTCCAGCTTTATTAGTCGCTGGCGCGGCTAATGCAGCAGAAATCTATAATAAGAACGGCAACAAACTCGATTTCTACGGCAAAATGGTTGGCGAGCACATCATGACCCATGATGGCGACAACAACAACTCCGACGATACCTCCTATGCGCGTTTCGGCATTAAAGGCGAAACCCAGATCAGCAGCGAACTGACCGGTTACGGCCAGTTTGAATACAATATCAAAGCAGACAAACCAGAAGGTCAGCAGGCTGATGATACCCGTCTGGCGTTTGCTGGTCTGAAATTCAGCGACTACGGCTCATTTGACTATGGTCGTAACTACGGCGTGGTTTATGACGCGGCAGGTTACACCGACATGCTGGTTGAATGGGGTGGCGATGGTTTGATCGCAACTGACAATTTCATGACTCAGCGTACCAACGGCGTAGCAACCTACCGCAACACCGATTTCTTCGGCATGGTAGATGGCCTGAACTTTGCTCTGCAGTATCAGGGTAAAAACAACGACACTGACCGCGCTAAAGCCAACGGCGACGGCTTCGGTTTCTCCGTTAACTATAACATCGACGGCTTCGGTTTCGTTGGCGCATACAGCAACTCTGACCGTACTGATGAACAGGCTGCGGACCGCAGAGGCGAGAACGCTGAAGTCTGGAGCCTCGCCACTAAATATGATGCTAATAACGTCTACGCATCTGTCATGTACGGTGAGTCCCATAACATGACTCACATGGAGTCTGGTGGCTTTGCTAACAAGACTCAGAATATTGAAGCCGTTGTTCAGTATCAGTTTGACTTCGGCCTGCGTCCGTCCCTGGGCTACGTCTATGCCAAAGGCAAAGACCTGAACGGTAACCGTGATGCCGATATCATGAACTACGTTGAACTGGGTACCTGGTACTACTTCAACAAGAACTTCAACGTTTACACCGCATACAAATTCAACCTGGTGGATGACGAAGATTCTTATATCACTGGCGCATCAACTGACGATCAGTTCGCTGTAGGTATCACCTACCAGTTCTAAGATTGTTTAGTGCATTTATCCCAAGCCCGCCTCGTGCGGGTTTTTTGTTTTTTAACGGCGAACCTCATCTGTAAATCGTTGGCATCGCGACGAGTCAAACACACAATGTTGCAATCTCTAACGATTGCCAGAGCAGTAAACCAGGAAGATGATGATTGTAGCCTTAAAAAGGCACGATACCATTTGTGACGGGAGTCGTTGAAAGGAAATCACGTAAGTGTTTGAATAGTGGCGGAGAGAGGGGGATTTGAACCCCCGGTAGAGTTGCCCCTACTCCGGTTTTCGAGACCGGTCCGTTCAGCCGCTCCGGCATCTCTCCGCTGTTGAGGTTGCTATAATGCCAGGTTCTTTGGCATTTTAATAGTTCCTGTCTCTTTAAATCAGTTCAAGTGACGACTTTGCGAGCAATATGATGTTTAAATGGCCCTGGAAAGTAGATGAAGAGTCCGGCAACGCGGAAATCCCCTGGGAAAAGGCGCTTGCCATCCCTGTGTTAGCCAACCTCTCCGACCATGAGCATCAGCAGCTGGTGCAAATGGCTTCCCGCTTTTTGCAGCAAAAGCGTCTGGTTGCATTACAGGGGCTTGAGCTCACTCACCTGCAGAGCGCGCGTATTGCGCTACTGTTTTGCCTGCCGGTTCTCGAACTGGGGATCGAGTGGTTAGATGGTTTTCACGAGGTGCTCATCTACCCTGCTCCGTTCGTTGTCGACGACGAATGGGAAGATGATATCGGCCTGGTGCATAGCCAGCGAATCGTACAATCAGGGCAAAGCTGGCAACAAGGGCCGATCGTTCTCAACTGGTTGGATATTCAGGACTCCTTCGACGCTTCTGGCTTCAATCTGATTATCCATGAAGTGGCGCATAAGCTGGATACCCGCAATGGCGATCGCGCAAGCGGCGTACCCTTCATTCCGCTACGCGAAGTCGCTGGCTGGGAACACGATCTCCATGCAGCGATGAACAATATTCAGGATGAGATCGATCTGGTCGGCGAAAGCGCCGCCAGTATTGACGCTTACGCGGCCAGCGACCCTGCCGAATGTTTTGCAGTGCTCTCTGAATACTTTTTCAGCGCCCCTGAGCTGTTTGCCCCACGCTTTCCCGCGCTTTGGCAGCGTTTCTGCCATTTCTATCGCCAGGATCCGCTGGAGAGATTACGCGAGAATAGCCCGCAGGAGGATGGCGATAGCCCGGCAGTACACTAAAACAACGACCTGCACTAAATTTAGCCATTTGAATCAGCAAGTTAAATTTAGTGTTGACACAAAAATACGAGACCAGTAGTATTCGCCTCGTTCACACGATTCCTCTGTAGTTCAGTCGGTAGAACGGCGGACTGTTAATCCGTATGTCACTGGTTCGAGTCCAGTCAGAGGAGCCAAATTCTAAAAAGCCTGCTTTCAAGCAGGCTTTTTGCTTTTCTGGCAATAACCCCATCTTACTTCACCTTTTTGCTGCGCAATTTACTGCCTGCCAGCGCAGGGCGTCAACCACCAGCGTAAACGCCGTCGGAAGATGATTCCGGCCAGGATAATAAAGATAGTACCCCGGGAAAACCGGGCACCAGTCGGCCAGCAGCGGCACCAGTTGTCGGTTAGCGATATATTTCGCCGCCAGGTCGTGAGGAACATAGGCAATCCCTGCCCCGTCCAAAGCGGCCTGAATCATCAAAAAAGTATTATTAAAAACGGTTTGCCCTTCGACGCGAACGCTGGTTTTTTGGCTGCCCTTTGCAAACTCCCAGGCGTAAAGCGCGCCGTGGGTGGGCAAACGCAAATTGATGCAGTTGTGTGCCATCAGATCTTCAGGCCTTGCCACCGCCGCTTTGCCGGAAAGATAGCCGGGCGCGGCAACCACCGCCATCTGCACATCGGGCGTAATGCGCACCGCAATCATATCTTTGTCCACCTGATCGCCCATCCGCACGCCGGCATCGAAGCGCCCGGCGGCAATATCGGTCAGCTCATAGCCAACGCTGAACTCAATATGGATATCCGGATATCGATTTAATAATGGATGCAGGCGGGGCCATAGCACGGTGACAATGGCATGATCGTTGGCGGTGATGCGTACCGTGCCGGCGGGTTTATCCCGTAAAGCGCGCAGCGAAGCCAGTTCATTTTCTATTTCATTCAGCCGCGGCGCCAGTACGGCCAGCAGGCGATTTCCGGCATCGGTGGGCGACACGCTACGCGTGGTGCGGATTAACAACCGCACCCCCAGACGCTCTTCCAGACCCAGCAGCGTATGGCTCAATGCCGACCGGGAAACCCCCAGCATTCCAGCCGCCCGGGTAAAGCTTCGCTCCTGAGCTACGGTGACAAAGGCCTGCAGATCGTTGAGTTTTTCTTTGCTCATTATTAGTGAATTTTTTGCACCAGTGTATTCATATTTGACCATCTTATCATTTAATCAAACCTTCTCTACACTTTGTTCTGCCAGTCCAGATGGGCTGCTTAAACGCCCGAAACTGAAATGTGGAGACACCATGAACGAACAATTTGACGGTAACGGCATTTTTCCCAAAGGGGAGAAAAATGAGGCCTATGCGCAGTATTTTCAGGGCACCAGCTACCTGAATATGCTCTCCACGGAAGGGGTCAATATCGGTAACGTGGTCTTTGAGCCCGGCTGCCGTAACCACTGGCATATTCACCATAAAGGCGGGCAGATCCTGTTGGTGACGGGCGGACGCGGCTGGTATCAGGAGTGGAATCAACCGGCGCGAGAACTAACCGCGGGCGATGTTGTGAATATTCCCGCAGGCGTCAAGCATTGGCACGGCGCGGCCGCCGACAGCTGGTTTGCCCATATTGCCGTTGCCGTCCCTGCCGAAGGCGCATCTAACGAATGGCTGGAGCCGGTGACCGACGACGCCTATCGTCAGCTGCCTTAAGCATCGAAACAGCAGGGCTCGCCGCCCTGCTCTCATTCGGCGGTATGCGAAAATGCATCTTCGACTAATTGCCCGAGCCCCGGGGAAAACCGCTTATCGTCAGCAGCGCGCTTTGCAACGAGGCACTGAACATTGCCCCGTGCGACAGGCCGGGATAAGGCCACCAGTTGACCGCAACGCCATTTTTCCTGAGCCGGGAAACCGTCTGCTGAACTTTACTGCGCGTATCCACTGCCCCGGCGGAAGAACCGCGCTGCGTCGCAACCGCGCCCTCCATCAGGAATAAGGCGTTCCGATTAAACGCCTCGCCTTTTGCTCCGGCCATTCTGTCTAACAGCGCGGCTTGGCCTCTTCCCAGAGAAGGACTGGCAGAGAAATAGAGCTGAAAGCGGGATGACGTCAGCCAGGCATCAATAACAAATAATCCACCGTAGGAGTGCCCCCAGATAGCCCGTCGCTGCGGGTTGATAGCGATCCCACGCTCAACTTTTTCCATAATGGTATCCTCTAAGAGGCGGCGAAACGCCCCGCTACCGCCGCTTTTCCGCCGATCCCAGCGGTTATCGGCGGGATCCTCTTCGACTTTCGGCCGATAGTCATAGGCTCGGGCAGTTTGATCGAAGGGCAAATTCGTTTGATAGCCAATGGCCACAATGACGGGCGGCGTTTTATGCGTCAGCTTTTCGAGCAGCGTGTCGGACAACCGATCCATCACCGCGTTGCCGTCCAGGGCGTACAGAACCGGATACCCCTGCGCGGGCGGCGCCGTATTCGGTATCGCCGTCCAGACCTTATAATGTCGTTCACCATCGGAGGAATCGAAGGTCGTGACGTTGAAATGATAATACGCGGAACCGCGGTCGGCGATATTCGGCCCCAGCGGGCTCATATCGGGTTTGGCGTAAGCGTTAAGTGCATACAAGGTGGTAACCAGCGCGGCGATAAAAATCCGCCCTTTCGGCGGATAAGCGAAACAAGAGTTGCGAAGCGACATCGGTTAATTTTTCCGGCACATTATCGTTATTGATAATGATTGCTAATATCAATCTCAATTGCAAGCTACGCGATTAGCCTCGCAGGCGCAGCGTTGTGCTTGCCCGGGATAGCCAGTCATCAGATCATCGGGCACCCGGACAGTTTTGTCATTCGGCTAAGGCGATAGCCGCCATTCGGGAATATCCCGGCTCGCGCCGCACTGAGCCGGGATACCGAGAGTGCCGCTTTCTGGTCAATATCAGGCCGTACGCCATCTCCGGGTCAGCGGCTTCTCGACTTCCACAATCAGGAACATCACAAAACCGATAATAAAAGTGATAACCCAGTAGCGGAACGGCAGCGCTTCGGTGCCAAACAGCATCTGCATAAATGGCGCGTAGATAATCAGCAGCTGCAGCACCAGCAGCACGCCGCTGACAATCCAGATCCCCCGGTTCGCCAGCAATCCTTTACTCAGCGAGAAGCCATCCGCCACGCGACAGTTGAGCATATAGAACCACTGAGCAGTAACCAGCGTCTGTAACAGCACCGTACGAATAAACTCAGGCGAATAGCCGCGCGGCTGTAGCCAGGCTTCAAGAACAAAGGCGCTGACGGCAATCATCGACCCGACAAAAATCACCCGCCAGATAGCAAAGCCGTCCATCACATGCAGCTTAGGGTCGCGCGGCGGCCGGCGCATGATGTTCTTCTCACCTGCCTCAAAAGCGAGACCAAACGACAGCGTGGCGGAGGTCGCCATGTTCATCCACAGGATCAGCACCGGCGTCAGCGGAATTAAATTTCCCGCCAGTAGCGCAATAATAATCAACAACCCCTGCGCGAGGTTGGTCGGCATAATAAAGAGGATGGTTTTTTTCAGGTTATCGTACACCCGGCGGCCTTCCCTGACGGCGCTGGCAATGGTGGCGAAGTTATCATCGGTCAGCACCATATCTGCGGCCTCTTTGGTCACTTCGGTGCCCTTAATCCCCATCGCAATACCGACATCGGCCTGCTTCAGCGCCGGGGCGTCGTTCACCCCGTCGCCGGTCATCCCGACCACCTCTTTTTTGCTTTGCAGCGCCTGCACCAGGCGGAATTTATCCTCCGGGCTGGTACGCGCAAAGATATCGAATTTCTGCGCGGCTTCGCTGAGCTGAATGTCGTCCATCACCTCCAGCTCTCTGCCGGTAATGGCGTTTTCCGCATTGCCAATCCCCAGCATCTTGCCGATACTCATCGCGGTTTGCGGATGGTCGCCGGTGATCATCTTCACGCGGATCCCCGCCTGCAGGCAGTCGCCGATGGCCGTAATCGCCTCCGGCCGCGGCGGATCCATCATCCCGGCAATCCCGAGCAGAATGACGCCCTGCTGCAAATCCTGATGGGTGAGTTCCGTTTGACCGTCGGCGGCGGGTTTCCACGCTGCCGCCACCATCCGCAGCCCTTCCCGCGCATACTCTTCGATTTTGCCTTCCCAGTAAGGCTGGTCGAGCGGCTCCAGGCCATGGTCGGTTTGCTGATGCTTGCACAGGCGGAACAGGACATCGGGCGCGCCGGTAATCAAAATCATCTCTTCATCGCCGATGCGGTACAGCGTCGACATATATTTATACTGTGAATCGAAGGGGATTTTGCTGCGCAGCTCAGTGTTGACCGCCGGGAGCGGGACTTTCGCCGCCAGCACTTTCAACGCCCCTTCGGTCGGGCCGCCGGTAATTTTCCACAGCCCGCTTTCATCTTTAATAAGCTGACTGTCATTACACAGATCGATAGTGCGCAGATAACGTTCCAGCAGCGTGCCCGGCGCAACGGTTACCGGCGCAGGCTCATCGATCGGGTGAATATTCCCTATCGGCTCGTAGCTGTCACCCTCCACCCGATAAATTCTATCGGCGGTTATCACGGCTTTCACCGTCATCTCGTTCATGGTTAGCGTGCCGGTTTTATCCGAGCAGATCACCGTCATGGCCCCGAGGGTTTCCACCGTAGGCAGCTTGCGGATAATCGCCTTCTGACGGGCCATGGTCTGCACGCCGAGCGAGAGAATAATGGAGATAATTGCCGGTAAACCTTCCGGTACCGACGCCACCGCGAGGCTAATCAACGACAGCATCAGCTCAGAAACCGGCATATCGCGGAACAGCAGGCTAAAGACAAACAGCGCGGCCATCATCACCAGGATGATGATAAAAATGGCTTTACCGAGCTTATCCATCTGCACCAGCAGCGGCGTTCGGTGTTTTTCGATATCCGACATCATCTGGTTGATATGACCCAGCTCGGTATCGCCGCCGGTGGCCACCACCAGGCCTTTTCCGCCGCCCGAACTCACCGTGGTGCCGGAAAACAGCAGATTGGTACGATCGCCAAGCGGCAGCTCGCCGCTAAGCGCCTCGGTGCTTTTCTCCACCACCGTCGATTCGCCGGTCAGAATCGCCTCTTCCACCCGCAGGTTATGCGCTTCGATAACCCGCAGGTCAGCAGGGATGCGATCGCCGGCGCGGATCACGACGATATCGCCGGGTACCAGAGCGGTTGTCGGGATCGTTTCATGGTTGCCCTGACGAACGACCACCGCTTCGCTGGAAAGCATGTTGCGAATGCTCTGAAGCGATTTTTCCGCGTTGCTCTCCTGAATATGGCCGATCAGGGCGTTAATCACCGCCACGCCCAGGATCACCAGGGTATCCACCCAGTGCCCCATGACCGCCGTCAGCAGCGCCGCCGCCAGCAGCACATAGATCAGCACATCGTTAAAATGCGCCAGAAAGCGCAGCCATGCCGGCTTTCCTGCTTTTTGCGGTAGCGCATTCTCGCCGTACTGCTGCAAGCGCGCTGCCGCTTCAGCACCGCTGATGCCGTCCGGGGTACTGTTGGTGCTGGTCAGGGTTTCTTCGACGGAGAGCTGATAGAACGGGCCGCCCGGTTTTTCTGTATTCATAGTTATCTCCTCACTCCTGTATCGGAAATCAGGACAGCCTCAGGCCGTCCTTAGCGCACCACAAAAACCGGAACATGGGCATAGCGAACGATCCCTGCCGCCTCCGACCCCAGCAGATGCGTCTGAATATTCGGGTTACGCGAGCCGATTATCACCACATCCGCCTTCAGCTCATCGGCCAGTTTGGTCACTTCATCGCGAATGTTGCCGCTGCGAATGTGAATCTGCATATCGTTTTCCGCCAGCGTGAGTTTTTTAACCAGTTCAACCAGCTTTTCCTTAGAAGTATTCATCAGATAATCTTCCATTTTCCGTGCATCGGAAATAAAGCCGCGCGTCAGCACTGGAGAAAAAGCGGGAATCACGTGAAGAAGATGAATCTTTCCGGAGGAGCTTTGTGCTAGGAATTGGGCGTGGGACAAGGCCTTGTCCGCCAGACCGATTTCAAACACATCAACCGGCACGAGGATATTTTTATACATAGAGACAATCCTTTTATTACCTATAAAAAAGGTGGTGAAAACAGCCCAGGCACTGGCGCTGGTACTGAGGAGGAAATCTCAAGAACAAAATTTGCTGGACGTGTAGGTATAATTAAACGTAGCACACCACGGTTAACATGATTAACCCGCCAATTAATATATTGAAAAATATCACAGAGTCAGGCACAGCCAGACAATTCAACTGCCAACCCGGTAAAATCGTCGCCATCACCGTAATTTTTGCTCTTTTTAACATTTCTGTTTTACTGCGACTATCCTCATTATCAGTGGCTTGTTCACTTTCTGCCGCCCCACAATAATTATTATGATAAGAATTTACTTAGCTAAGCATTAGAGCTAAAGGAGGAACAATGTTCGGTTACAGTCTGTTTCGCCTGAGCCTGTTTATTGCCCTGGCAATAATCGCCTGTACGGCTACCGGGTTAATTACTTATTGGGTTGTTTCGGCCCTCGCTGAATAAACACAGCGATTGTGAATAATATGTAAAAGATAGCCTTTTACTTCGAGGGGAATACAGTGAACCGTTATTTTTCTCTCATCCCGCTTGTTATTTTAATAACAACGGCTTGCGATCGGAAAGCGCCAGAAATTACGCCGTTACCGCGGATGGTTAAGGTCGCTGAGGTAGTGGCTATCGGCGAGTCACAGCAGCGCGTATTCCCCGCCCGCATTGAGTCCGGAGACTCCACTGACCTCTCTTTCAAACGCGGCGGCCAGATTGAATCTCTTGATGTGCGCCAGGGAGCTAATGTGACTCAGGGGCAGACACTTGCCCGGCTTAACGCCCGGGAAGCGCAGCAGCGGGTGAATGAGCGGCAAACCGCCGCCACCCTCGCCCAGCGGCAATTCGATCGATTCCAGACCCTGGCCGGTCGTCAGGCGATTTCAAAAGCGGAAATGGATATCCAGCGAGCCAACCGCGACTCCGCTAATGCCGCGCTAAAAATAGCCCGGGAAGAGCTGTCGCAAACGACGCTAACCGCACCGTTCAGCGGCGTAGCCGCCAACGTTCCGGTACGTAACCATCAGGTGGTCGCCGCCGGACAGCCGATTGTCACCCTGACGCGAACCGATCTGCTCGACGTGGTGTTTAGCGTTCCGGAAAACCTCTTTACCGCGCTGGATATTCGCAACGCGCAGTATCGTCCGGTGGTTAAAATTAACGCCATGCCGGATCGCCAGTTTACCGCCGAATACAAAGAACATACCGGCAGCAGCGACAGCAGCACGCTCACCTGGCAAATCATACTGACCATGCCGCGACCTGCCGACTTCCCCTCGGTCGGCGGCGTGAGTGGAACGGTGACGGTTAATCTGGCGAACCTGCCCGCCAGCGCCGGCAAAAATGCGGTCGTGGTGCCTGTCGAAGCGGTGTTTAATCCGGATAATCGCCCGCGCAACGAACCCCACGTGTGGGTGGTTCAGGGCAGCGGCGATCGGCTCCATCTGGAAGAACGCAAAGTTGGCGTGGGTCAGATCACCTCACAGGGCGTGGTGATTACCGAAGGGCTCAGCGTCGGCGAACGCGTGGTGGCGGCGGGCGTCAGCGAATTACATGCGCAACAACCGGTTCGAATCTGGACGCGTGAACGAGGTTTGTAATGGATATCTCCCGCCAGTTTATTAACAATCCAATCCGCGTCTGGCTGACTATTTTACTGCTGGGCATCGGCGGGATCTTCGCTCTGCTGAACATCGGCCGGCTGGAAGATCCGGCGTTTACCATCAAAACCGCGGTGGTGATTACCCATTATCCCGGCGCTTCAGCGCAGCAGGTGGAAGAAGAAGTCACCCTGCCGCTGGAGAACGCGCTGCAGCAGCTGCCCTATCTCGATAACGTCAGCTCCATTTCCTCTAACGGCCTGTCGCAAATTACCGTCAACATCGCCTCGCACTACCACTCCAACGAGCTGCCGCAAATCTGGGATGAACTGCGCCGCCGGGTTGGCGACGCCGCTCGCCAGTTCCCGCCCGGCGTCGCTTCTCCGTTCGTGAATGACGATTTTGGCGATGTCTTTGGCTTCTTCTTCGCCCTCTCCGGCGAGAGCTTTACCAACCCTGAGCTGGTTCGCTATGCCGAGCAGCTGCGCCGTGAACTGGTGCTGGTGCCCGGCGTCGGTAAAGTCGCCATCGGCGGGGCGATCCCCCAGCAAATCAACATTGATATCTCATTGGCGAAAATGGCCGCCCGCGGGATTACGCTCAACCAGCTGGCGGCGATCCTCAGCCGGTTGAACGTCGTCTCTAACGCCGGAGAAATTAAATCCGGCAGCGAATCGATCCGCCTGCATCCCACGGGCGAGTTTGCCAACCTTGACGAGCTGGGCGATCTGTTAATCAGCCCGCACGGTTCGGGAACGGCGACGCGGCTGCGCGATATTGCCACGCTCTCGCGCGGGCTGAGCGAAACGCCCTCCAGCATTTACCACGCCAACGGTCGCCAGGCGGTCACCATGGGGGTGTCGTTTATCCCCGGGGTTAACGTGATTGATGTTGGCCGTGCGCTGCAAAACAAACTGGCGCAGATGTCGGCGGAAAAACCGGCCGGGATCAACATTGACCTGTTCTACGATCAGGCGGCGGAAGTCGCCCATTCGGTCAACGGTTTTATCACCAACTTTCTGATGGCGCTGGCGATTGTCGTTGGCGTACTACTGATCTTTATGGGCGTACGCAGCGGTATTATTATCGCCCTGTCGCTGGCGCTCAACGTACTCGGCACGCTGCTGATTATGTATCTGTGGGGGATCGAGCTGCAGCGTATTTCGCTGGGGGCATTGATTATCGCCCTGAGCATGCTGGTCGATAACGCTATCGTTATCGTCGAAGGCGTGCTGATCGCCCGCCAGCAGGGATCGACGCGACTTACGGCAATTAATTATGTGATTCGCCGTTCGGCCCTGCCGCTGCTGGGGGCCACGGTGATTGCGATTCTTGCCTTTGCGCCGATTGGGCTGTCGCAGGACTCGACCGGGGAATATTGTAAATCGCTGTTCCAGGTACTGCTAATTTCGCTCATGCTGAGCTGGTTCTCGGCGCTGACCATTACCCCGGTGCTCATTAAGTGGTGGCTGTTTAAGCCTCAATCGCAGCCGGTGGCGCAGGCCGATACCAACCCGTACGGCGGACGCTTTTACCGCCTGTATCAGCTGACTCTGCAGGCCCTTCTGCTGCGCAAAACCGTCACCCTGACCGTCATGGCGGCGCTGCTGGCCGCCGCTATCTGGGGGTTTGGTGCGGTGCGACAAAACTTTTTTCCCTCTTCAAACACGCCCATTTTCTTTGTCGATCTCTGGCTTCCCTACGGTACCGATATTGCGACCACTGAAAAGATGACCAGCGATATTGAGACTGCCATTAACGGCCAGCCCGGAGTCGTCACCACCGTGGCTACCGTCGGCCAGGGCAGTATGCGGTTTATCCTGACCTACAGCGGGCAACGGCAGTACAGCAACTATGCGCAGATCATGGTGCGAATGGACGACCAGCGCAGCATTGCCGCCCTGACGCAGCATGTAGATCGCTATATTGCGCGTAACTATCCGCAGGTGAACGCCAGCACAAAACGCGTGATGTTCGGCCCTTCCGGCGACAGCGCCATCGAGGTGCGGATCAAAGGTCCCGACCCAGACAGACTGCGCCTGATCGCCAGCCAGGTTGGCGATATCCTCTCCGCAGACCCGGCCACCGATGGCGTTCGCAACGACTGGCAAAACCGCAGTAAAGTTATCCGTCCCCAGTACTCCACCGCCCTTGGGCGCGAACTGGGCGTCGATAAACAGGATATCGATAACGCGCTGGAGATGAACTTCTCCGGCAGCCGCGCGGGACTGTACCGTGAGGGTGCCGACCTGCTGCCGGTGATAGTCCGCCCACCCGCCGCCGAGCGCCAGGATGCGAATCACTTAAATAACGTGCTGGTCTGGAGCCAAAGCCGCCAGCAGTATATTCCGCTCAGTAACGTGGTCAGCGGCTTTCACCTTGAATGGGAGGATCCGCTGATCCTGCGCCGCGACCGCAGCCGCGTGCTGACGGTGCAGACCGATCCCGACCCGCTCAGCAACCAGACCTCCGGGGATATCCTCTCCCGCGTGAAACCGCAGATCGATGCGCTGGTGCTGCCGCACGGCTACAGCATCGAGTGGGGTGGTGATGCGGAAAACTCCAGCGAGGCGCAGCAGGGACTGTTCACAACCCTGCCGCTGGGTTACCTGGTGATGTTTATCATCACCGTACTGATGTTCAGTTCGCTGAAAAATGCGATTGCCATCTGGCTGACCGTACCGCTGGCGCTGATTGGCGTAACGCCGGGCTTTTTAATCACCGGCATCCCCTTTGGTTTTATGGCGCTGATCGGTCTGCTCAGCCTGAGTGGAATGCTGATCCGTAACGGCATCGTGCTGGTTGAGGAGATTGAACAGCAGAAGCAGGAAAAAGAGCAGCAGGAGGCGATTATTTATGCGGCCACGTCGCGTTTACGCCCTATCCTGCTGACGGCATTTACCACCGTGCTTGGCCTGGCGCCTTTACTACTGGACGTTTTCTTCCAGAGCATGGCGGTTGTTATCATGTTTGGTCTGGGTTTTGCTACTATTCTGACGCTGCTGGTTCTGCCGGTAATTTACGCCTGTTTCCACAATAAGGACATGAAGCGACAACCATGAATAGTACCGGGTTAAATATTATCAAAACGCTGGGATGCATGACGGCGGTGACCTTCTTCACCATCTACAACACCTGGGATAGCTATGATTACGACTATCACTGGATCCTCGGGTTTTTGACGTTTATTTCGACTATCGCCACGCCGCTGTTTTTTGTGGTGGCCGGTTATCTCGACTCGCAGTCCCGCCACGATTCGCAGTGGCAAATGGGCAAAATCAAAAGCGTGGTTATCGTCTTTCTGTTCTGGATGACGGTGTACTATCTGTGGGAGCCTTATCAGCGCGGCTATCTTATCCAGCCGTGGTTTGTCTTTGCGTTTATCGTGATTTACACCTTTCACCCGGTCATCGAGTGGCTTAGCCAGCGGCGTAAACTGTTTTTTGCTGCAGTTTTCTCGCTGCTGCTGCTCTCGTATGGGTACGATCTTTTGTCCGCGCTGTACCCGGATATCCATGCGCTGAGCCTGGCGCCGCAGTATCGGCTATGGACATGGCTGCTGTTTTATCTGACCGGTCAGCTGTTCAGCGATCCGCTCGTCGCCGGCTGGCTCAGGCGCGAAAAAGTGGTTAAAGGGGCGATGATCGCCATCCCGTTTATTTATCTTTTCACCTGGTTTTACGAGCGCCATTTCTTTTTCGCCCTGTTTAAGGCCGACAGAAATGCCTTCATTCTTACCGGTTCACAAATTTATATTCTGGTCGTCGCGCTGGTGATTGCGGCCAACGGCGTTCGGTTTCGTAAAAACAGCGAGTTTAAAGAGGCCGTTCTCGCCACCATCAGCAAAACGATGACCGGCGTCTATATTCTCCACTACTCCATTTTTCACCTGCTCACCGCCTTTATCCCGATTAACTCACTGGGCACCAAATTAATGCTGATTGTTCTCACGTTTATCACTTCGGTACTGATTTCAATGCTGGCGCTGTCAAATTCGGTGGTGAAAAAAGTGATTACCATTTGACGTTCGCCGATTCAGGCCATGACCGCCAGCGCATTTAAAAACCGTAGCGCAGCCAGGCAAACAGCACGTTGCCGTTATTATAGGTGCCGGGAATATAGGTGAACTGCACGCTCAGACGGCGATAGCTGGCGGAAAAAAGCGGCAAAATAATCGGCAGGGGTACGTAGTTGGCAAAGTCATCGCGGGCGGTGATCCCGGCGGTAACGCCAAGTCCCAGACGAAAATCGCGGCGACTATCAAGATACCACCCCTTCTCCCAGCCGTAGCCGATTATCGGCTGCCACTCGTTATGCGAATCCTTGAACATCATGGCGTAGAGAGAACTCCAGTTGCCCTCTGCGTTATATCTGGAAACGCCAAAACCCCCGCCCCAGGGCATTTCATTATAATTATCCGTTTTCTCTTTATCGTACATAAAGCGGTTATGCCAGCTGAGAAACGGAAGATACAGATCGTAGTTTTGCGGCTCATTCCAGGTCTGCGAGACATCGTTTTTTAACCAGCTCCACCAGCCGCTGATGCGCTGCTCGCCATATATCTTCGTTTCAGCCTGTACCGAAAAGGCGAAAATAAACACAATTCCCCACGCTACCCGTAGACAACGTTGCATAGTTTTATCCTTAAAGAAGACCGCCCGGTGTTAATTCAGTTTGAGAACAAAAAACAGGCTTTGCAAATATCGGTCAACAAATTTTGTGCGCTGGCTGGCGATAATGGCAAGTCCAGTTGCGGCCCCATTTCAGGACAGAGAGAGCCGCTGCGGTGATTTCATTTCCTTGCTGGTGGGATTATGATGACGCTAATTATCCTTTCTGTCCGCAGTGATTGAGAAATAGATGGATTTCATCAGCATTATTATGTCGGCGGGAAAAACCTCCGTCGATGTGGCCCTTTATACGCTGCTGCCAATCATGGTTGTCATGCTCATCGTCATGAAATATCTGGAAGTACGCGGGGTGCTGGATGTCATCGTGCGCTGGCTCGCGCCGCTGCTTAAGCCGTTCGGCCTAACCGGAATGAGCGCATTTGCGCTGATTCAGATGAATTTTGTCAGCTTTGCCGCCCCGCTGGCGACCCTCGCCATTATGGATAAACGCGGCGCCTCGGACCGGCAAATGGCCGCTACGCTGGCAATGCTGTTTGCCATGGGGCAAGGCAACGTATTCTATCCATTAACGCCCTTTGGCCTGCACTGGCTGGCCTCTATCGTTATCTCCATTGTCGGCGGACTGTGCGCCGCCGCGGTGACCTGGCATATCACCGGCCGCAGGCTATCAATGGTTGAAAACGCGCGGGCCGAAGCGCTGCCCGAGGCCGAACAGAACAGCCAGGGGATTATCGCCGTGATTAACAGCGCCGGCTCCGACGCGATTCGCCTGGCGCTCGGCGCGGTGCCCATGCTGATCCTGTCGCTGGCTATCGTCGGGTTTATGCAGGCGGCGGGCCTGATTGAGATGCTCCAGCGTCTGCTCCTGCCGCTGCTGCTGTGGCTGAACATCCCGGTTAACTTCGTGCTCCCGGCGCTGGTCAAATGCGTGGCTGGCGGGACGGCCTATTTCGGCGTGATCTCTGAACTCGTGCAGCAGGGAAAAGTGACCATCAGCCAGATCAACGCCTCGGCAGGTCTATTAGTACAGACGTTTGACCTCCCGGGTATCGGTATCTTTCTGGGCGTCAGCTCGCGCTTCGTGCGCCTGTTCCGCTTCGCCGCCGCCGGCGCTATCGCCGGGATCGCCATCCGCACCGTGATGCACCTGACGCTATTCTGATGCCACCGACTCCGGACGGAGGCAGGCAGCGACATCAGCCTGCTCGCTGCAGGCAATATGATGGTCAATTCTCACCATCATCCAGGGGAAAAACGGGTTGGAGGTCACGCGCATCAGCGTATCCAGCCCGACGCTCAGCGTCGAGGTTTCCCCACGCAAAGAGATCGTGCCGATGCTGATCCCGTAGCGATTTTTCTCCGCCGGTTCCCGGCCATAGAGCGAATCGGTCAGCGGGAACGGCACCGCCACGTGCGACAGCGAATACATATCCTGCGGCCAGGCAGGATGCAGCGGCGTCACGGTTTCGCTTCGCGTTCCGGCAAGCGTGGTGCGGGCCACCGTCTCGTAGGTGTCGGGGGCAGCGTTAGTAATCACCGTGGTGGCATAGGGCCGCGGTGCCGGCGGCAATAACGTATTCACCGCCGAATAGAGCGAGGGACGGAATAGCGCGCGTAGATTCGCCGCCTGGTTAATATCGAAAATCACCAGTTCGCTTCCGTTATCCGGCAGATAGCGATACAGCGACTCTACCACCGCCCGGGTGCTCACCGTGGAGTCCATCACCGACTGAAACGTTAACACCGGCGCCAGTTCGGAAAGCCGATGATTTTGCGCCTCCTGCACGATTTGCTGCTGCAGCGCCTGCGACAACAGCCATGACTGCCTTGCGGCCTTAACCGGGAACGAATTGTATTTATAGGGATTGAATTCCGGGACGATATTCAGCCATGCCGCGCGGGCAAAAGCCGGAAATACCGAGGGTAAACCGGCCAGTCCGGCAAAACGCGCAAAGGCGGTGACGCCAATCATCGGCGACAGCAGGATTATCTGCTGCGGCCGGCGCAGCGCTTTATCCTCCAGGCTATCGAGAGCGTATTTTAGCGCCAGCGCCCCGCCGTTGGAGTAGCCAACCACGTGCAGCGGCACGTTATCCCCGGCCAGGCGCGTCGCTTCGCGCACCGCAAGACGGGTTGTCGCTATCCACGCCTCGCGGTCCACGGCGGTGAGCGCGCCCGGAGCCGTACCGTGCCCGGGCAGCCGCGGGGCGACGGCGACAAATCCCTGCTGCTGATAGCGCTGCGCCAGATAATGCACGCTATAGGGAGAGTCCGTCAGGCCGTGCAGCAGCACCACCGCGCCGCGCGGTTTGCCCTGCGGCAGCAAAATAAAGGAGCGATTCCAGTCGGGATGAAACTTATCCGGATAGACCAGGCTTTGTGCGTAAAAACGGTTAATCGCCGTTTTTTCATCGTCGCTCAGCGCATCGGTAATGTGGCTTTTCATATCGCGGAAAATCGTCGTTTCCCGCGTCTGGTAGTCAGCAAAAGTGGCGTGGTCAATCTCGCTGGCGGTCATTTCATTCGCCGTCCAGGTGTGCCAGCGGTGCAGCGCCGGGCCGCGCTGCGATTCGTAAATGCGGCCAATAAAAAAGACCACCACCACCACCAGTAGACCAATGATGGCTTTTTTCGCCATCGAGACCATTCTTAAGCCCGACTTATTCAGCAGCCGGGTAAAACGCATCATTGCCATATTTCTGTCCGAATTATCTCTTTATCCACCGGGTGGGATTATTACCCAGAGCGCAGCAGATCCTGCGATTCTCTTTTTAAACATAGACTAAACCAACTGCCTGTTCTTATTGTCAGATGAGATGCAAACAGGAATTATCGCCGGGGGTAACCGGTCAGGAATTAACAAATGGAATGGTGGATTAAAAAACTACGCGAGGCCACAACGTCTACACATACCTGGGCGGTTCTGCAAAGCGGCCAGTTAACGATTGTGGCGGAACTGACTCCCTGCGCCCGGCGTCTACAGGAAGGCGATAAGCTGACGCCGTTGGCGGACGCGCTTTACTGCATTAATAACGATAAAACCCTCACCGTAAAGGTGCTCAACGCCACCCATTTTAGCGCCGATCGCTGGGCCGCTATCGTCAATGCCCCCACCTGTTAATGGATAGTATCCAGCTTCAACGGGTTCTAATCTCAGTACTTTCTTAGCTAAGCGGGGTAAATTGTCCGACGCCTGTTTCAGTCTGTGACATACTAAGCACAACGTCAGCAGAGCAGAAATAAGGAGTAGGTCATGAACCAGAAAGCCGCCAGGCTGACCCCAGAAGAAGCGCTCACGCAACTCGAAGCGCTCTATGAAAAATCGGTCAATGCGCTGCGTAAAGCTATCGGCGAATATATTCACCATAATACGCTTCCCGATAATAGCGCCCGTGCGGAAGGACTGTTCGTTTACCCGGAGCTATCGGTATCGTGGGACGGCTCGGAGCATAAAGCCTTAAAAACCCGCGCCTGGGGCCGTTTTACCCATACCGGCTGCTATACCACCACCATTACCAACCCTAAACTGTTTCGCGCCTATTTGCTGGAACAGCTCACCATGCTGTATCAGGATTACGATGCCTGCATTACCGTCGGGCTATCGCAGCATGAGATCCCCTATCCGTACGTGATTGATGGCTCCGAGCTCACGCTCGACCGTTCAATGAGCGCCGGCTTAACGCGTTTTTTCCCCACCACCGAGCTGTCGCAAATTGGCGATGAGACTGCCGATGGCCTGTTCCACTCCACGGAATACTATCCCCTGTCGCACTTCGACGCCCGCCGCGTCGATTTCTCGCTGGCGCGCCTGCGTCATTACACCGGCACGCCGGTTGAGCATTTCCAGCCGTATATGCTATTTACCAACTATACCCGCTACGTCGATGAGTTCGTGCGCTGGGGCTGTAGCCAAATTCTCGATCCCGATAGCCCCTATATCGCCCTCTCCTGCGCGGGCGGGATCTGGATAACGGCGGACACAGAGGCCCCGGAAGAGGCAATTTCCGATCTGGCGTGGAAAAAGCATCAGATGCCGGCCTGGCACCTGATCACTAAAGAGGGTCAGGGGATCACGCTGATTAACATTGGCGTAGGCCCGGCTAACGCTAAAAACATCTGCGACCATCTGGCGGTGCTGCGCCCGGACGTCTGGCTGATGATTGGCCACTGCGGCGGCCTGCGCGAAAGCCAGACCATTGGCGACTACGTGCTGGCTCACGCCTATCTGCGCGATGACCATGTGCTGGATGCGGTGCTACCGCCGGATATCCCTATTCCGAGCATCGCCGAAGTTCAGCGCGCGCTTTACGACGCCACCAAGCAGGTTAGCGGAATGCCCGGCGAAGAGGTTAAGCAGCGGCTGCGTACCGGAACGGTGGTTACCACCGACGATCGTAACTGGGAACTGCGCTACTCGGCCTCGGCGCTGCGCTTTAACCTCAGCCGCGCGGTGGCTATCGATATGGAAAGCGCGACCATTGCCGCGCAGGGTTATCGCTTCCGCGTTCCCTACGGTACCCTGCTGTGCGTCTCCGATAAGCCGCTGCACGGTGAGATCAAGCTGCCGGGACAGGCTAACCGCTTCTATGAAGGGGCGATTTCCGAACATTTGCAGATTGGTATTCGGGCGATTGATCTGCTGCGCGCCGAAGGCGACCATATGCATTCGCGCAAGCTGAGAACCTTTAACGAACCGCCGTTCCGTTAAGCGTATAGATAACACGAGCAGAATAAACTCAGTCCGGATGGCGTGACATATTTACGCGGCCACCCGCCGGACTGAGCGTTAGAGAAAGAGAGTCATTCGGACCAGGGGATAATCACCATTACCCTTTCGCTATAAATTAAAACATTTATTTCTTTAGTGCTAACCATTTCTCTGACCGTAGCCACACTGCTTGTCTGAAAATATTATTGTGCAAACTTTCGTAGTTAAAAACTGCCACGCCGATTATAAAAGTAAATATTCCATTAACATATCTATATCAATTGCCGCATGGTCATAAAACGCACAATAGCAGACTAGGTAACACTTGAATTACGTCTCATAACCCCTTAAATTAATTAAAAAAATTTATGTGTAACAAAACTGCCATACAGAACAGGCAGCGCTCGAGAGAGATCAAAATAACCAAAGAGTTATCTATGGCCGCTACTCTGCTATCGAATCATCATTTAATAGCGTCAGGTTACTTACAACAAATATCTTGTTACTCAACCACAACAGATAAAATTGCACATGTCGACAATATGCAATCATGGATAAGCTTATCGGTCGCCATCAGCAATGTGCTATTTTCGTAAAAGTATGGAAGACAGTTTTATGAAATTAACCATAGGGAATATCCGCCTGTTTATTTTAATAGCAACTATTTTTTTCTGGACGGTCGCGATCGGGCTCGTTTCCCTTGTGGTATCCTGGTTTTAAAACCGTGTGCGAAGGCAAGGCCCCGGCGTTGCCACAATCGTGACTATGCAAGAGAAAGCAAAAAGCCCGCTTAAGTTTCCTTAAGCGGGCTTCTTAAATTTGGCTCCTCTGACTGGACTCGAACCAGTGACATACGGATTAACAGTCCGCCGTTCTACCGACTGAACTACAGAGGAATCGTTTGAACGAGGCGCATATTATCGATGACGCCCGATCTTGTCAAAGGCTGTTTGCATATTTCAAATCGTTTGCCGAAAAATCCTCCACTTTGCGCAAAAAGTAGCGTTTATCCGCTTATCACTCGCCTATTCAGCCTGCACCTGACTCTCCTCTGCCTGCGCTTTGGTACGCGGATATTTCCACAGCCACCGCCCGCTAACCATTCGACAGTAAAACAAAACGCCGCGCACCGCCCAGTCAAGCACCATCCCCAACCAGACGCCAATCACCCCCATACCCAGCACAATCCCCAGCGTGTAGCCCGCCACGACGCGACAGCCCCACATGCCGAGCATGGATACCCACATGGTGTAGCGCACGTCACGTGCGCCTTTAAAAGCGCACGGCAACGTCCAGGCCATCGCCCAAATCGGCATAAAGAAGGCGTTGAGCCACAGCAGCTCTTTCACCACCACCTTGACATCCTCTTCGCTGGTATAGAACGAAGCGATCAGGCCAGCAAACGGCGCGGTTCCCCAGGCGATCAGCGTCAATACGATCGTCGATAGCCAGAAGACGTGCCACGCCTGACGTTCAGCCTGGCCGATCTGCCCTTTTCCGAGACGCCTGCCGGTAATAATTGTCGATGCGGAACCCAGGGCGTTCCCGGGCAGGTTAATCAGCGCAGCCACGGAGAAGGCGATAAAGTTGCCGGCAATCACGTTAGTCCCCATCCCGGCAACGAACATCTGAGTCAGCAGCTTGCCGCCGTTGAACAAAACCGATTCAATGCTGGCGGGAATACCAATGCCCATCACTTCCCAGATAATGGCGAAGTTGAACGGCTTAAAGTAGCTCTTCAGCGAAATGCGCAGCGCCGGGTTAAAGCCGATCATTAATACCCAGATAGTAGCCACCGCGCCAATATAGCGGGCGATGGTTAATCCCAGACCCGCGCCGACAAACCCCATGCCGGGCCACGAAAAAATGCCGTAAATCAGGATGCTGCTGATAATGATATTCAGAATATTCATCCCGCCGTTGATCAACAGCGGAATTTTAGTGGTTCCGGCTCCGCGCAGCGCACCGCTGCCGATCAGGGCGATTGCCGCTGCCGGATAGCTCAACACCGTTAGCTCAAGATAGGTCAGCGCCAGGCCTTTCACTTCTTCTGTCGCATCTCCGGCGACAAAATTAATAATTTCCGCGCCAAAAGCATGGATAACCGCCGCGAGAATAATCGAGAACAGGGTCATTATCGCCAGCGACTGTCGCGCTGCCGCCCTTGCCCGCCGCCGGTCACGCTTGCCCAGACTGAAGGCTACCACCACGGTCGTACCGAGATCGATGGCGGCAAAAAAAGACATGATCACCATGTTGAAGCTATCGGCCAGGCCAACGCCCGCCATCGCTTCTTTACCGAGCCAGCTGACCAAAAAAGTACTCAGCACGCCCATCAGCAACACGCAGGCGTTTTCCAGCAAAATCGGGACCGCAAGAGGACTGATTTCACGCCAGTAGAGGACGCGATAGGTCTTGCGTTTTTTAAACCAGGACGTGCGTTCGACGGACTGGCGTAATGCGGAGGTGACGTTCAAGGGAGACCTTAGTGAGAAAAGTTGAAACTACATTTCAAATGATGATAGAGAAAAGCTAATCCTGCAAAGCATTTTTCCCGATAGATTGTCGCTAATAACAACAATTTGTTGATGGATGCGCCAGTTGCGCGGCGGAAGGCGAATTGATGTTTGACAAAAGTTTTTTCGCCGCTAAGATACGACTCCACAACGATTCCTCTGTAGTTCAGTCGGTAGAACGGCGGACTGTTAATCCGTATGTCACTGGTTCGAGTCCAGTCAGAGGAGCCAAATTCCTGTTTTCAGCTATCCTTGCGAATCTTTTTCAGATATTGATTCAACAGGCTAGCATGGGAACACATCCCGGTGCATTTCTGGTTTTTTCTCCTCCGTGCCGGGAAATGCGGGCACTATCTTTGTTGCGCATAGCATGTCCCACTTCTCCCTTAACAACACGCCAATTGTCAGCCTGAAGCCTGCGAAGATTTTCACATAGCACGAACGTTATCTTCTGGTTAATCCTGACGGCAGATCTGCATCGAGTGGCCGTTCCGTGCTTGAGCACCTCAGATGCACCCGGTAGCGGGATCATTTCTCTGTACGCAAGAGCTGAATCGATCATTATCAGCAGGGGCAATCATTTACTCGGCTGTCTGTTTTGCGGGGGCAATGATGGAAGAGAACAAAATGCACCAGTTGCATACCTGCTACTTTCACATTTATTCATCGATATATTGAAAGTAAAGAAATATCTGCTACAGGTATTCGCCAAAACTCCTGTCCTCACCAGACGTAGTGCGAGAATACGCTAAACGAGAGGATACGATTGAAGGCTATTATGTGAAAAATAAAAACTGCGGCCATAATCCGAGCAATGGCCTGCTCCCATTATCGCCAGTATGCCAGACAGCTTTGATTTTATATTGACAGAAAACTATCCGCTCAAGCCTGTTTCGGGCACATCAACGCACGTTGCAATGAGACAAGGTTTTAGCAAACAAAATATTAACGATACGAATCAGCATTTTTTTACCATCTGCGGTAAAAATCTTTTCTTAGTATCGGGTCCACTTTCACCATCGTCGCATAGCAACATTTTAGCAAAATTCCGATGCCATATATTCGATTCCATATTCGGCAAAGAGAATACCACGCCAGCGCTCCGTTTAACGCTTCATCACCATAAACTTTATTAATTTTCACTGGTATCTTCGAGTTTACCTTTAATATTCTCGTGTAATATATTTGCAGCCCTTGTACAAAGCTCAGCGAAAATAGCAATCTCTCCCTGCGACATACAGGATGCCACCTGCTCAGCCATTATGCGCCTGCTGGACTCTGCAGAATTCAGGAATTCAATACCCTTTTCCGTAATCCTCGTCAGCATTTCTCGCTTGTCGCTTTCTGCCGACTCCTGCTCAACAAAGTGCTTATCTTTCAACATCCGCAGGATCTTGGACATTTTACTACGCGCAAATCCGAGCTTTTCACCAATTGCGCTTGGAGTCATCGGCTGGAACTGACGTAAAATATACAACGTATCGTATTGCGGCCAGTTAATACCATCAGGATTAATCAACGATCGACGTGCAACAAGTACGCATTGCAAATTCCCTAAAGCATCTTCAAATTGACGATTCAATGATATTTCGCGCTCGGAACCACTAGCCACTTTTTTATTCATTTCCATACATTCTCCTGATGCCGTATACAATAAGTTAAGCTTACCATTTTACCATAACCCTTCAAGGAATGAAAAGTTATCATAACCTTCGCCCCCATTAATAACATAAGAATCATCCTGCTAATCCTGAAAGATATATTCTCTGTTCAAAACATCCTCATAATCTATTAATTCAGTTATCTTGCCATCATTTATTTCAATCACATTAACATATAACAAAGAGAACTGTTTCCCATCTGGCAGAGTATTCCCATGTAGTTTATATTCAACAATGACGACATCGGGATTATTCGTATAGTGGAATCGTTCATCCTCTATAGAGGTAAAGCGTAAGGGCGCAACGCCAAAGCCATTAGCATAGTGTAAGCGAATATTTTCACGGCCAACAATCACCTCTCTATTGCGACGGAAAGGCAACGACAAACGTCCATTAACAGAGAAAAGGGATGCCAGCTTGTCCGATGACTTCTCCATCACTGCCGAAATATATTTATCAAATAGTGCTGGAACCATTGTATTATCCTCTTGATGAAATTGATAAACGGCTTGCTAGACAATTTCTTTCTGCCGCTGGAAATAAACAATCATACGTTTGAAAGTCTCCTCCGACAGTTCAGGAAAGCGCAAGCCCAGTTGTGTAATACGCTTAGTCGTCTCTGGATTACCATAGGCGTTATCGCCAGTATCCAACAAATTCTCTTTAAAGAGATGAATGACCGGCCCCAGCGCAACCTCGCGCCCTTGGGTGACACACAGCTCAAGTTGTTGCAACCACTCGCCGTCAGAAGTCGTTTCCAACGGATAGCCCAGAGAACGAATCGCCCGATACACCGGGTCAAACCGGATGCTCTGAGGATGGAAAATATGGAAGTTCTCCTGTCGAGTAGCCTCTGAACGCGCTAAAGCAACTATCGCTTCAGCGACAAAGTCGACAGGCAGCAGGTCCGTTGACAGGGAAGACGGATTGGGCGCCAACCCCATCTGGATAAAGCTTTTTATCTGTCGCCACAAAAAATCATCGCTCTGGCAGGCCCCAGTTCGGCTGTCTCCGCCAATACGTCCGATGCGAAATACGTTAGCATCAAGTCCTTGTTCTCTGGCCTGTATAACATAGCGTTCAGCCACCCACTTACTTTGCGTATAACCAATCGACAGTGCTTCCGGATGCCCCGGCACACAATGTTCCACGATAGGCGATTCAGGATAGCGTGGAGAAAATACGGCGATAGTGGATAAATAGTGGAGCGTTTTTCGTCCGCCACAACCGCAGAAAGCTAAAATATTTAGCGTACCCTGCACATTTGACTGTTTAACAGAAGAATAAGAGAGCAAAAAATTAATCTGTGCGGCTGCATGGAATACCGTGTTCACTCGCTCTGCCAACCGACTATACGCGTCAGGGCTTAACCCTAAATCGCGCTGACCAATATCACCGAGGCAAACTTCAACCCGGGAAAAATCAATCTCATCGGCGATTCCGTAGCGCATCGCATTTTCACGTAAACGAGCGAATGCGTCCTTATCTGTCCTGGCTCTTACCAGGCAAATCACGGATTGGGTCCCGGCCAATAGCAGTGAACGCAGCAGGTAGATGCCTAAAAATCCTGTCGCCCCGGTGAGCAACGTCAGCCCAGGGGTTGAACACTCTCCCCCCTGCCAATGTATGCGTTCGTATCCATCCTGAACAAAGGAACGATCAACGGTATCGACGGGCCCCTTTTCACTGACAACATAGCCGTCGATGCACTCTGCCATAGCCAACAACGTCGGGTGATTAAATAACAAACGTAGAGGAATATCGCAATTGAATGCCTTACGGAGCAGAAAAACCAGCTGCGTGGCCAACAAGGAATGTCCGCCAATGGCGAAAAAATCATCGTGCAGTGCGATGTGACGACCCGGAAATAGCGTTTCCCATAGCGCCCTGACCTGCTCCTGCGTTTTCGTCAGAGACCGTTCTGGCATCTGCGCGGATGATTCAACAATAATATCCACCTTAAGCAACGCCTTACGATCGATTTTCCCGCTAGGGGTAGTAGGCAGCTTATCCAGAAAGACCAACTCTGTGGGAACCATATACTCCGGCAGAACCAGGCGAAGGCCGCGTTTGATCTTATCCTTTTGATTGCTTTTATCATCCATTAAGCCAGCAATAAAAGCGACGAGCTGCTTGCTTCCTGAAGTATCTGCCCTGCCAACTACCGCTGAAACCTGCACGCCTTCCAGGGCATTGATGGCCGCTTCTACTTCAGACGGTTCGATCCTAAAACCGCGAATTTTTAACTGATTGTCTATCCTGCCAAGATAGCTAAACCGATCGTCATGCTCCAGCCTCACCAGATCACCGGTACGATATGCGTGGCAACTTTGTGTGGCAAAGCCCTCAGCAGAGATAAAACGTCGAGCGCTTTCTTCACTTTTATTGTGATAGCCGGGAGAGAGAAAATCGCTAACGATGAGCAGTTCACCGGCGACACCGGCGGGAACCAGCTGCAAATGCTCATCCACCACCAACAACGTAAATCCGGGTAGAGGGTAACCAATGGACGCTGCATCTCCCCATTTATCGCTTTCCGGTGGCAGCACATACGCGGAACAGACGTGACTTTCTGAGGGACCATAGAGATTAATCAGGCGAACGGGTTGCCTGAAAAAATGTTTAATATCCGCGGTGAGTACGAGCTGTTCCCCGGTGGAGTAGACCTCTTTTAAACTCGGGAATTGCCTGTTGGCCAATGCGCTCAAATGCGCGAACTGTTGCAAAGCAACATAGGGAAAATAGAGACGATTAATCCCCTGCTCCTGGATAACCTCTTGCAGAAGATCCAGATCTCTCCGTTCTTCTTCACTGGCAATATATAAGCACCCACCGCCAGCTAACGTGCCGAAGATCTCCTGAACCGAGACATCAAAAGAAAGTGACATAAAATGCAGAGTACAATCTCCTTGATCGCACTCAGAAACATCTCGTTGCCACTTAATCAGGTTATTGAGCGTTTTATTTAATAACCGTACTCCCTTGGGCTGCCCGGTTGAACCTGATGTATAAATGATATACAGCTCATCGTCGGGCATTCTTTTGATATAAGAGTATTCCCCAGGGTACTCCGGGGGAATATCATCGATTAACAACAGAGGTACGGACCCAGACACTGGGAATTTTGCTACCAGCGATCGTGTCGTGGCGATGCAATCCACACTGGCGTCCTGCAACATGTAACCAATTCGCTCTTGCGGGTATTGCGGATCGATCGGAATGTAGGCCGCGCCGGTTTTTAACACGCCAAACAGAGTGGCAATCGCCTCGGCATTCCTTTCCAGTAATAATGCAACACGTTTGCCAGGTGCGATATTTAACTGCTGCTGTAGGTAAGCGGCAATCTGCCCTGAACGTTCCGCTAACCAACCATACGATCGTGTGCCATTAGCGGTAATTAACGCAGTATCCGCAGAGTGGCTTATAGCATGCTGATTGAAAGCCGCCAGGGCGTCAAATCGCCAGGCCTCCGCGCACGATTTAAGACTAGATCGAACAACCAGTTCACGACTTAACGGTGCATCCAACAGCCTCAGGGATGACAGTAATACCTCGCCGTCCTCGCCCATCGCGCTTAATAAATGGCGAAAGATTTTCAACCAGTAGTCAATGGTCTGCGGGTGATACAACGCCGTCTTATACTCCAGCGTCAGCTTCCACTGCGGTTGCGCTTCAAAGAACAGCGTCAGATCGTATTTTGCCATCTGGCTAAAATAGTCATCCAGCATGACTTTAAAAGGCAAGTCGTTGAAAATATCGCCCCGGGTATCGGGCATAACCAACAGCGTTCTGAATAGAGGACTGTCCTGCCCCGCGTTTTCACGCGACAGTGCGACAATTTCATTGAAAGGGAGCAGCTTATTGAAATGTGCGCCAATAAAAGATTGACGTACCTTTGCAGCCAGCGTGCTGACCGTGTCATCTTCATTGACCTGCACGCGAACCGGCAGAGTATTGATCATATATCCCGGCGTTTCGGCAAACTCGCTGCGATCCCGCAGAGTAAAAGGCACGCCAACGGTAATATCGTTCTGCCCGCTCATACGGCTGAGGAAAAATTGCCAGCACATGGACATATACATAAATGGAGTCATTGACAACGATCTCGCGTGCCGCTGCAGTGAGTCCGCTTCCTGTTCGTTCAGCGCCAGCATGGTATAGGCGGCTTTGGTATCTTCCCGAAGACGACGGGGAAAATCGACCGGGAGGTCCGACAAGGGTGGAGCTGGATGCAGTGCCTGTCGCCAATAAACCCGCATATCTTCGCACTCAGCCGCCGCAAGGGACGCGGCCTGCCAACGAGTAAATTCCTGATAGCTTCCCGTGCCGTTAAACGCTGGCAGAACGCGCATCTCGTCAAGCGCACAATAGATTCGCAGCAAATCATGCAAGACAATACGTACTGAGGGGGCATCAATAATGATGTGGTGGAAGCAGCATGCTAACCAGGTTGTACCTGAGTCTGAACTGAGCATATTAATGATACTCAGCGGCCCCTCAGCTAATGATAAACGGCTAGCCGCCAGTTGTGCCGTGACGGATTCAGGGGTTTCCGTCTGCTCTGGTTGTCGATGGGAAAAAGAGAGATAGCCATCAGCGCCGATACGCTGTTGTAATTTACCGTCAAGATAAACAAAACGCGTTCTGAATATTTCATGGCGCAAGGTCAGCTCAGCCACAGCGCGCTGCATAATATCAGCGTCCAGTGTCGCATTAACGGTCAGCAGCACCGGCACGTTATAGCATTGGGGCTGCTCCAGCGTATTATCCAGCCACCACATTGCCTGCTGCCCGGGCGTAGCTGGCAGATACGTTACCGCACTTTCTCCACACTCCTTGTTCAAACAGCCCTTTTTTGACTCGCCGCTATTGAATGATGGCATTTTATCCCCCTCTTAAAATTCCCTGTAAAATCCTTCCTGTTTGCTGGTAGTCCCAACTCCAGGTATTAGAGCTTTTGCCGTTGCCGAATGGTCTGAGCCAGCGCAGCAATAGTTCCGGCAGTGAAAATGTCCGCCGGCGAGACAGACAAATTAAATGTCTTGCTTACCATTGACGCCAACTTTATGAAATGTAATGAGTTACCACCCTGGTCTAGTAAATTTTCGTGCGGGTTAATCGCCTCTGAATGAATAATCGCCTGCCAAATCGAGAGTAGCTGTTGCTCAACGTTGTCCATATTTACACCTGCTCCAGTAAAGAATTTTTTAACCGTAAACGATCTTTTTTACCGTTAGCGGTCATTGGCAGTACCGCCAGACGGCTAAATTTTTCAGGTATCATCCAGGCAGGAGCATGCATTGCGAGGTGATTCTTTAAATCCGCTACGGATAGCCCGTCATCCTGCGTGACATAACAAGCATGTAATCGCGGTTCATCCGGCGTCTCCTCTACCACAATCAGCACATCTTCTACAGCGTGATGTAAGCGCAACAGGTGCTCAATACCGGCGATATTGATGCGGAAGCCACGTATTTTACAAATATGGTTGCCTCGTCCGACCAGGACGATATTGCAATCCTGGTCGTAAGTTGCCCGATCATCGGTACGATAGAAAAGCACGTCAGTGCCTTGATACGGTATGGTGATAAACCTTTCCGCCGTCAGTTGCGGATCGGAATACCCCAGAGCCACTCCAGCCCCTGCGATAAATAATTCCCCATATTCACCGCAGGTACAGGGTTGCAACCGTTCATTGAATACCACCATCTCAACCAGAGGGAGTGGAGTACCAACCGGCACAGGAGATTCACTGGATAATTGCTCCTCCGACTGAATATGATAGAGAGACGAGATCGCTGAATTTTCCGTGCATCCTAATCCATTAAATATTTTGGCTTTACCGGCCTCCACCGCCACGCTAAATAAGCGAGGATTGACAAAGTCTCCCGACACCACCACACAATCAGGTATATGCAGTGTTTCGACCGAAACCTCGACAAATAGCCGGAACAGCCCGCCTGAGAGGAATAGCATCGTCACGTTATCCGATTCGATCTGCCGTGCCAGGGCCATTAAATCCGGCAAACCAGGCGGCGCAATCGCGAGACATGCTCCGGTCAATAAAGCCATCCAGATTTCATTAGCTGAGGCAGCGAAAGAAATATCTGCAATTTGCAAATAGCAGTCCCGCTCGCTATTCCCCAACGCCGGTACCGGCAGACCCAGTCTGGCAATCCCGCGATGAGCAATCAGTACGCTTTTCGGTTTTCCTGTTGAACCAGAGGTCATCAATATGAGCGCCGGATCATCAGCGCTTAATACCGGGTAATTCCCGCTTCTTTGTTGAGTGCAGTTTTGTATCAGCGTCCTGCTCGACAAGACGTGCCATGCTCCGCCGGGCACGCTTGTTACATCATCGCTAATCAGGTATCTGGCTCCCGCCGCACTTAAAACCTCACCAATATAGCGTTCGGGACTATTCGAGTTCACGGGAACCATAACAGCGCCTATTTTCATGAGCGCCAGCATAAAAATATATAACTCCGGGCTACGTTCTATTTTTATTGCAACGATATCGCCTTTTATCAGGCAATTATTTTGCAACACTGCAGCCAGCGCTGAACATTGCTCAGCAAGTTCTCGATAGGTTATTTTTCTTTGATCGAAAATTAACGCAACCCTGTCCGGAAAACGTTGCGAAATCTCATCAAATATATCAGGAACAGCCTTTAACTGATAGACATATGCTGAATGCGTCATCACTCTCTCCTGGAGAATTAGGAACGTTCACACGCATAAAATCTTCTCTTGAAGAAGAAATTAAAGATCTAAAGAAATGCCGCCAGCTTACCGTGAGATGCCTCTAAGCAAACACCGCAAAACAAGCAACATATAAGCAACACAAGCATAACTAAGCGTTGCTTTCAATAGTCTATCTTCGAACCTCATCCCCAGTCAATTTGATTTCCAAAAAAAAATCATATAGCAAAAAATAAAAAACCAACAAAAATAATAACCATAAAAATCAATAACATGAAAAAACATAAATCAAATATAAACTTTTTTGATTGACATAAGGCACCCATTGGCGTGCAATATTTGTGCAAACCGTATCGTCTTTCATGTCCAGTAAACAGACAAGGAATAGCACTTTCTCATCGCTTTTTTGTTAAAAAACAAACGAAAAACCTGTTAAATTTCGAGTGAGAGATTAGAAATGACATCATTTCCTGGCAATAAGTCCAACTGGCAACAGCCGTTCTGGAGCGATAAGGACATGCTTGCCCTGGTCAAAAGTGAATTAGACAATCTTCCAGAATTATTAAGTTTTGCAGAAATAAGTGAACTCAATAAAGCATTAGCCGCCGTTTATGCAGGAAAAACAATGATATTTCAGGCCGGCGACTGCGCTGAAAGAATTTGCGAATCTGGCGCGTTACATGTACGGAAAAAATTGATCTTCCTTGAGCAAATGTCCCGCGAATTCTCAACACTGACGGGGCTGCCGATATTGACGGTAGGTAGAATTGCTGGTCAATATGCTAAACCCCGCTCGCAACAAAACGAAGTCGATGGCGACAGGGTACTTCCCGTGTGGCGCGGTGATTCAGTCAACCGGCCCGAAGCGACACCAGAAGCCAGGCGTAACGATCCGCAACGGATGCTGCTGAGCTATCGTGCTGCTGCGGAAACGCTGGCCGAAATTAAACGTTACGAACGGGAATATCCCCGCGATGTTCATCACATTTGGACCAGCCATGAAGCGCTGTTGCTGGACTATGAAACCACTCAAATCCGCACTAATCCCTACGGAGAATCATACTTAGCCAGCACCCATTGGCCCTGGATAGGCATTCGTACTCTTGCGCCTGACAGCCCACATATCGCCATGCTGGCGAATATCGCCAACCCTGTTGCCTGCAAGATTGACGCCAGCGTAACGCCATCGTTCATCGCGACACTTTGCCGACAGCTCAATCCTCAGCGTATTCCTGGGCGTCTGACTTTTATTTCGCGTTTTGGCCGTTCACACATTCATCGGTTGGGCGCGTTGATTCAGGCCGCACAAGCAACCGAAACGCCGGTGTTATGGATGTGCGATCCAATGCATGGGAATACCGGGAAAACGCGGGCGGGCAATAAACGCCGCGAGCTTAGCGACATGATGGCTGAAATCTCCGGTTTCCTGAGGCAGGTGAAATCACATAACGCCTGCGCCGCTGGACTCCATCTGGAAGCAACGCCGAATCCGGTCATCGAATGCTTCTGTGAAAATAATCACCCTGAAGAACATGAACTTAAGCAAATTCTCTGCGACCCACGCCTGAACGTAGCGCAAACGCAGATGTTATTAACTCACTGGAAAGAGGGACAACATGACTTTTGATAAAGATTATATTGCCGTTATTACCGGCGCATGCGGTGGCATTGGCGAATCCGTTGCCCACGCGCTGGCGAAAGAAGGGCTGTCACTAGCGCTTCTTGATAATAACGCCACTCAGCTGGCAACCCTTGTAGCCACACTACAAGATAACCATCCGCAGCCCATTGCAGGCTTTACTGTGGACGTTGCCGACGACCGCTGCGTAGCAGAGGCCTTTACCGCAGTCGGTCATCAACTGGGCCCGGTAGGGTATCTGGTCAACGGCGCCGGCGTACTGTGCCACGCCAGCGTGGCCGAAACACAACCTCAGGATTGGGCGAAAACATTTGCCGTCAACGCGACTGGCGTATTTAACACCAGCCGCCATGCGGCCAATCTGATGATGGCTCAGCGTAAAGGCAGCATCGTAACTATCGCCTCAAATGCAGCGCGCGTGCCGCGGGCGACGATGGCCGCCTACTGCGCTTCAAAAGCCGCTGCCCAGGCATTTACCTATGCTCTGGGGCTGGAGGTCGCTCCGTATGGGATCCGTTGTAATGTTGTCGCTCCCGGCTCAACCGATACGCCGATGCTGCGCGGCATGTGGCATAGCGAAAGTGACAAGCAAAACACGCTCAACGGTAACCCACAACAATTTCGCATTGGTATTCCACTCAACAAAGTCGCTACGGCGGAAGAAATTGCTGCCGCGGTCTGCTTTTACCTGTGCGAAGAATCAGGGCAAACCACGCTATCAACGTTATTGGTCGACGGTGGTGCCGCACTCGGCAGCTGCTAAGCGTACAAGGAGAATAACATGGAAAAGATACGGCCCTATCCATTGCCGACAGAACGTCAATTACCCAAATCAATTGCAGACTGGCGACCCAACAGTTCAAGAGCGGCGCTACTCATACATGATATGCAGCGTTATTTTCTCGATTTTTACACTGCTGACGCCTCGCCGATAGCGCAGGTCATCGACAACATCTACCGCTTGCTTAGCGTCGCCCGACGTCTGCATATTCCAGTATTTTATACTGCCCAACCCGGCGACATGACGCCACAACAGCGCGGCTTGCTGCACAGTCTATGGGGTTCAGGCATGAACGGCAGCCAGGAACATAAACAGATTGTTCCTCCGTTGACGCCTCTGGAAAATGAGTGGGTATTAACGAAGTGGCGTTACAGCGCCTTCTTTAACTCTCCTCTTCTGAGTACTTTGCACGAACTCAAATGCGATCAGCTGATCGTCTGCGGCGTTTACGCCCATATCGGTTGTTTGTGCACAGCGCAAGAGGCCTATTCCAATGATATCGAGACATTTTTTATTGCCGATGCGCTCGCCGATTTCTCCGAAGAAAAGCATCGTCTAGCGCTTGAGCTAGCTGCGGAAACCAGCTCAGTCGTGCTGTCAACCCGACAAGCTATCGACGCATTGGAACATTAAAGATCCTCACGGCACTTCAGGAGATGATGATGTTATCTAAAGATTCAGCAAATCCCGACGAGCTTTCGGCTCATCTGGCCAATCTTGATAGACCCTTTGCCTGTATTTACCGCCCCCAATGCGAACCTATCAACGCAGTATTGTTTCTTGAAGGGGATATTGAGCTAAGCCAGTCCCTTTCAGAATTAGCGCTGGATCCTCCCCTGGACGCGACGGGCAAATGCTCATTTAACAAATTGATATTATTGCCATTTAATCAGCTGAAAGAAAAAGGATATGCCTGCATTGACGATGGTGAACAGACGATCGTAATGCACATTGAGCGGCAAGACTATTATCCTATAGATTCATTTATCGCAGCCATTAATGACCATGATATCAAGCCACGAAACCTGCACTTCGATCTTGATGACCAAACGTATGGCGACATTGTTGATACCGTGATTGATCAGGAAATCAGCTCCGGGGAAGGCAGCAACTTTGTGATTTCACGCAGCCTGGAGGGCGATATAACCGACTTTAGTATCCGCCACGCGCTGACGCTGTACAAACGGCTGCTGCAATCTGAATGCGGATCATACTGGACATGGATGATCTTTACCGGCAGCCGCTATTTCATGGGTAGTACGCCTGAACAGCATATCCAGGTTGATGAGCAGAACGTGGCGATGAATCCTATCAGCGGCACATTAAAATACCCCGATACCGGGAATATGGCGCACGTGCTGGATGATTTTCTGCAGGATAAAAAAGAGCGCGACGAACTATTTATGGTGGTAGATGAAGAACTCAAAATGATGAGTAGCATCTGTCAACGTGATATTCAGGTATCCGGGCCGAAGCTCAAGGCTATGTCGCACATCGCGCATACCGAATATTTTATCCATGGAAAATCAGATCGCAGTCTGAAAGAAATCATCAGGCAATCGCTATTTGCGCCAACAGTGACCGGCAGCCCAATAGAAAGCGCCTGTAAAGTTATCGCTCGGCGAGAACGCCGCGGACGCGGTTATTACAGCGGCATCGTTGCTATAACGGGTGCGCAAGAAGGTAAACGCTATCTGGACTCGGCCATCATGATCCGCACGGCCGATATTTCCGCTCAGGGACATTTTCGGCTTACGGCGGGTTCAACCATCGTCAGAAGTTCCATCGCGCAAAGTGAAGCCGGTGAAACACGCGCCAAATTACAAGGGCTAATGCATTCGTTCTTCTCTGAACCAAGCGCCGGGACGCCAAACCGGACAGGATTGTCTGCAGAACTTTGCCATCGGGCTGACCAGATACTGGCACAACGGAATGCACGCGCCTCCGCCTTTTGGCTGGATAACTCGCAATTGGGCCCGCGCACTCTACTCTCTCATCATGCCATCACACTGATCGACATGGAGGACAACTTCACCGCCATGATTGCCTATCAGTTACGCAGCGCGGGTTGCGCCGTCACCCTCATTCCCTGGTATGACTGTCCGAGCAAGCTAACGCAACTCACCGATCGCGACATCCTATTCATTGGTCCCGGGCCTGGCGATCCAACCAATATACAACTCGAAAAAATACGCGTGGGCCGAAAAATTATTGCGCAACGGCTCCGGGAGCAGCGTCCGCTAATCGGAACTTGTCTGGGACATCAGTTAATTTGCGCCGAATTAGGCATTCCGATCGAGCGGCTGGTCAATAACCGTCAGGGTAGCCAACATCAGATATCCATTCAGGGAAAACCTCATACCGTTGGTTTCTATAACAGTTTCTCCGCACTACATCAGCGGCCATGCTGGTACAGCCCGGAGCATGACAAAACAGTCCAGCTGGAGCGACTTCCTTCCGGTGAAATTGTCGCATTATCGTCAGGCAACGTTGCCTCCATACAATTTCATAACGAATCATTCCTGACGCAAGACGCATTTTCTATTTATCAATGGCTGATACAGAACGCCTTAACAACAACGGCAACTCTTAGCCAACAAGATGCCGTTTAAAAGGAAGTGTTGAAAACCGACATTCGGAGAGAGCTGACATGGAAAATAAATCAGTATCATTACCTACCGGTAATGACTTTTTAGCGGGTCTAAATGATGGGCGAGAAATATGGGCTTATGGTGAAAAGGTGGACAATGTTATTACACATCCAGCGTTTCGCAATTCAGCACTGTCCATAGCTAAATTATACGACGCGCTCCATGACGAAAAGTATCAGGCTATATTAACCACGCCTTGTGATACCGGCAGCGGTGGTGTCACCCATCCGTTCTTCCGCGTTCCTCATTCTGTTGAGGATCTGATACGCGATCGCGACGCAATCGCGCAGTGGGCACGGCTTAGCTATGGCTGGTTGGGAAGAAGCCCTGATTTCAAAGCGTCGTTTCTTACGACTCTGGGCGCCAATCCCGAGGCCTACGGCGAATATACGGATAACGCCAGGCACTGGTACAAACGTTCGCAAGAGGAGCTACTTTACTGGAATCATGCCATCATTAACCCCCCTATCGACCGCAATCTCCCGCCCGACCAGATTGAAAATATCTGCATTCACGTCGAAAAAGAGTGTGATGATGGCGTAATTGTTAGCGGTGCCAAGGTGGTTGCTACCGGCTCAGCTTTGACGCATTACAATTTCATCGCGCATTACGGTTTACCTGTCAAAAAAAGAGAATTTGCCCTGGTATGCACATTACCCATGAATGCCCCAGGACTGAAGCTGGTTTGCCGCCCCTCTTACTCCTTAGCCGCCGAAAAGGTCGGCAGTCCTTTTGACTATCCACTATCCTCACGCTACGACGAGAATGACATGATCTTCATTCTGGATAAGGTGAAGATTCCCTGGGAAAACATTTTTATTTACGGCGATACCGCTAAAGCGGCCACGTTTTTACCCAGTTCTGGCTTCCTGCACCGCTCAACCTTCCACGGAGTGACGCGTCTGGCGGTAAAAATTGATTTTATTTGTGGTTTATTCATTAAAGGCGTGGAAGCCACCGGCGTAGCCGATTTCCGCGGCATACAGACGCGCGTCGGGGAAATGCTGGCCTGGCGCAACCTCTTCTGGGCCATAAGTGATGCTATGGCTAAATCGCCGAACCCCTGGCACAACGGCGCCCTCCTGCCTAACCTGGATTATGGTTTAGCCTACCGTTGGTTTATGAGTCTCGGCTATCCACGGATCAAAGAAATTATTGAACAAGATCTTGGCAGCGCGCTTATTTATATCAATTCGCATGCCAAAGATTTCGCTGCGCCGGAACTGGAACCTTATCTGAAAAAATATATGCGGGGCTCCAACGGAATGGATGCCGTTGAACGCGTCAAGCTCATGAAGCTAATCTGGGACTCCGTAGGAACAGAATTCGCCAGCAGACACGAACTCTATGAACGAAATTATACCGGTAGTCATGAAAATGTTCGTATCGAGCTGTTACTCGCCGCACAGATGTCGGGGCAGGTACAAGAATATAAAGGTTTCGCCGAACAATGTATGATGGATTATGACCTGGATGGCTGGCTGGATCGCGATTACCACTGGCCTTTAGACGAATAAGATTAACGGGACAATACATCAGTATAATAATGGGCATGCATCACATTATTGCCAGTCTCTACTGGCTGTCCCGACCACCATTTCTCACTCTATCCGGCAATGTTTGCGCAACCATTCTGCGGTTAATGAATGGCGACAGGCCAGCATCGATTCGGGTGTACCGCTAAACAATAATTCCCCCCCTTCTTGCCCGGCATAAGGTCCAATATCAATAATCCAGTCAGCCTGAGCGATCAACTCCATATTATGTTCAATAATAATGACGGTGTTTCCGCGCGCTACCAGTCGGTTAAATAGTTTCAACAGCGAGGCCACATCACTGGGATGAAGACCCGTGGTTGGCTCATCGAAAATATACATGTCACTATCATGATTTAATTGTGACGCTAACTTCAGCCGCTGGCATTCACCGCCTGAAAGATGATTTAACGATTCACCCAAGCGTAAATATCCCAACCCGACTTCGACCAGGCTACGAAAAATTGGCCTGAGCTGTGGCTCATTCAGGAAAAATTCGCCGGCATCATTAATCGACAGGGATAATACCTCAGCAATACTTTTTCCCTGATAACGATATTTCAGCGCTTGTGGGTTATAGCGCTGCCCCTGGCAGGCCTCACATGGCAACGTAACCGTATCCATAAATGCCAGATCGGTTTGTATTACCCCTAGCCCATTACATTCCGGACAAGCCCCTTTGGCGTTAGCGCTAAACCACGACGCTGACACATGGTTTTTTTCGGCAAACAGCGAACGGATCGTATCAAATGCACCGCACCAGGAAGCAATATGCGATCGAATTGAGGTATGTATCGGTTTTTGATCGATAACGATCGCCTCCGGACATTGTGGCGCCAGGGCCCCCATAACGAATGAACTTTTGCCCGATCCGGCAACTCCCGTCACAGCGACCATAACGCTTAAAGGCACGTCTACCGATAAGTTATGCAGATTATGCAATGTGGCGTTTCTTACCGAAATATAACCTTTGGCACATCTCGGTTTCTTATTTATCTCTGCCCGTGAAGAGAAATATCGACCCGTCAAGGTTTGGGATTGCTTAAGTGCCGACAGGTCGCCCTCAAAGACAATATTCCCGCCTTGCTTACCCGCTCCTGGCCCTAAATCAATAACATGCTCGGCTATCGCTATCATGTCCGGGTCGTGCTCCACCATCAGAATGGTATTGCCTTTGTCGCGTAATTTTCCAATTAAAACATTCAATTTCACTATATCTGCTGGATGCAGGCCGGTACTGGGTTCATCAATTATATAAACGATCCCGGTCAGACTACTTCCCAGATGTCGGACCATTTTCAACCGCTGGGATTCACCGCCCGATAAGCTAGGGGTCGTACGGTTCAAATCCAGATATCCCAAGCCTACTGCACACATGGCATCCAACCTTTCCAGCAATGCTTCGATCAGCGGCCTGACTTCAGGGTAATCGAGCTTTTCTACAAACAGCTTTAACTCTGTGACAGGCAGCGTTGCGCATTCGCCAATATTTTTCCCTCTAATCCGGCAGGAAAGTATTTCCTCGTTAAGCCTCATCCCCTGACAAGAAGGGCAAACCTGCAAACTAACGACGCGCTGAAATTCCTCAGTTTTAGTATCTTTAGTTTCTTGTTTTAAATAACTTCGCGTAAAGCGCGTAATGACGCCTTCAAACTTTGCACTCTTAGGCCAACCGGCTAACGGCGCTTCAGGAGTGAGATTATCCGCATAAAGTAATAATTCTCGCTCCTCTTTTGAATAATCCGCGATTTTTTTATCGGCATCAAAAAGCCCTGAATAAACATAACGTTTCCAGCGCCATGAGCCTGGCGCAAAAGAAGGATAACGAATAGCGCCTTCATTTAACGACAGATTTGAATCAATCAGATGGTTGATATCAATAGTACTGGCAATGCCCAACCCGTCGCATGTCGCACACATCCCCGCAGGATGATTGAATGAAAAAACATTCGAATAACCTACGAAAGGTTCGCCGACACGAGAAAAGAGTAGCCGTAGCAGGGTATAAATATCTGATGCGGTGCCCACCGTCGAACGTGCGTTGCCACCAATACGTTTTTGGTCAATAATAATGGCCACCGACAGGTTTTCAATTTCATCGACTTCAGGATTACCATAATGTGGTAAGCGATGGCGAATAAAAGGTGGAAACGTGTCATTTAACTGTCGCTGAGATTCCGCCGCTATAGTTCCGAATACTAAAGAGCTTTTACCCGATCCGGAAACACCGGTAAAAACTGTTATTTTATTTTTAGGGACCTCTACATCAATATCTTGCAAATTATTTTGCCTTGCACCAATGATTTTTATAGCGTCATGGGTTTTCATCACACTATCCTTTTTTACCTGTCAATAACAATGCCATGATGGCAATTAAACAACATCCCGCGATAATCAGCGACATCGGCAGTAATGACAACGGGTCTCCAAATCCAAGCAGTGACGGGGTTATCGCAGCGATACCAAACTGAAAAGCCCCTAAAATAGCAGAACCCGTTCCCTTTAAGTGAGAGGATGCCGCCATGGCCATACTCGCGGCATTGCCAAATGTCAAAGCCATAGTAAACATCATCATTAACAGTAGTACCGCCGCGATCTCAAACTGGAAATGAGAAATATTGTCAACGATACAAAGCAATATAGATATCACCAGCGTGCTTATCACCCCCATGGTTATGAGGTTATCTTCACCAAATTTCATAACATAGCGAGCGCTGACTATACTACCAAACATCATTGCTCCGGCGTTGATAGAGAATATTACAGCGAACTTTCCTGAGGATAAATCGAACGTCGATTGATAGATAAATGGTGATGCTGATATATAAGCAAATAGCGCCCCAAACTGGATTGAAAAAATTAGAGTATAACCAATATATTTCTTATTGCTTAGCAACTCGATAAACTGACTGATAAACTCATTCAGATTGAAAGGTAATCGCTGATGACGGGGTAAGGTTTCGCTAATAAAATGACTACTGAGCAGAGTGGAAACTAATGATATTGTAGCCATAAAAACAAAAACCACCGGCCAGATAAACCATGCAGCCACTCCTCCAAGTAATGGTGCAATAACAGGGGCGATCCCCTGTATCGCTAGCACCAGATTAAAATATCGAGCGGCTTTAGTCCCCGGGCACAGATCAGAAATAATTGCTCGGGAAAGAACGATACCAGCCGCTCCTCCCAGTCCCTGAAAGAACCGTGTAACAATGAGCAGCTGAATGTTCGTAGATATAGCGCCAGCTAATGAAGCGATGGTTAATAGGGCCATCCCGCCCAGCAATAATTTACGTCTGCCGTAATGATCGGATAATGGTCCAATAAACAGCTGCCCAATACCTAAGCCCACCATAAAAGCGGTGATGCTAAGCTGAACTTTGTCAGGCGTCGTATGCAGATCGCTAGCGATAGCTGGAAATAAAGGCAAGTACATATCAGTGGATAATGCAGCAACGGCGCTAAGTAAACCGAGAACAATAACGACTTTGCTGGAAAGCAAACCTCTACTTTCATCTCTGAACATCGTACTGACTGCCGATGCCTGAACTTCTTTCGGTCGCATGATGAGCGTAATCCTTTTACCATCTGTGGTCTGTAATAACTATACCACCAGTAAAAGTAATTGCAAAAAAGAAATCAAAACACATAGCTTAAAAATTTAAATCTAAAGAAAACAGCAAGTTAATAAAATCACTTTTTTCTATTTTAAAATTTAATTACCAATAAGACATATAGTGCGTGTTACACTCACTCAGATGTAAATTGTTGAAAGTCGCGAGATCAATAACTTTTTTCGTTATCAGGAGCGCTTTTGAGCAAGGAACAGATAACCACGACATAGTTCATAATGATCGAGGTCCTGGAGTGTCATACATCCGGAAGGGTAGCGCTGTGCGCAGCTGAAGGTGAAAGCTCACTTACGCGGAATAATGTTGCGGGAGCCGTCAGAAAAACACTCACCTTCACTGTTTACCAAAAAATGTCTCTTATCTCTCTTCTCCCTTTGCCGTTTGCTGACGCCAGGCGACAACCTCCTCACTAAGCCAGTCCTTAAAAAGCACAGCTTCGTTTTTCTTTTCTGCAACTTGCGATGAGACCAGCCAGTAAGGCCACGGATAAGGCGCGGTGAAAGAGGTAAGCTGTTCCAGCTCTCCTCGGGCAATAGCATCCTGGACTAAAGAGCGGCGTTCCAGCGCAACACCTTTACCGAGCCGGACGGCCTCCAGCACCAGATTTGAGTCGTTTATGCATAGCCCGCCGGGCACAATCTCTCTTTCGAGCCCAGCCTTGATACACCAGGTTTTCCACGATTCCATGGAAAAGATAATCTTGCTCTGCGCTATCTCTGACGGCGTACGGGGTAGCTCACCGCCGTTATAAGATGGAGCAGCCACAACGATAAGCTCATCGGAGAAAAGATAACGACTCTCCGTGCCTTCCCAGTCCCCTTTTCCCATGCGGATGGCCAAATCTGCCCCTTCCTGCTGCAGATGAGTGACCGCCAGGTTTGCCTGTATTCGCAGCGTGATTTGAGGGTATTTCACCCGAAACCGCTCAAGACGAGGCAAAAGCCAGTGGCCTCCAAAAGAGGGTACCACCGCTATCGTCAGCTCCTGTCTGCGGGGCTTTACCTGCACCAGTCGGGTGGCGTCAGCGATATGGTTCAGGGCCTCGCGTACCTGCAAGGCGTAGAGTCGTCCCTCTTCATTAATCTGTAGGCCGCGACCGTGACGAATAAACAGCTTTAAGCCGACCCTCTCCTCCAGCACTTTAATCTGCTGACTGATAGCTGAGTGCGTAACGTGTAGTTCTTTCGCCGCCAGCGTAACGCTGCCAAGACGAGCCACGGCTTCAAAACTACGTAAACTCGCAATCGGGGGAAAATCCGCCATGTTACTACTCCCTCACCGTGACGCTTAAAAGGTGACCCATAACCTGTCAGTAATACTAACCTAACCCGTAAGATACTGAAGATATTCGCCTGAATGAATTTACTGTACTGTCTTTTCATCGTCAGTAACGAAGCGTTAACCCCAGCATATTTCACCAGCACAGGAAAACAGGAATCATGAATAAGCTTATTGGCATGATGGACTCTCCTTATGTAAGGCGCGTGGCGATTTCTCTTGAACTTTACGGCGTCGAGTTTGAAAGCCATCCGCTGTCGGTATTCAGCAGCTTTGACGCGTTTTCGCGGATCAACCCTGCGGTCAAAGCGCCGACGTTGGTGCTGGATAACGGAATACGTCTGATGGATTCATCGCTGATACTGGACTATTTCGAAGCACAGGCAGCCCGGGAGCGAAAACTCCTGCCGATCGCTGCGGATGCGCTGGCAAGAGACCTGCAGGTACTGGGCTTTATGCTCGCCGCGGGTGAGAAGGCGGTGCAAAATGTGTATGAACATCAACTTCGCCCGACGGAAAAACAGCATCATCCGTGGATAGAGCGCATTACCCGTCAACTGCTAGCGGCCTGCAGGGAATGGAATACGCTACTGGAAGATCGTCCGATTGCCACGGACTCCGATCAGGTTGCCGTGACGAGTACGGTTATCTGGACCTTTATTCAGGCCAGGATCCCCGATATTGTTGATGCGCAAGAGTTTCGTCACATTCAGTCGCTTGCCGAATTATTTGAAAATCATGCTGCGTTTAAAAAACATCCCTATCGCTGAGATGAGTTAAAGCGGAATAATAAAGAGCGCTATTCACGACAACCGATGGCGCCCGAAAACCACGGGCGCGTTCTGTTGCTGCGAGTTTGCAGGAAAAGGCGACCAGCCGCTGCCGGCTTACAACGCTGAACGGCCAATCTCCACCGGCATACCGGAGCGGCGTTCAAGCGCTTGCCCGGCGCGATTCACATCAACGCCCTCGCCCTTCACAAAAGCCTGCATCGCCGGCGTGACGGGAAGCGGTACCTTGCGGTCCGATTCATACTCCGCGCGGTTTCGCGACAGCGGCTCATGAACTTCAACCCAGCGGCTACCGTCCGGCTCGGCGGTATATTTCACCGGCTGATCGATAATCTGCACCCGCGTGCCTACCGGAACGGTATCAAACAGGTACTTGATGTCGTCATTGCGCAAGCGAATGCAGCCCTGGCTCACCCGCAGGCCAATGCCGAAATTGGCGTTGGTGCCATGAATGGCGTACAGCCTGCCGATATAAATGGCATACAGTCCCATCGGGTTATCCGGCCCGGCCGGCACAAATGCCGGCAGACTTTCGCCCCGGCTGGCATATTCCCGGCGAGTATTGGCGGTTGGCGTCCAGGTTGGCGCCTCCTGCTTACGCTCAACGGCGGTCACCCAGTTACGCGGGGTTTCGCGCCCTGCCTGGCCAATACCAATCGGCAGAACCTCGACCATTGTGCCTTCAGGCGGATAGTAGTAAAGGCGCATTTCAGCAACGTTGATCACAATGCCGTTACGAACCGTGGCGGGCAGGATAAGCTGCTGCGGCACCACCAGCGTGGTGCCCGATTTGGGCAGGAACACATCGACGCCCGGGTTGGCCTCCAGCATATTGCTCAGGCCCTGGCCGTACTGAGCGGCAAAGGCCTCAAGCGGCTGGGTATTGTTCTGCGGAATCGTGATGGTCAACGGGCTGCCTACCAGACGGCTTCCTTCCGGCGGCAGCGGGTAGCTCACCGCCAGAGCGCTCTGGCTGGTGAGAAGCATAATAAAAGAACAAAGCAGTTTCACGCGCCGCACAATTTCCCTTCCTCTGTGGCGATTATCGTGAATGAATTATAGCTTCGTTTGCTATGTCATATCTGATTTATCATCCTGCTAAATTTGATAATCGATTGCCGCCTCTTCCGGCTCCATCGCCTGGCGTTTAATCTCCTCCAGCGACAGACCTGCATTACAGAGTTCAATAAAACGCCAGACGTAATTTCGCTGTAGCTGTCCGCGCTTCAGGCCCAGCCAGACGGTATTGGCATCGAACAGATGGCGGGTATCAAGACGCGTAAAGGTATCAGACTCCCGCTCATCTCCCGACTGTTCCGCCACCAGCCCCACGCCCAGCCCCAGCTCAACGTAGGTTTTGATGACGTCTGAGTCCTGTGCGCTCAATACAATATCCGGCATCAACCCTTTGCGGTTAAAGGCTTCATCGATGCGTGAACGGCCGGTTATGCCCTGGCGATAGGTGATGAGCGGCCAACGGGCAATCGCCTCGAGGGTCAACGGCGTCACCTGGGTCAGCGGATGATCTTTGGGAACCAGCAGACTGTGGTGCCAGCGGAACCAGGGAAAAGCCACCAGTGTCGGATCGTTGCTCAGACGCTCGCTGGCGATACCAATATCCGCGCCGCCGTTGTGCAGCAGCGTTTCAATTTCCTGCGGCGTTCCCTGAACCAGTTCAAGACGGACATCAGAAAAGAGTTCACGGAAGGCTTTAATCACCGGCGGCAGGCTATAGCGCGCCTGGGTATGCGTAGTGGCGATGGTTAAGACGCCGGAGGCATCGTTGGTAAACAGGTCCGCCAGGCGACGAACGTTGCTGGCTTCATTGAGGATACGCTCGGCAATGGACAGCAACGCTTTGCCCGGCTCGGTCATCCCCAGCAGACGTTTGCCGCGGCGGATAAAAATCTCGATCCCCAGCTCTTCTTCCAGTTCACGAATATGGCGGCTAACGCCCGACTGCGATGTATAGAGCATATTGGCGACTTCCGTCAGGTTGTAATCCTGACGGGCCGCTTCACGAATAATTTTGAGCTGCTGGAAGTTCACCCTTTCCTCCGGGCTATCAGACATAACATATGCTCTATTGTTAAAGTCTGTTGTCCTTGCTAACAAATAATAAAAACCAGCAACTTATTCCATTCAGGAATATAGCTCAACTGACTAACTGTAATTCACGATTCTCCAGCGACGGGCGACTCACCAGCGACATCAGGATCTCCTTCACCGCCTGCGCCTGCGGCGACAGACTGCCGCGAGCCGACATATTGAGCGACAGCGACAGGCTCATTGACGGCGTGCTGATGCGCGCCATCCAGCCGTTGGCCGCGCTGCACAACGAACGGGCGGCGGACTCCGGCAGAACGGTGACGCCCATGCCGCTGGCAATGGCTGCCGTCAGGGTGGTAATGGATTCAATTTCACCGATAATTTTGGCCGATAAGCGACGCAGGGTGAAGGCTTCGGTCACCCTTGCGCGAACGGCGCTGTAATCGCGCGGCAAGAACAGATTCATCTCCGCGACCGCCGTCAGATCCACGCTCTGCCCCGGACAATCCCGGGTACCGACCAGGTAAAGATCTTCTTTTAGCAGCGGCTGGCTGATGATCCCGGCAACCGGGGAACGTTCATAAAGTACGGCCATATCCAGCTTACCGTCGATAAGCTTATCGTTGAGGAGGGTTCCGCTACTTTCCTGGAGATAGACCATCACTTCCGGCAGCTCGTTACGCACCGTTTGCAGCAGCGGCATAGTGATGGCCGAAGCCGCCGTGCCCGGGGCCAGGCCAATCGATACCTGGCCGCTTAGCGTTTGACCGACATTATTTACCGCCAGCTGCGCCTGCTCGCACTGGCGCAGAATAGTACGGGCGTGGGTATACAAGATCTTGCCCGCTTCGGTCGGCGTGACGCCGCGTTTGGTGCGAATCAACAACTGCTGGTCCAGCTCGCCTTCCAGGGTCGCAACCTGCTGGCTCAGCGCCGGTTGTGCGATGTGCAAGACTTCAGCGGCCTGGGTCAGACTGCCGATATCGACGATTTTTACGAAATACTTCAGTCGTCTTAAGTTCATTTTGCCTCCTGTAAGGAACACCAGTACCAACACTGGCCGTTTAGATGCAGAAGGTTTTGCAATTTGCTTGCCAGCTTTTGGCCTGAGAGCTAAACGCCGCTGTAAGCCGCGTAATAAGGGATAGTGATAGCAGAGCGCGTTTTTTTGCCCGGTCAGCGGATTGCGGTATGCCCCATTAGGGGTATAAATGCACTGCAACGGTGCACGACGCGGCATGACGCAGAAAAAACGGGCACTCTGTTGAAATTGTCAGCAAACAAACGACCTTAGCCGATTCACCCTTTGACAAGGCGGAAGGGCATCGTTAATATGCGCCCCGTTCACACGATTCCTCTGTAGTTCAGTCGGTAGAACGGCGGACTGTTAATCCGTATGTCACTGGTTCGAGTCCAGTCAGAGGAGCCAAATTTAAGAAGCCTGCTTTCGAGCAGGCTTTTTGCTTTCTGAAATATCTGACAGAGAAACGGCCTTCTTTAATATAAAAGTGCCTTAGCGCGGATCGCATACGAGGAGAGCGTCACTCCCCTGGCAACAACACCATGCTCTAAAAACCTTTATCTTCAATTGGTTACACAGACAAACGAAGGGGAATACAGACTTTGAACGATCCAGGCGTTTTTCATCTTTTGTATCTTGATATAGCGCCCTGAATCCGGATCGGGACTAAAAAAGACTTTCTGCATCATACCCTCGATCATGTTGTCGGCCTTTCTCTTCGAGACTGTGGTATTGGTTAGGTGATAAATATTATTCGCTTTCTTTTCATAGTTGAAATGGTACGCCCTTTCAACGTTGTACTTCACGCCATCGACTATCACCTTCCCGGATACATCAAAATAGCCGGTATTATTTTCCCGCATAAACAAGAAGGTTTTAACTTTTGCATCAAAGCCAAATGAAGTCGATTCAATTCTCAGGTTTGCTGAGCAATCAAAGTCGTCTTTGCGATAAAGATGCCCTACCAGCCAGAGAAAAATCAACCCTATCACCAACACCAGAAATAGAATGTAAATGTTTTTTGTCTTGATTTTATCCTGGTATTTCATAATCTGGCCTGTAATAGTTTTCACATGAATACAAATCACCTTTCTTAACTTTTGAGTTAATGCAGTGGGCTAAAAATACTCTTGCTTCAGAGGCTTTTAATACAGACTCTGATACATTAAAGTAAAAAACACTATTACCTAAGCACCGCATTCCTTGTTTCTTAATCTGCTCCTGAGCCAGGGCCATCATTCCAGGCTTCTGCTCTTGAGGTATTACGTTAAAAGTTCTGACCGGGCATGAATCGACGCTCCCCAGAGAATAGATTTCATCCTCGTCTGCGACAAAGAGTGGGCGATACAGTTCGCCTTGAACGCTCAGAAAAAGCATGACTACCGCGCACAGCGCAAGTAGTGCATAGCGGGCCTTTTTAACCCTCCCCGCAGAATATGTCTCGCTCTCCTCATTTGAATCGATGCTCCGACCGACAACCGCCCCTTCTCCTTCGCCTCCGTCATTTACCGCGAGAGCAGGATAATCCATTCTTTCAATAACAATGGCTGCGGATATCATAAAACCCACCCGCGGTACGGTAACGATAATCTCCTCGGTGCAGCCCAGGTTTCTGAAAACGGCTCTCAGATCTGAAATATACTTATTGAGGCTATGACTGGACGTCCGCAGCCCGTGCGCGTCCCAGACTTTTTCAAGTATCTCATTCCTGTAAATCACATGCTCTCTGTGGTCTAAAAGGAACTTAAGCAGGCGACTGGTGGTCGCCGTTAGCGTGACGGATGCATCCTTATCAAGCCATATCAGCCCGTCATCGCTTCTGAAATAGACCGTCCCTTGAATTTTGTACATCATAAGCTAGCCTTACATATTATCCTCAGCCGCACACCGTCCGCAAAACATCTGCATACATAGCATTTTATTCTGTATATAACGGTATTTTAATTGTAAATTAAATTATAGCTCCTAAAAATCGATAAAACAGAATACATATAACTAAAATAAATCACAATGGTACTATAGCTCTCATCGAAACCAGCGGCGCGCCTGGCTCATCAGCATTAACTGAACGCAGAAATAACCGTGTCGAGTGAGTGGGGTTTCTGGAAATCTGAGCTGAAAATGCTCCGGAGGTGTAGAAAAGAGAAATTTAAAGGCTAATGGAATGATAACTTCGCGCAATTAATTTCATGACGTATGAAATTATCTACGATGATATTATCACCCTCATGATTAACGTTCTGGATTTAGTGGGGAGGTCACCTCCCGAGTCTTTTGTCGGGATATTTTCAGCAATTAAAAAAACCGGATACGCTAAAGATAAAAATCATCGCGTTTACTCAAGGAATATTCCCTAAGAAAATTCCAATACAAAGAGTGTGACTATTGTTCAGGGCTTAACGATAAGTACGCCCTATCATTTTTAATTTATAAAAATCTACTTTATATGCAATATATAAAATTAAACACCAAACAAACAGCAAAATTCGAACAATAAAACACAATAAACCTATATCTACAGCCTTTATCTCTTTTAGAGCATCGGCCGCATGCCTCATTGAGGTGGGCAATGTTAGATTACTCTTAATTCGCTGAATGGTTTTATTAACGTTGAGTTAAAGGTCAACCCAAGGATGAGATCGCGTTCAGATATGACTCTATCAACTAATATTTTATCTAAGGATAAATATTTTACTCTGGGCCTGATTGAACTGCTTGGAGAAGAATTTATTGACAATTTCTTTTTGATTATAGATCTCGACTCCAACGATCTTACGGGTTCGGAGTGGATTTACTTCTCGAATAAGAACATTGTCGCCTTTGCATCCAGCGACCTGGCTTTTTATAAGTCCGAACTATTTGAAAAAATAACCGTACTTGATAAGAAAAGTAATACCCGAAGTATCCTGAATTTCTTTTTAAAGAAAGAGACCTCAGGAAATTACCATACTAAATTCCGACTAAGCCTGCGTGAAAAGCAGATGTTAAGCATGTTAAGCAGAGGGGAAAGCAACCAGGAGATCGCAGAAGAGTTTGGCGTGAAACTTAAGACTATTTATACGCATCGCCGCAACCTGATGAATAAATTAGGCTGTAAAAACAGGATTACGTTTCAAAAATTATTTTTCAACAATAAATGTCTTTTCAAGTGAAGCATAGCTTCAGGATTATTCATAAACAGGAGTTTTACCATGAACAAATTAGCACTTATCGTTATTTCAGCATTGTCCCTGAGTTCTGCTGCGGCTCTGGCCGATACCGTTACGGTGAACGGCGGTACGGTGCATTTTAAAGGGGAAGTGGTTAATGCGGCCTGCGCAGTTGATGCCGGTTCTCTCGATCAAACCGTGCAGTTAGGCCAGGTGCGCTCAGCGAAACTTGCCACTGCTGGTAGCACCAGCTCTCCTGTTGGCTTCAACATCCAGCTGAATGATTGCGATATCACCGTTTCCGAGAAGGCCGCGATCGCTTTTGCTGGCACGGCGATTAACAGTACAAACCCAACGGTACTGGCCCTGCAGGGTTCTGCCGCAGGCGGCGCGACTAACGTCGGCGTACAGATCCTTGACCGTACCGGCACCCCGCTGGCGCTGGATGGCGCGTCTTTCGGCGCACAAACCACGCTTAGCAATGGTACCAACGTCATCCCATTCCAGGCACGCTACTTTGCAACAGGCGTCGCGACTGCCGGTACCGCTAACGCGGACGCCACCTTTAAAGTGCAGTACGAGTAATTTCTTCATCAGGCAGGGAAGCACGTCGGGCCAGGAAGGCCCGTTATCCGAAAAAGACTGAGGGTAATAACGATGCAAAGAATGAAGTCAGGTCTGTTGATATTCCTGCTCCCGCCGCTGGCGCTGGCCGGTAACCAGTGGAACGTTATGCTGCCCGGCGGAAACATGCGCTTTCAGGGGATAGTTATTGCCGAGTCGTGCCGCGTTGAAGCGGGCGACCGCCAGATGACGGTCAATATGGGACAAATCAGCAGCAATCGGTTTCATTCGGCCGGGGAAGACACTAACCCCGTCCCCTTCGATATCCACCTGCAGGAGTGCAGCACCGCCGTCAGCCAGCGCGTTGGCGTGGCGTTTTACGGCGTTGCCGATGGTAAAAACCCGGACGTGCTCTCGGTGGGCGAAGGACCGGGGATCGCGACCGGCGTGGGCGTTGCTCTGTTTGATAAAACCGGCAGCCAGATCCCGCTCAATGCGCCGCCAGGAAGCTGGTCGCCGCTGCACACCGGCCCGACCACCCTGCATTTTGTCGCTAAATATCGAGCCACCGGGAATCAGGTGACCGGGGGAGCGGCCAACGCTCAGGCATGGTTCTCCCTGACCTACCAGTAATCAGAGCCGGTAACAGGAAATAATTTTGAAAAAGAAAGAGATAAGCATGAAAAACACACTGGCTACCCGGCGCGGGATGCGCGGTTTACTGGCGGCTCTATTACTGCTCGCCACCAGCGGTTTTAGCGCTCAGGCCCAGGCCGGCGTGGCGCTGGGAGCGACCCGCGTCATCTATCCTGCCGGACAAAAGCAGGTTCAGCTGGCGGTCACCAACAACGACGAAAAGAGCACTTATTTGATTCAGTCATGGGTGGAGAATGCCGATGGCGCGAAGGACGGTCGCTTTGTCATCACCCCGCCGCTGTTCGCCATGCAGGGAAAAAAAGAGAATACCCTGCGCATCATTGATGCCACCAACAACCAGCTGCCGCAGGATCGGGAAACGCTGTTCTGGATGAACGTCAAAGCGATCCCGTCGATGGATAAATCAAAGCTCAGCGAAAACACGCTACAGTTGGCGATCATCAGCCGCATCAAGCTCTATTACCGCCCGGCAAAGCTGGCGCTGCCGCCGGATCAGGCTGCGGAAAAGCTGAAGTTCCGCCGCGGCGCAGGCACGCTTACGCTGATCAACCCCACTCCCTACTACCTGACGGTCACCGAACTCAACGCCGGTACCCGGGTGCTGAAAAATGCGCTGGTTCCGCCGATGGGTGAAGCCAGCGTCAGCTTACCCGCCGATGCGGGTCGCGAGATTACATACCGGACGATTAACGACTACGGCGCGCTGACTCCGCGGATGCAGGGCGCTACCCAATAACTGACGGGAGACCCGTTCTCCCGGAAATAAAAATAAGAACTGACAGCCGGGCGACTTTTACCGGAGGGACTATGTCACATCTGAAATATGGACTCGACCACCTGGGCTCCCGGCGTGTTACTCCAGGAGCTGCTCGCGCATTTGCGCAGATCCCCCTTGCCCTTTTGCTGGCCTCACCGGCTTTTTACGCGCAGGCAGAACTCTATTTCAACCCACGTTTTTTAGCGGACGATCCCGCTGCCGTGGCGGATCTGTCCGGTTTTGAAAAAGGCCAGGAGCTGCCGCCGGGTACCTACCGCGCGGATATCTACCTCAATGACGGGTATATGGCCACCCGCGATATTACCTTTAATGTTGATGAAAAAGGCCACGGACTGGCACCCTGCCTGACGCGCGGACAGTTGGCCAGCATGGGCGTCAACACGACATCCATTAAAGGGATCGGCGCTCTGGCATCCGATGCCTGCGTACCATTAACCGAAACCATCAAGGACGCCACTACCCGCTTCGATGTCGGCCTGCAGCGGCTGTACCTGACCGTACCCCAGGCGTTTATGGGCAACCGCGCCCGCGGCTATATTCCGCCCGAGCTCTGGGACCACGGGATCAACGCCGGGCTGCTGAACTACAACTTCACCGGCAACAACGTCCATAACGACATCGGCGGCAGCAGCAACTACGCGTACCTGAACCTGCAGAGCGGGCTGAATCTCGGCGCCTGGCGTCTGCGCGATAACACCACCTGGAGCTACAGCAGCAGCGGCAGTTCGTCGGCCAGTGAAAACAAGTGGCAGCACGTCAATACCTGGCTGGAGCGCGACATCACCGCGCTGCGTTCGCGCCTCACGCTGGGCGACAGCTACACCAACGGCGACGTCTTCGACGGCATTAACTTCCGCGGCGCGCAGCTCGCCTCCGATGACAACATGCTGCCGGACAGCCAGAAGGGGTTTGCCCCGGTTATCCACGGCATTGCCCGTGGTACCGCTCAGGTGTCGGTGAAGCAGAACGGCTATGAGATCTACCAGAGCACGGTGCCCCCCGGCCCGTTCACCATCAACGATCTCTACTCCGCCGGCAACGGCGGCGACCTGCAGGTGACCATCAAAGAGGCCGACGGCAGCAGCCAGGTCTTCACCGTCCCTTACTCGTCCGTGCCGGTGCTCCAGCGCGAGGGCCATACCCGCTATGCCGTCACCGCCGGGGAGTACCGCAGCGGCAGCAATCAGCAGGAAAAACCGAAGTTCTTCCAGGGAACTTTGCTGCACGGTCTCCCGGCGGGCTGGACCCTGTACGGCGGTACCCAGCTGGCGGACCGCTACCGCGCCTTTAACCTCGGCGTCGGCAAAAACATGGGGGAGTTGGGGGCGCTGTCGCTGGATATCACCCAGGCCAACGCCACCCTGCCCGATGACAGCGAGCATCAGGGGCAGTCGGTGCGTTTCCTCTATAACAAGTCGCTGACGGATACCGGCACCAACATTCAGCTGGTGGGCTACCGCTACTCGACGCGCGGCTATTTCAGCTTCGCCGACACCACCTACAACCGGATGAGCGGCTACAACGTCGAGACCCAGGACGGCGTGATTGAAGTGAAACCGAGGTTCACCGATTACTACAACCTCGCGTACAACAAGCGCGGCAGGGTACAGCTCAGCGTCACCCAGCAGCTGGGGCGTACCGCCACGCTCTACCTGAGCGGCAGTCACCAGACCTACTGGGGCACCGGTAAGGCCGACCAGCAGCTTCAGGCCGGGCTTAACGCCGCCGTCGACGATATCAACTGGACCCTGAGCTACAGCCTGACCAGAAACGCCTGGCAGCAGGGCCGCGACCAGATGCTGGCGCTTAACGTCAATATTCCGTTCAGCCACTGGATGCGCTCCGACAGCAAATCGGCGTGGCGGCACGCCAGCGCCAGCTACAGCATGTCCAACGATCTGAACGGCAGGACCACCAGCCTTGCCGGCCTGTACGGCACGCTGCTGGAGGACAACAACCTGAGCTACAGCGTACAGACCGGCTACGCCGGCGGCGGCGATGGCAACAGCGGCGGCACCGGATACGCGGCGCTGAACTACCGCGGCGGCTACGGTAACGCCAACGTCGGCTACAGCCGCAGCGACGGTATCAAACAGCTCTACTACGGCCTGAGCGGCGGCGTGCTGGCCCACGCTGACGGCGTCACCCTGAGCCAGCCGATGAACGACACGGTCGTGCTGATCAAAGCCCCGGGCGCCGACAATGTGAGGGTAGAAAACCAGACCGGGGTACAAACCGACTGGCGCGGCTACGCCGTTCTGCCCTACGCCACCGAATACCGGGAAAACCGGGTGGCGCTGGACACCAATAGCCTGGCCGATAACGTCGATTTGGACGATGCGGTAGCCAGCGTAGTACCGACCCACGGCGCAATTGTCCGCGCGGAATTTAAGGCGCACGTCGGGCTCAAGCTGCTGATGTCGCTCATCTATAACGGGAAGCCGGTTCCCTTCGGCGCGCTGGTGACCTCTGACGACAGCCAGGGCAGCAGCATCGTCGCCGATAACGGCCAGGTCTACCTGAGCGGGATGCCGCTGGCGGGCAAGGTGCGGGCGAAATGGGGCGAGGGTCCGAACGCCAGCTGTGAGGCCAGCTACAGCCTGCCGCCGGAAAATCAGAACCAGACGCTGAGCCAGCTCTCCACGGAGTGCCGCTAAGGAAACCATGATGATGAGAAAAACCCTGTATCTGTTGAGCGCCCTCGTCTCGCTGGCGGCCAGCAACGCCGGCGCGGCGGACAGTACCATTACTATCAGCGGCTACGTTCGCGATAACGCCTGCGCCGTGGCGGGTGAATCAAAAGATTTTACCGTCGATCTGATGGATAACGCCGCAAAGCAATTCCATGCGGTTGGGGCAACCACGCCGCTGGTCCCCTTTCGTATTGTGCTGTCGCCCTGCGGTAGCTCGGTTACCGCGGTGAAGGTCGGCTTTGTTGGCGTTGCCGACAGCATCAATAGCGATCTATTAAAGCTCGACGGCGGGGCTTCGGCGGCGGCGGGGATGGGCGTGCAGATCCTTGACGCGCAGCAGACGATGCTGCCGCTCAACGCAGCCTCATCGGCCATTGCCTGGACCACGCTGACGCCCAGCCAGCCCAACACCCTGAACTTTTATGCCCGGCTAATGGCCACCCAGCTACCGGTCACCGCCGGGCACGTTAATGCAACCGCGACCTTCACGCTTGAATTTCAGTAACCGGAGGCTGAAATGAAATGGACTCATGCACCCTGGCTGCTGGCGGTAATGATGGCCTTCGCCAGCGCCCCCCGCGCCGCCGACGTGACTATTACCGTTAACGGCAAAGTGGTGGCTAAACCCTGCACGGTCTCCACCGCTAACGCCACCGTCGATCTCGGCGATCTTTATACCTTTAGCCTGGTCTCCGCCGGCTCTTCCTCACCCTGGCACAGCGTGGCGCTTAACCTCAGCAACTGTCCGGTCGGCACCTCGCGGGTCACCGCCAGCTTTAGCGGCACGGCGGACGCCACCGGCTACTACAAAAACCAGGGTACCGCCGGCAACATCCAGCTTGAGCTGCAGGACAATGGCGGCACCACGCTGAACACCGGCGCGAGAAAAGAGGTCCAGGTGGATGACGCCACCCAGTCCGCCAGCTTCCCGCTACAGGTCAGAGCGCTAACGGTCAACGGCGGCGCTACCCAGGGAACGATTCAGGCGGTGATTAACGTCACCTATACCTACGCCTGAGCCAGGAGAACAGAGTAATGAAAAAGATAATCCCCCTTCTGATGACGCTGCTGCTGGCGAGCTGGTCGTTTAACGCCTGGTCTTTCGCCTGTAAAACCGCGGCGGGCGTGACCATTCCCATCGGCGGCGGCTCGGCGAACGTGTACGTAAACCTTGCGCCGGCGGTCAGCGTCGGGCAGAACCTGGTCGTGGATCTTTCGACACAGATTTTTTGTCATAACGATTTTCCGGAAACCATGACCGATTACGTGACCCTCCAGCGCGGATCGGCCTATGGCGGCGTGCTGTCGAGCTTTTCCGGTACCGTCAGGTATAACGGCACCAGCTACCCGTTCCCCACCACCAGCGAAACGGCGCGGATGACCTACAACTCGATAGTCGATAGACCCTGGCCTACCGTTCTCTATCTGACGCCCGTCAGCAGCGCAGGTGGGGTCGCCATTTCCGCCGGTTCGCTAATCGCTGTCCTGATCCTGCGCCAGACCAATAACAAGGATAACGACGACTTCCAGTTCGTGTGGAACATATACGCCAACAACGATGTCGTGGTGCCAACCGGCGGCTGCGACGTTTCTGCTCGCGATGTGACGGTGACGCTGCCGGAATATCCCGCTTCGGCCGCCATTCCGCTAACGGTTTACTGCGCGCAAAACCAGAACCTGGGCTACTACCTCTCCGGTACTACGGAGAACGCGGCCAATTCGATATTTACCAATACCGCATCGGCCTCTCCGGCCCTGGGGGTTGGCGTTCAGCTGACGCGCAACGGCAGCGTCGTTCCCGCGAATACCACGGTGTCGTTAGGCAACGTGGGAACCTCGGCGGTCAGCCTTGGCTTAACCGCCAACTATGCGCGCACCAGCGGACAGGTGACCGCGGGTAACGTGCAGTCAATTATCGGGGTGACTTTTGTTTACGAATAACCTCCCGGAGAATGACGGCATCCTGTCGCCCTGTTCGCTGGTCACAGAGGGCCTGGTGCGGTTGATGGAAGACGGGGGCGCCCGGCCCGTGGTGTTAACTTCAGCGTCACCGACGCTGCCCCCTGACGTACGCCGTCTGGTGGTGTTTCTCCCTGAATCTCCTGTTCGGCTACTCTCAACCCTGAAGCGGGCCGCTATGCTGCTGGAACAGTCCGCAACGCCGCTACCGATGCTGTTTCTCAGCCGCAGCCCGGCCAGTTGGCTATGGTCCACCCTGCTACACCAGGTCGCAGAGCGGCGTCAGCTTTCCGCGGTGCGGGCGGCCGCCTCCGACCTCCCGGTCCCCTGTCTGGCGGCGCTACTGCGCGACGTCATACCCGAGGGATATCCTTCCCTTGAACAGCTGGCAGATGAAGAAGCGCGGGCATTGGGTAAGCGCCCTGCCGGGCTAACCCGACCGGAGCTGAACGCCATCCTCGGTTTGCTCTGCGGATACCGCGCCAGCGATCAGGCCAAACGCCGCGGCATCAGCCACAAGACGCTCTACAATCAAAGAACCGCAGGATTGAAAAAAATGGTGGAACACCACCCGCAGATGGCCGCCCGCTTTCCCGGCAGCCAGATAAGAGAACAGAAAAGCGAGCCCATCGCCGCCCTTTGCGCTTTCGAGCGTGAATTTGTCCATGCAATCCATAGCCGACAAATTTTCCCGGTTTTCCAGCCCATAACCGATGAACATCGTCAGCTAAGGGGGATGGAGATCCTTGTCCGCTGGCGCCGGAACGGCAGCGTTTTGTTTCCCGCTGATTTTTTACCGCAGCTACGCTCGGAATATGCGTGGCTGGTGCTCACCGCGTTTGTGCTGCAGGAAGCCGTGCAGAATATCAATCTGTACAGTGGTGAATTTTATTTCGCGGTGAATATTCCCGCGGCTGTCGCCAGCAATGAAAACCTGATCCGCATGATGGAAACCGCGCGCCAGCAGCTGCGTCAGCCGCAAATATCGCCGCGGCTGGTGCTGGAGCTTGCCGAAAATGCCGACCTCAGCCGCCACGGGAAAATAGCCGGAAATATGGCCCGGCTACAGCAGCGCGGCTTCCGAATTATGCTTGATGACTGCTTCTCGCAAAGCAGCGTGCTGTTCCCGGTGCGGGCGTTGACGTTCAGCGCCTACAAGCTGGACATGGGCATCATCAATGATATGCAGCGCGATGCGCACGCCCTGGCGCTGATTAAAAGCCTCATCTACTACTGCCGGCTGATCGGCAGCCGCTGTATTGCCGAAGGCGTAGATAGCCTGGAGAAATTCAACAAACTGAAAACGCTGGGAGTCGACCATTTTCAGGGAAACGCCATCTCGGCGCCGGTTGGCAGAGAAAACGTGGCGGAGATCATACAGCAACTCTCCGGCGAAGCGGAGTATCCGTCCGGCATCGCAGTGTAGGTAACGCCCGATGAAATACATCGGGCGTTAGCGGCACTTTAGCTCAACTCCGGCCAGTAACCACGATTGGCCTCGATCAGTTCATCGAGAATAGCTTTCGCAACCGACGCGCTCGGAACCGTTTTGGACAAGGTCAACGCCTGCCAGAGCTTTTGGTAGCTTCCTTCAACCCAGGCGTCGACAACCAGTTTTTCCACCGCGACCTGCTGCTCCATCAGCCCCTTTTGAAACAGCGGTATTTTCCCCATCGCCAGCGGTTCGGGACCGTTAACGCCGACCAGGCAAGGCACTTCAACCATCGCGGTCTCGTCAAAATTCGCGATAGCGCCGTTGTTCTCTACAATCAACAGCATTCTTTCCTGGGTATTAAAGGCGATGGCGCAGGCGAGATCGACAATAAAGGTGGCATGCGCCCCGGCATGGAAATGCGCCGCTTTGGCGCTCCGCCGGGCGACAATGTCTTTCGCCATATCGAATACCTCTTTCTCTCTCCCGGCCATCACCTCATTCGCGCGCGTAAAGTTCGGGTCCGAGTGGGCTACCTCGTAGTCGGCATAAAAATAGTATTTTAGGTAGGTATTGGGCAACGTGTCGGTATCCAGCGCAAAGACGTCCTTCACCTTTTTGAAGGTCTCAATCCAGCTTGGCGCTTTGTGCTGAAAATCCTCTTTCGGACTGCAATACCCCAGCTCAGATACATGCTTTTTTAACGTCGGCATTAAATCATTACCGGCCTTATCGGTAATGCTGGTCCACCAGCCGAAATGGTTGAGGCCGAAATAACGCACGTTCATCTCTTTACGTGATTTCAGACCAAGGATATCGGCGAATAATCCTTCAATTGCCACCGGCATATCGCAGATATTAATAATTTTAGCCGCTGGCCGTAATCGACGAGTGGCCTCGGCAACGATCGCCGCCGGATTGGAATAGTTGAGCATCCACGCGCCGGGGGAGTACGTTTCCATATAGTCAACCAGTTCAAGTACCCCGGCAATGGAACGCATACCATAAGCGATACCGCCAGGGCCACAGGTTTCCTGGCCAATCACGCCATGCTTAAGCGGTATTTTCTCGTCCTTTTCGCGCATCTCATAGAGGCCGACGCGAATATGGGCCATCACAAAATCAACGCCGGTAAAAGCTTCCTGCGGATCGGTGGTGTAGCTAAAAGCCACTTGCGGATAACGTTCAGCCACCAGAATCGCGCAGGCTTCACCGATCACGCGCTGGCGATCGTGATGATTATCATAGAGACGAATTTCGCTCAGCGGAAATCTGTCCATATTTTCCAGCAGCATCATAATAATCCCTGGAGTATAAGTACTGCCGCCGCCAGCTATCGTAACAACAAATTTATTTTGCATCTTCCACCTCATTATTCATGTACATCTAAATAGCGATCCACAGCATTACGGATTTTATTCACCCCTAAACCATAAATAACCTGAACGTGATTACCTTTGATAATGACGCTGGTACCGCCGCTGGTTTTCAGAATATGTTCCTGAATTAATGCCGGATCCCGCACGTCAACCCGAAGTCGGGTAAAACAATTGCCGACAGAACACACATTGTCTTTCCCGCCAAGCCCCAGAATGACCTGTTCACCGGAAGCCTTGGCTGGGGCGCTTGCGCTCGCCGCTCGGCTTAGCGCCTCATCCTGTTGTTCCTGGCCTGGCGTGCGCATCCTGAAACGCAGAATCAGGAATTTACCGATAAAATACATCGCCGCTGTTTCCGCTAACCCCAGGGCGACAAAAACAGGCCAGCGCGTCAGATGGGCTCCCGCCGGTATGTTATAAACAATAAAATCGATAATGCCGTTGGTTGCGCAGACCCGAACATCGAGCAGCCACGCCAGCATCTGGAAAAAGCCATCCACTAACGAATAAACCAGCCATAACACCGGTGCGGTGAAGATAAATAAAAACTCAAAAGGTTCGGTTATCCCGACGAGGAAGGAGGTCACAATCAGCGGGATAAGCGTGACTTTCAACTTTTGTTTATTTTCAGGTTTCGCCGTCTTATAAAAGGCCAGGGCCATTCCGGCCGTGCCAAAAATTTTGACCATTCCATAGGTCAGGAATCGCGCCGAGTCGCTTAACGCTCCCCCGGTGTTACCGGCAATTTCAGCGAGGAAAATGGGCTTTGCCCCGACTATCGTCTGCCCATCAATTAACAGCTGTCCGCCAATAGAGGTAAAAACGAAGGGTGACCAAATGAGATGATGTAAACCGGTCGGGATAAGAAAACGATTGAGAAAACCATACAGAAAAACGCCGGCGGCGCCGAAAGTTTTCATGACGCCGGTCAGCGCCGATATACCGTGTTCAACAATTGGCCAGAAATAGACCGTGGCGATGGCAAACACGCCGACCAGCGGGATCATTACGATCAGAACCAGCTTACTGTTGCCATAAATTGAGAATGCGCCGCGAAACTCGATATCGACAAAGCGGTTATGAATGAAAGCCACCGCGCAGCCCAGAATGATGCCAAGAAACACGCCCATATCGATGACCTGGAAACCGAAAATAAAGGTTTGCCCGCTGCCGTAAAGCTGCGCGTTGCTGCTCCCCTCAACAAGCCGCCCGGTCAGAGTAAGCCAGCTATTATTGGCCGCCAGGTACATAAACCAGGTCATTGCGGCGACAAACGCGGCTTCCGCTTTGCGAGTTTTTGCCAGCCCGCTCGCCAGACCGAGGCAAAAGAAGAAGCCAAGATTGTTCATGATTGCCCAGAGCATACTGGAAGCATATTTCCCCAGCAGGAAAAGCGAGCTGTCTTCTGCCACCCATAATTTATTGGTGGTCATACTGAGCAACGCAATCAATAGACCCACAACCGGCAGATATAAAACCGGCCCAATCATCGCCCTGGAAAAATCTTGTAATTTTTTTACCCCGATCATCCTCTTCCCCTCTCCTGCTTATCGACTGCCAGCGCTCAGAACTTGCGAATCAGCCTATGCGCCAGAGGGGATTAATCAGAGGAGATAAAGCGTCATCTGTGATGAAAGTCATATATCTTCGGAAGTAATAGATATATAAATAAAAACAAATAACTAGATGACCAGTTTATGAACACCTTGCGAATAAAAATATTAAATATAAAAATCATATAGTTATATTTATTCCCCAACAATTCACTTCGCTATGAGACATCTATAAGTGATATACAAATCCATTGCCGAACGGCTGAAAAATCGCATCAACAGCGATGAGTTTGAAGTCGGAGATGCGTTACCGAGCGAGAAAGCGTTAGCCAGCGAGCTACAGGTATCAGTGATGACCATCCGCAAAGCGCTAACGCTGCTGGAAAGGGAAAAATTGATCGTCAAACGCCACGGCAGCGGTTCATACGTTGCGCGAAAGAGCAATTATCACGGCGGGGAGCTTGATGGGTTCAACTATCAGATGCATATCGTTGGCGAGACCAACTATCGCAACAAGGTCATCGAGTTCACTATGCTCGATGCGCCTCTGGCCATCGCACAACAGTTAAAAATTGAGCCCGGTGAAAAAGTCTATTATGTCAGGCGCATTCGGATGATTGATGACGTGCCCATTCTGATAGAAAACAGCTATATACCGGTAGCAATTTTCCCATGGCTTAGCATCGGAAATCTGGAAAGGTCAAAATTTAACTACTTTAAGAAGGAGTGCAACATCACCATTCTGGAAAGCCACCGTAGCTATTCCCCGGTTCTGGCCACCCGCGAACAAGCGGAACTCCTGCAGGTTGCGCAAAACAGCCTGCTGCTACGCGTGCAATCGATCAGCTTTGCGCAGAATAATCTCATCGTCGATTTATCCGATATTTACCAAAATACCAATAAATACAATGTAAAACATATCACTCGCCGTTGAAGGATAGTTAAGACCGGGGTTTCGGCTTCTCCAGCGGCGCGTCTCTCAGCCGTGATGCCCGCCAGCAGGTCTGCGGCAAGGTTGCGAAGCGGCAGCTGGCGGTTCGGCTCCGTTACGCTTACCAGCCGCAGACGTTAGTCTCTTCGTCGGACTCGTAGCCGCGCACGATATTAATCAGATCTTTTACCGCATCGGCAGCCGTCTGCGGATCCTGCAATTCAGCCAAAGTTGCAAATTCACTGTCGACCGACACGCCATTATTATTGTTGGTTACCGTTACGATAAATCCCTTATCCCCGGCGTTATCGACTGAGAGATCAGAAATAAGCTCAGCGATGGCCTGCGCTGCGATATCAGGCACGTACAGGGCCATGGGCTTAAGATACACTTTTTCTTTTTTATCTTTATTATTGCCGTTGATTACCGCTAACGCATAACCTTTATTTTCACTGTTCATATTATCCCTCGATAAGAATTTTAGGATCAACGTAAAAGTCGACGTTAAATACGGTGTCTTCCGTTAACGCCTCAATGCAGTGCCATTTTTCGGGTGGGAAAACGCCAAACTCCCCTTCAGCAATGGTCAGGGTTTCGACCGGATCCGGGCTGGTCTCATCAGCGTAGCCCAGATAGCGTATCGCGCCGCGCATCACCGACAGTCGTGGGTAGACGCCCTGCCGGGTGCCCGCGTCCAGATGCCGCTTCCAGATCGACGCTGGCGCCGTCTCTTTTGTCCACAGCGGGGTGCTACGGGTATGCACATAGTGGGTCGGGATGATGATTCGCTGCATGATTCTGCCTCTCTTTACGCCCGCGGCACGGGGCCGAAAACAGGAAAATATGTTGCATATCATATACCCCTTTTAATCACTGAGGGTATTATTTTTTATCAAAATCGTTTCCTCCCTCTATTTCTACCCATTAGGGATTAGACCACTTGCAAAAATAAATACGGGCGAATTCAGCTACGCTAAAATCGCCCGCAAATAAACACAAATGACTTATTTCCCTGCTGAAGTAAGCGGCCCCGGTTTACCGATCAAATAGCCCTGAACCAGATCACAACCTAATTTTCGTAACGACTTCAGCTGTTCTTCCGTTTCGACGCCTTCTGCCACAATTCGCATATGCAGGCTTTTACCCATGCTGATGATCAGGCGCACGATATCGAGATCGTCTTGCTGATGGGGTATATTAATAACAAATGATCGATCGATTTTTATCTTATCAAACGGGAAATAGCTTAATCGCGAGAGCGACGAATAGCCGGTACCAAAGTCGTCAATAGAGATCTGCACGCCAAGCTCACGCAGCTGGCTCAGGATCTCTAACGAGCGGGTATTTTCATTAAATACGTCAGACTCGGTAATTTCCAAATCCAGCCGATACGGATCCAGCCCGGTTGTTCTTAAGATAGTTACCACGGTATCGGTCAGTGAACTGTTCATTAACTGAACCGGCGACACGTTAACCGACACCTTGAGCGGCGACGACCAGCTGGCGGCCGCTTCACAGGCGGTTTTTAATACCCACTCGCCCAACGCATTAATCAGGCCGATTTTCTCCGCCACCGGGATAAATTCCGTCGGCGGAACGCTGCCGCGTAGCGGATGAAACCATCGAACCAGCGCTTCATAGCCGTAGATTTCACCATTCATGGCATCGGCAATCGGCTGATAGTAAACCCTGAACTCCCCTCTCTCGAGCGCTTGCATCAGGTCATCTTCGAAAGATTTATTCTCCTGCTGGCGCTGAAGCATACCGGGGCGGAATATCTGGACGTAACCGGAGCCCTCTTTTTTCGCTTCATACAGCGCCAGGTCGGCGCATTTGTATAAATAGTCGGTGCGGCTTTCTCCGTCAGAGATGACAATCCCGATACAGGCGCCGATCTGAATCTGCGAGTCGTAAATCTGATACGGCTGGCTAATCTTTTCCCGGATCACCGTTGCCCGCTCCAGCGCCATCTCTTCGCTAAGATCGTGGGTCACCAGAGCAAATTCGTCTCCCCCCAGTCGGTACAGCGTTTCTGACGTTTTACGAAAAAATGAGAGACGGCTGGCCAAATCCTGCAATAGCTTATCTCCGGCGTCATGACCCTGCGTGTCGTTGACGTCCTTGAAATTATCCAGATCGAACAACATAACCACCGCCGAGCCGTGATAGGGCCGCACCTGGTTAACCACCTCCTGCAGGCGTTGCCAGAAAGAGAGCCGGTTGGGCATCCCGGTCAGCGAATCATGATAGGCATCGTACTGCAGCCGACGGTTTTGCACCTGTAGCTTTTCTTTGGAAGCCTGCAGATCGGTAGCCAGTAATTTCATCCGCACGTGAGCGCGACGCAGGGTGTTATTCTGCTTCAGCATCAACATCCCGAGCGTGATACAGAGAATAATCAGCAGAATAGAAATGGCCGAATAGATGTAATAGAGGTTCTGTATTTTATCGTGGGTGAGATTAACCAGATTAAAATCCTGGGCGAGAGAGGTGGACGCGAGCGAGGTCAACGGCCCGTCCAGGGTGCTCATCTCTTGTAACATCAGCTTCAGCTGTGCTGTCGTCATGGTATCCAGCTGCTTATCCAGCCGGTCCAGAAGAGTAATCAGGCTGTCAACTATCGCCTTACGATGAGGATCTTTGCCGATAAACTTTCCCAAATCACCCTGCTGCAGCAGCGCAATCTGGCTCATCATGATTTCCAGACGCAGGCGCACCTCATCGTGGTCGCTTCCCTTTATCTCCAGCCCCATCGCACTCAGTCGCGCCTCAAGACGCATGTACTCGGAGACTATCTGGGAAACGGACCACGAATCAGTATAACGGGTTAATTTTTGCAGCTCACTTTGCCGCTCATGGACCAGATAAGTAATGTAACCGGTCACAATGAAGAGCGACAAAATAATGGCAGTGAGTATTCGATTCAAGATCAAACCCTTACTCAATTATAATCTTCGAAACCTGCCATGCCGAACGGGAATAATAAATCTGATTCTGCAATTCCGGGCTACTGTCGTAGGGATAAACAATAAATAAAGGCCCTTTATCACGAATGCGCATATATTCGCCGTTCATTTTTAAAGCCAAAATTACGGGAAATTTATGAAAGTCATCGATGGGAACAATGGTGGTGTAATCATTCAGCGCCAGCACCCGCGCCGACTTGCCTTTGGCACCGACTAAATCCATGAGTTTACTGAGGGAAACGCCGTCAAAGCGAACCTTTCCCGAATACCACGGGGTGGTTGTTACGATCGTTTCCATGCCCAGTTTTTCCAGTGCCGCCACATCAAAAACGGCGGTATCGCCCTCATTCGTATTAGTAATCAGGCCGGAAATAGTTAAAACGGGTTTACCCACGGGCGCCGGCAGTTTTTCTGCAAAAGCGGAAGGCAAAACCATGACACAAAATAAAGCTGCAAAAATTAAACGCATTTAACTCACCCTTCCGAAATTGGAGACTTGTTAATTGTAAACCATTTAAGTCATTTCTTAAAAGGTGTCCTCAGCGGGTACAAAAATTTAAATTAAACACAATAAGCCAAGTCCTAAGCTCGCATTCCTGTTGGCCCAGCCGGGCTGCACCCGGCCGGTCAGGCAAACGCTTAATGCCTTTAAACACGCAGAGCAGGTAAAAATCTTTTCACTTGCCCTTCTGCGCGGTAGTCTCAGGACAGGCGCGAATTCGGAAAGCGTCTCATTCCAATAATTAGAAACTCAGCAACAGACAGGACAGGTATGGAATCAACGTTAATTTCTCAGGGCTCCGGCAAGGAGGCATGTTCTCTCAACCGCGCCCGCAGAGCGGCCTGGGGCAGCTTCGCCGGGGCCGTGGTCGACTGGTACGACTTTCTGCTCTATGGCATCACCGCCGCGCTGGTATTTAACCGGGAGTTTTTCCCGCAAATCAGCCCGGCAATGGGTACCCTCGCCGCGTTTGCCACCTTCGGCGTCGGTTTCCTCTTTCGCCCGCTGGGCGGCATTATCTTCGGTCATTTCGGCGATCGCCTCGGGCGCAAACGCATGCTGATGATGACGGTGTGGATGATGGGGATCGCTACCGCCTGCATCGGTCTCCTGCCCTCGTTCAACCAGATAGGCTGGTGGGCACCAGTTCTGCTGGTTCTGCTGCGCGCCGTACAGGGTTTTGCGGTGGGCGGAGAGTGGGGCGGCGCGGCGCTGCTGGCGGTTGAGAGCGCGCCGAAAAATAAGAAAGCGTTCTACAGCAGTGGCGTGCAGGTGGGTTATGGCGTCGGATTGCTGCTCTCAACGGGGCTGGTGTCGCTGATAAGCGCCTGTACCACCGATGCGCAGTTCCTTAGCTGGGGCTGGCGTCTGCCGTTCTTGTTTAGCGTCGTGCTGGTGCTGGCGGCGCTCTGGATCCGCAACGGCATGGCGGAATCTGCCGAATTTGAACAGCAGCAGCGCGAACAGCAGCAACAGCCGCAGAAAAAGCGTCTGCCGGTAGTAGAAGCGCTGCTCCGCCATCCGGGCGCGTTCTTAATGATTATCGGTCTGCGCCTGTGCGAACTGCTGACAATGTATATCGTCACCGCCTTCGCGCTTAACTACTCCACGCAGAATCTCGGCCTGCCGCGCGAGCTGTTTCTTAACATTGGCCTGCTTGTCGGGGCTATCAGCTGTCTGACGATCCCCTGCTTCGCCTGGCTGGCGGACCGCTTTGGCCGACGCCGCGTCTATATCACCGGGGCGCTGATCGGCACTCTCAGCGGCTTCCCGTTCTTTATGGCGCTCGAAAGCCAGTCATACTTCTGGATCCTGTTTTTCGCGCTCATGCTGGCGAATATTGCGCACGATATGGTGGTTTGCGTCCAGCAGCCGATGTTTACCGAAATGTTCGGCGCCAGCTATCGCTACAGCGGGGCCGGAGTGGGATATCAGGTCGCCAGCGTCGTCGGCGGCGGTTTTACGCCGTTTATTGCCGCCGCTCTGGTCACCCTATCCGGAGGCTCCTGGCATAGCGTTGCGATCTATTTGACCGTAGGTTGCCTGCTATCTGCCCTTACGGCGATGCTGATCAAACCTTGTCGCCACGGCGATGAACCGCTTTAAGGAGTTACCATGATTCAGGAGCCCTGCTGGCCGCAGCGCTTTCATCACCAGCAGCTGCCGCTTCACTACTGCGCCGATCCGACGCTTGCCGAGCAGCCGCTGTTTGACCGGGCACGCGACGGGGAAGCGGTGGCCCTGCTCTGGCAGGCCCCGCAGGGATTTGTGGTGCCGGGAAGCTATCGCAAATTTGCCGAACTCCCGGCGGTAAGCGAGCAGTTTGCCAGCCGGGGATGGCCGGTCTGGCAGCGCCGCTCCGGCGGCGGCCTGGTCCCGCAGGGGCCGGGAATTGTCAATCTCAGCCTGGCCTGGCCGGTTTATCACTCGCTGGGCGAAGCCGCAGAGTTGATTTATCTTTTCCTCTGCGGCCTGTTGCAGCGTACGCTTTCAACCTTTGGCGTAGCCAGCCACTTTCAGGCAGTCAGCGGTTCATTTTGCGATGGTCGCTATAATCTGGCCTGCGGCGAAGGCGGGCAGGTGCGAAAAATAGCCGGCACGGCCCAGTACTGGCGCCCCATGCCGGCAGGACGGGGCCATGTGGTCCTCGCGCACGCGGTGATCCTGCTGGACGTCGAGCTACAGGCTGCCCATCGGGCGGCCAATGATTTCGAAGCCCGGCTCGGCAGCGGACGGGTATACCGCGCCGAGAAAACCGTGACGCTTGCCGAACTTGTGACACAACCAGCCGATTTGCTCTCCCGCTTTCGCGAGGCGCTGGTGCAGGAGTTACAGAATATTAGCTGAAGGTCGTCTTCAGATAGCGGCTAAAGGTCTCTACTGCCCGCGATACGCGCGGCGCGTAGGGGCGAATAACGTAGAGACTTTCCGCAAACACATCCACCGGCCGCCATTCCGGCAAGAGCTCCTGTACCAGCCCGCGGCCAATCGCCTCCCTGGCGCTAAAATCCGGTAGTAAGGCAATTCCCAGCCCCGCCAGCACCGCATCGCGCAGGGATTCGCTGTTATTGGTGGCAAACGGCCCCTGCACCTTCACGCTCACCCGCTCGTCGTCGCGCTCGAAGGTCCAGTGCGGGCTTTGCGGCCCGCGCGGGTAGGTCAGGCATTGATGCTGACGCAACGCGTCAGGCGAATCGGGGCGACCAAAGCGACGAATGTAGTCCGCCGAGGCGACCACCAGGGTTGCCGTACGGCATAGCGGCCAGGCTACATGGGTCTCCGGCAGCAGCTCGCGACGACAGTGACGAATGGCAATATCAAACCCTTCGCTGGCGAGCGACACCAGCCGATCGGTCACCTCCAGCTGCAGATGAAGCTGCGGGTGCTGATGCAGAAAAGGCGTGATGGCCGGAACCAGCTGCTGTCGAGAGAACGCCACCGGCGCGGTAAGGCGCAGCGTTCCGCGCAGCGGGCCGCCCTCATCGTCGCAGGTGCCGGTAAAAATCTCGCGGATCTGCCCAAACGGTTCGTTTAGTTCCGCCACCAGCCGCTGGCCATCTTCGCTTAGGGTCACGCTGCGGGTGGTGCGGTGCACCAGCGTCTTGCCGGTGACTCGCTCCAGTTCGCTTATTTTCTGGCTAATGGCGGACTTGCTGACCGCCAGCTTTTCCGCGGCGCGAGTATAGCTTTTTTGCTCCTCCAGTACCGTCAGCCAGTACAGGTGGGTCCAGTAAATGTCCGGGCGGATTTCGCTCATCATGATTGTTCACAGAGAAAAACAATGAGTTCAAATATAGCGGTTTTTACCGACTTCAGCACGAGGTAGCATCTCTTTCACCGAGGTAAATCCGACAATAAGGACCATCTGCTATGCCATTACTGACGTTTGATATCATTGAAGGACGCAGCGAAAACGAGATCAAAACCCTGCTGGATGCGGCACATCGCGCCGTTGTGCAGGCGTTCAAGGTGCCAGAGCGTGACCGCTACCAGATTGTTCACGAAAACAAAGCTCACCATATGATTATTGAGGATACCGGGCTGGGGCTGACGCGAAGCCGGGACGTAGTGGTGGTGAGGGTTTATACCAGCCCGCGCAGCGAAGCGCAGAAGCAGCTTTTTTATGCCACTCTGCAGGCTGAGCTTAAGGAGCACTGCGGTCTGAGCGGCGAGGATCTCATGATCTCGGTGATCGGCAACCACAAGGGGGACTGGAGTTTCGCTCACGGCGTAGCGCAGTATATTACTGGCGACCTTTAGCCCTGCCGACGATGCGACTGGCGCACGATGGGCTCCCCAGTGCGCCACGTCGCCGTCGGCCCTTCAGCAGCATCAATGAGCCGATTCAACGCCTCTTCCACCAGCCGCTCGCGTCGCTGATCGTAGGTCGTTAGCTGCCATTCCGGCGCCGCCGCCTCATCGATATTATCGAAACCGACAATACCCATCGTTAAATCGCGCTCGCGCAGCGCCTGAAGCGCGCCTATCGCCAGAATATCGTTTTCACAAAACAGGGCATCTACTCTTTCGCCTGCGGGCGTCGCGTCCAGATAGTCACTCATCGCCGCATATCCCCGGGTACGTAAATACTGGCCGGCAACCAGCAGAGTATCAAGCCGGCAGCCTGCCTGCTCCAGCGCCGCTTCGTATCCTTCCATCCTCATTAAATGGTGGGAAGCGGTATCCGGACCCTTCATATAGCCAAAAGTGCGATGCCCCTGCGCCAGTAGCAGTTCAGCAAGCTGCTTTCCGGCAAGCCGACCATCGATATTGACCACCTGGATTTCCGGATGATCGGTATTACGGCCAATCTGCACCAGCGGAACGCGATGAATTTCAGTGGCAATCGCGATAAGTTCCGGTGTCAGCACCGTGGCCATAAACAAGATACCGTCAACCTGGAGCTGGTAAGCCAGCGCCATCGCTGTGCGGGTATTTTCTTCATCGGTGACGTTAATCACCAGCGCCATGTAGCCACGATTCTGCAGCTGGCGAGTCACTTCGTTAAGCAGCAGCACCATGTTGGGATTGCGTAACTCGTCGACCGCCACGCCAATAATATGCGTTTGCTTTTGCGTCAGGCTACGCGCCAGTAAATTTGGTCGATATCCCAGAATATTAGCGGCTTTCATCACCTCTTCCCGGGTTTTGGGCTGGATGGAGGCCCCGGGGGTAAATGCCCGGGAAACCGTCCATTTGGAGACGCCAGCCAGTAACGCAACGTCGCTGGCGGTCGCTTTTTGTCGTTTTGGGGCGCTCATACTCGGTTTTAACGTTCCTGATAAAAAACATCCAATAGAACGTAAAATACAGCAAGATAGAATCCGCTCAACAAAAAACGCGCCGCGTTCTCCCGCCCCCCGGAGGGAAAACGCGGCCCGTTGTCACTGACTTAATGTGGCGTTGAGGGCATCAATCGACGTCCGTAGCCCTGCTTCAACGCTCATCGTCAGGTCCTCCATCTCCAGCGACACATAACCGTTATATCCGGTCATGCGCAGCACCGAGAAGAACTCTTTCCACCACTTCAAATCCTGTCCACAGCCAACCGCCACGTAGTTCCAGGTGCGGGTTTTGGTCTGCGTGACCGGCTGGTATTCCAGTAAGCCGTCGACATCCGCCAGCCCGCGTTCAATACGCGCGTCTTTACCGTGGACGTGATAAATCACCCCTTCAAGCTTACGGGCTGCGGCAATCGGGTCTGCCCCCATGGCGATCAGATGCGACGGATCGAGATTCATGCCGATTATATCGCCAACCGCCTCACGCAGGCGCAGCAGCGTGCTCGGGTTGTAAACCAGCTGGCTGGGGAATTCCTCGAGAGCAATCTGTTCGATGCCGTGTTCAGCCGCATGGCGGGTAAAAGCCTGCCACCAGGGAATAGCAACCTCGTTCCACTGGTAATCGATCACGCCTGGCATATAGTCCGGCCAGGAAACCGTCGAGGTGATCCAGTTAGGGATTTTATCGTCCGGCCCGCCGCCCGGCAGGCCGCTCATCATGACAATCTTTTTCACCCCCAGCTTTGCCGCCAGCTCGACGGTACGATAGCTGCTGGCGGTATGCTTCTCGCCCAGCGCGCCGGGGGCCAGCGGGTTACCCGAACAGTTCAGCGCAACGATCTCCATTCCGCGCTTTTCCAGTTCTCCGCGAAACGCCGCCAGCGCTGCCGAAGAAGCCAGCAGTTCTTCAGTTTTAACATGTGGACAAGGCGACCAACCGCCTGCGGTCATCTCCACGCCCGTAATGCCGTACTGCTTGACGCGATCGAGCATTTCCGGGAACGCCAGGCCGGCGAGAACATCGGTACAGAGTGCCAGTTTCATATTCTATCCTTCTTAAATGAGTGTCCTTCGAGGATCTGCATAAACGCGTCTTTGCTGTCGGCGCTGGCCAGCAGCGTGGTTTTCACTTCGTCATCAAGCAGGTCTGCCAGATCCGCTATAACATCAATGTGTTCATTATTTTTTGCCGCCACGGCGACCACAAGGAAAGCCACTTTCCCCTCCCCCCAGCCCACGCCATCCGGGAACTGAAACAGCTGGAAACCGGTTTGCCGCACCAGGTCGATCCCCTCTTTGCTACAGTGAGGCATCGCCACTCCCGCCCCGAGCCAGGTAGAGAGCGCCTTTTCGCGATCCACCATCGATTCAAAAAAACCCTCGCTGACGTAGCCGCTGGCCTGCAGGGAATCCGCGGCAATACGCAGCGCCTTTTTCTTTGAATTCGCCCGACAGCCAATAAAAATATCTTCTGGTTTCAGCGTTAACATGCGCCTCTCCCTTCGTTAATGGGTCAGCGGTAGAGCGCCGGACACTCCGGCAGAGAGACCGCGTGCTTTTCGCCATCCTTCAGCGATGCCAGGCCAGCATCGCATACCATCGCCACGACAAATCCGTCCCACGATGATAGCCCGCTCATCTCCGCCCCCAGGTTTACCCGGTCAACGAAATTCTGCACCTCGCGATCGTAGGCGGTGGCGAAACGTTCCATACAGGTTTTGGGGATAGCGCGGCTATAACCCTGTGCCGAACGGACGGTGGTGAGAGCCTGTTCGGTCAATGCGCTAATGGCATTTTCGCCAATCACTTCACAGCGAATGTCGTAACCATAATCGCAGTTAACAAACAGCTCATCATCAATACGTACGCCGGATTCGGTTTCAAAAATCACAATCAACGGATCCTGCAGATGCGCGCAGGCTCTGCGCGTTTTCTTCTGTGGTTTATCGACGCGCACCGAAACGATATTTTCGTTAAGCAGATAGCGGATAATATCGATCTCATGGGTCGCGGAATCGTTAATCGCCATCTCCAGAGTGTAGCTTTCTGGCACAGAGGCGTTGCGATGTGCGCAATGGATGAGCAATATTTCCCCCAGTTCACCGCTATCCAGAGTCGCTTTAAGCTGGTTGTACCCTGGGTCGAAACGGCGCATAAAACCCAGCTGCAGCATACGTTTGCCGTAGGCCACTTCAGCATCAATAATCGCTTTGGCTTCATCCGCGGTTGGGGTCAGCGGCTTTTCGCAAAACACCGGTTTACCTGCCTTGATGGCGGCCAGAATTTGTTCTTTATGGACCGGACCAATAGAGCAAATAAAGATCGCATCCACGTCGTCCGATTGAATCATTTCGACCGCATCGTAATAGGGTTGAGCGCCATATTCGCGGGCAAGAGTGTCGGTAACATTACGATTGATATCGCAGACGGCGCTGACCCTGGCGTTCTGAATCACCGTCTGAAAACGCTGGAGATGATCGCGCCCAATCATACCTAAACCAATTAAACCGATATTAACTGTCATATATTCCTCCATGTCGCTAAATCAGAATCTGAATTTTTGTTCAATTTGTTCAAGGGTTAAGCCACGGGTTTCCGGCAGGAACTTCACCAGCAGAATCAGCATTATGACGTTGGTTACCGCGAAGAAACCGAAGGTCATTCCGCCGCCGTAGCTGTTGAGTAAAATCGGGAAAATAGACTGAATGATGAAGTCAAATATCCATAAACCGAATACCGCAAAACCCATACCCAGACCGCGCATCCGCAGCGGGTAAATTTCCGCGAGCATCAGCCAGAACACCGGTGCGATCCAACCCTGCATAAAGGTCAGAAACATCAGCATCAGGGCAAGGATGATGTAGCTGGCGCCGGTAAAGTTGGCGTGCAAGCCGCTGACGCCATCAACGGTTTCCATATGGAAGAAGAGCTTGAACGAGAGGCCAATCAACACCAGGCTAAGGGTGACGCCGATCTGTCCGGTAAAGAACATTTTCCGTCGGGAATGCCTGCCAATTAACAGCATCCCTAGTAGCGTGGCCAGAATAGACACGACGCCATTGGCCACGGCACCGGTCACCGCCGCCGCATCGCCAAGTCCGGTGGCTTTCAGCACCGTCGGCGCGTAGTACATAATGGTATTCACGCCGGTTACGCGCGTTGCCAGCACAATCATCAGCCCGATCAAAATCAGCTGCAGCACCCATTTTTTCTTCAGCTCGTCAACAAATCGGCCATGGTTGATGCCAATCTGACTCACCTGCTGGATATCGCGGATCTCCTGCTCCACCTCTTCAGGCCGACGAATCGTTTTCAGCACCGCAACCGCTTTGTCTATTTGCCCCTTACGCACGAAGAAACGCGGAGACTCCGGCATTACCAGCATTCCAATCCACAGCAGCGCGCCGGGCAGCGCCGGAATAGCCAGCATCAGCCGCCAGTTGTGCGACATGTCGGGATAGAAATTGACGATGGAAGCGTTGACGGAGTAAGCGAGAAACTGCCCGGTGACGATCATCAGTTCGTTGACCGTCACCAGCCGTTCACGCTGCGCGGGCCGCGCCAGCTCTGAAATATAAATCGGCACCGTCACTGACGCACAACCAACCGCCAGGCCGAGGATAAAGCGGGCGATTATCATCGACGACATATCCCACGCGACGGCGGTACCGAGGGCGCCAAAGATAAAAATCACCGCTACCCACAGAATATTTTTCCGCCGCCCCTGGCGGTCGGACAGCCAGCCGCCGCCAACGGAGCCGATTGCCGCGCCGAATAATAAAAACGATGTCACCAGCCCTTCCTGCAGAGGAGTGAGGCCAAGATCGTTCTTCATGAAAATCAGTGCGCCGGAAATAACCCCGGTGTCATAGCCAAAGCACAGCCCACCAATGGTTGAGACGAGGGTTATTAATCTGATTTTCTTATCATTATCTGTTTTACGACTTTCAGTTATCACATGATCGGTCATTTTGTTGTCCTGTCAGGGATGAGCGTTCTATCGTTTTGTTTTTATGAATAAAAAGATCACATTGCCGATCCAGATACGGCAGGTTCTGGCATCAGGAATACATTTGCACCTTTTTGCACCCGAGTGCATTATTTAACAACTTGTTATACTCTCACGGATTAAAAAATCCATAACAAGTTATTTTGAAATATTCATTTCGTTAAGGGCGTCAACTTTTTGCTCATTGAATGGCCAATTTTGTCGATCGCAGTCACGATCCGCAGAGCTTGTCGCTTTCGGGGGGAGCAAAATGCGTGGTTCAGGCTAATGGCTGGGGAGGAAGGCTATACGAAGGGGAACCCGTGGATTAATCCGCGTTCCCCAGAGAGCCAGGGACGTCAGGATCGCTGGGCGCTGGCGATACGCTGTCTGGCTTTTTGTTCAATATTTTCCAGCAGCTCCTGCACGTCGTCTTCATCAATGTCGAGAAACTGACCGTCCAGCAGGGCCGCATGAATATCTTCGCGCGTCACGGATATGCCCAGCGGCACCGCCTCCGCTTTCGCCTTCACTTCCTCCGCCGCCAGCGGATGCGGGTAGCGCCGTCCGACCAGGTTATTAAAAACAATGGCCAGCATCGCCAGCATCAATGAGTTGAGTAACACCGGGGTCAGAACAAAGTGATAGCCTTCGCTCTGTATCCCCGCCCCGCCGAGGATCGCCGTTAACGCCACCGCTCCGCCCGGCGGATGCAGGCAGCGCAGGAAATACATGCCGGCGATCGCCAACCCTGCCGCCACGCCGCAGGCCAGCGCCAGGTTCGGGATGGCGATTCCCACGGTCACGCCAATCAGCGCTGAAAGGACATTACCGCCGACTATCGACCACGGCTGGGCCAGTGGACTGCTCGGCACGCCAAACAGCAGCACCGCCGACGCGCCCATCGGGGCGATAAACCAGATATTGACCTCGCCTAATAGCCAGTGGCTAAACATACTGGTGACCGCCAGCCCCGTCCCGGCGCCTATTGACGCCAGAACGATATGTTTTCTGGCGACCGGTAACGCGTGCGGCTTAAGGCGGCCAAGGAAAATGCGGATCCGTGAAAAGAGCGATCCGGGTAAAACGCTTAACATCGTGCAGCTCGCTTACATCATATTAAGAACTTATGTTTCATTTTCTTTTTTTAACCTTGTTTTAACAACCACGCCTTTATCGTGGCTTTTCGTTATTCATTTTGTGAATGTAAAAAAGGCGCGCGCTACGTTAAAATCGCCCTTACGTCTGGGTATCAGTACTCTATGGATTGAAGGTCAAATACGTTGAATAACAAGATAAAATTAGAGAAAGAAATCGCATGGGCCAGCCAGAATATGCCGCGTACGCTGCGCCAGGTCGCCGCCCTGCCCGACCTCAGCCAGGTTCGTCTGGCCTGCTGTATGCACCTGGATATGAAAATGATCCCACTGGTGCAGGGAATTCTGGAAAAAGGGGCGAAGGTTTTCCTGACCACCTGTAACCCAACCACGGTGCAGGATGATGTGGTCGCCTGGCTGGTGGAGCGCGGCGCTGAGGCTTGCGCATGGCGTGATATGAGCGATGCCGACTGGCAGCAATCGTGGGAAAAAGCGATTGCCTGGCAGCCGACGCATCTGTGCGAAATGGGCGCGGATATAACAACCCTACTGCATCAGCGTGGGGAGTTCGGCAATGTTGTCGCCGGGCTTGAAGCGACAGGCTCTGGCGTTAGCCGCCTCGGCGATATTCGGCCCGGCTATCCGATTTTTAACTGGGATGATTTGCCGGTTAAGGAAGGTCTGCATAACCGTCATATGGTCGGCCTGACCGCGTGGCATACCTTCTTCCAGACGACCCACCTGACCCTGCATGAGAAAAAAGTACTGGTCATCGGCTATGGTCTGGTCGGCCAGGGGGTTGCGGCGGCGGCGAAGGCCTTCGGCGGCCAGGTCATGGTGGCGGAAATCGACCCGGCACGGAGATTACAGGCTGCCTACGACGGCTGGCACGTTGTTGAATTACAGGAGGCGATAGCTTCGGCGGACGTGGTGGCCACGGCTACCGGCGGCAAAAAAGTCGTTAACAGCCAGGCGCTTGATAAATGCAAAGATGGAGTGTTTATCCTCAACGTGGGTCACGTGGCGGAAGAGATTGATTGCGAGTACCTGCGCCAGTTCAGCCAGGAAGAGGTCATGCCCTATATCAACGCTTACCGGATGGGCCAGAAAACGATCTATCTGATGGCGAACGGTTCAATGCTCAACCTGACCGCGGGTTTTGGCGATAGCCTGAACGCCTTTGACGTCACCCTGGCGGTGATGGCCAGCGGCATCCAGCATATTGTGACCGACGGCATGACGGCGCCGGCAGACGTTTATCTGCTGCCGCAAAGCGTATGGCAAAAAGCGCTGTAACCACATGCGCTGAATAATTTTCCCGGAGGCGGCGCGATGCGCCTTGTCCGGGCTACCGGCCCGCAGACTGCTGTTAACCTGTAGCCCGGCTAAGCGCAGCGCGAGCCGGGAAGAAATCATGCCGATCCCTCACCTCAGCACATCCTCCGCAGGCGGCGCGATGCGCCTTGTCCGGGTTACCGGCCCGCAGACTGCTGTTAACCTGTAGCCCGGCTAAGCGCAGCGCGAGCCGGGAAGAAATCATGCCGATCCCTCACCTCAGCACATCCTCCGCAGGCGGCGCGATGCGCCTTGTCCGGGTTACCGGTCCGCAGACTGCTGTTAACCCGTAGCCCGGTCAGCGCAGCGCCACCGGGAAGAAAGCAAACTTACAGCAGGGCCAGCAAAAATATGACTTCACCGAGCTCAATCGCCGCGCCTAAGGTGTCGCCGGTTTGCCCGCCCAGAGTACGCTTCAGCGCCTGGCCTAGCGCCCAGACCAGCACCAGCGTGATAAGCGCTGCGCGCAGACCGTTAACGCCGAGCAGCAGCGTCGCCAGCGCCAGAGCGATCCCCATGGCGATCAGCGTCTGTTGCAGCGAGATTTTACCGATAAACAGATTGCCCAGCCCCTCTTCGCGCGCGTAGCGCTGACGGTACATCAGCAGCACCGCCATACCGCGGGCCACGGCGCAGGCGGCCGCCAGGGCGGCAACCGCAGACGTACCGCGCAGCGTGACCTCGCTGACCACCAGCACTTTTGCAATCAGCACAAAAATCAGCGCCAGCCCGCCGTGAGTGCCCAACCGACTGTCGCGCATAATCTCCAGCATCCGCTCGCGGCGGCGGGCAGAGAAAATACCATCACAGGTATCCGCCAGCCCATCCAGATGGAAGCCGCCGGTCAACAGCGCCAGCGCCAGCACGCCGAGCAGCGCGGCAAGCGGGCCGCCGCACCAGGGCTGGAGCAGTATCACGACAACCCCCGCGATCGCCCCCAGCAGCAGGCCAACAAAGGGAAAAGTAACGATACTGCGTTGATATTGTTCAATTTCCAGCCCCTGAGACAAACGCGCCGGGACCGGCAGGCGGCTGATAAACGATAATGCGGCAAAAAATGACTTAATCATGGAAAGATGACTCCTGTCGTTAAACCTTGCGACCAGCGGTTATTCACCGCCGCCGCCGACCGTAACCTGACTTATCTGCGTAGCTGCTGCGTGGACGCTCTTCCAGCCGCCAGTGAGCCAGCCGGGTATCGCGGTGATGTTGAATGCGTGCAGCTATTTGCTTATCGGATATCCGGGAGGTAGCGATATAGATCGCCGAAACGAAAGAGTTGAGTAGAGATTGGGCATCACGGCGTAGGCCGCTAAGCGCGTCGCCGGTCATCAGTATCATCGCGGCGGCACCTGTTGCAGGGACAGCATGAGATAAAACCTTCCGATATCAATATGTTTACGGCGGAAGTATACCAAATTCCTGGGGAAAGGTTCAGCGTTACAGAAGCTGTTTTGCTAAGGAATGCGAGATGACGCAAGAGGAGGAATCACTCCGGCAGCGAGAGCCGCCGGAGCACACAAACGGGATTACTCGGCAGATTTATCTTCTACTTTCGCTTCGCCCATTGCTTTCAGCTTTTTAGAGATATCGCGACGTTCTTTGGAGATCTCGGCGTTTTTAATGATGTAGTCGTCAACGCGATCTTCGTAATCGCTCTTCATGCTGGCAATGATGCCCTGGATAGCTTCAACGCTCATGCCCGGCTTGATGTAGTCGCTCAGGTTGTCCAGCAGCAGTACGCGCTTCTGGTTATCACGGATCTTTTTCTCAACGTCCTGAATTTCACGCTGCAGTTTATTCTTACGACGATACAGGCGAACAAACTCCAGTACGTCCTGGAAAGAAGGCTTAGTTGTTTCCATTTTTACACCCCTAATATTTGAGATTCGGATTCGCTAAAGCGACTGCTACATAGGGCTAACATAACTGTTAGCAGCCGCTGATGACAATGTTTTTTCCTTTGCCTTTATCATAACCCTAAACGCTGCTGAATCGAAGCAAGCGATGGGCAAACCGCGCGTATCTGGTCTTTATTTACGCAACGCCCGGCAGATTAAATGCGACAGCAGCTCAAGCTGCCGGGCCAGTTCGATGGTTAGCCAGACATAACCATGGATTGGCGTTTCAGAGAAATTGTCGTCCTGCTGCTCTTTGATGAGCTGGCGCAGCTCGGCCACAATTTCGTTGAGCTTTTCATTGTTAGCAAGAATCGGCTGCGGATTGCCCTCATACAATGCATGGGCGATAGTCAGCAACGTCTGCTGGGTCATTTGCTGCGTTTCGCGCAGCGTATGGGCATTCAGCATAACAAAATGGCCGGGACGCGATGCCCAGTAGGCGTTGATTTGCAGCTCCAGCATGCACACCAGATTCCGGCTAACGGTCTGGATCGCTTCAAAGATGGCCTTCTGGATATGCGTCTCTTTGCTGGCAGGCGTAATTAATCCGCGCATTTTGACCACATCGTTAAGCACCTTCTGCATATGCTTTTCCAGACGCGGACGCTCGACGAGGTTCGGCGAGAAGCCCGCCTGATACAGACGGTTGAAGGCGGTGACGTAGCTGGCCATCTGGATGCGCCAGTGCAGGAAAGCCCGCTGCGGCCAGATACCGGTAAACAGCATAGCCAGCAGGGAACCAAAGATAACGTCGCCGCTTCGCCATAGCGCGGTCGTCATATCGCCCGGCGGCGCGCCGACCACCACCGCCAGCGTGATGCCGATCAACAGCGCCTGGTAGGGCTTTTTACCCAACGCCAGCCAGCCGCAGAGGAACATCGCCACCGCGCACCACAGCAGCATAATGGGCAGAGAGATAAGTTCCAGCTTGAGCGCCACCAGCCCGAGCGCCGAGCCGAGGATCGTGCCGCCGATACGCTCAAACGCGCGCGGGACGACGTTTCCCCAGAAGGAGATAGGCCCCATCACCACCACCAGGGTGATGAGAGGCCAGGTACCTTCCGGCACGTTAAGCAGGCGCACCAGCAGAAAGGTGAGCACAAAGGCCAATGCTATTCGCACGCCATGGACGATGCGGTAATGGCGATACAGCCGAATTTCAAATGGCTTAAGTGATTTATCCGCGCGCACAACCGACTCCGACACAACGAAAAGGGCAATTGTAACTGCTTTTTCGCCGCAAGCATCACGCGAATGTAAGAAACCTTGTCAATTAAAGGGATAAGTTCACTTCACTACGGGTTCAACCGCGATATACATATCAATGTCCCAGTAGCCGTCCTGGTTACCATCGTTAAGGTAGACTTCAAAGCAGGGCTTCATCGCCATCTGATGCTCTGTGCTTTGCATCAGACTTTCGAAAAACTGATACCACGGAGTCGCAAAATCGAAATTCTCGACTCTGGCGCGGGCAACGGCATACTCGCCGCCGGCGATTTCGGTCATCACCACGCCTTCACTTCCTTCAGGGATCTGATAGTCTTCCGCCACCGTGACGGCGGTGTCGCAGCGCAGCTTTTCCGCCGGGACTTCGTCTGGATTGTCGTAGTAAACGGCCACCCACTCCTGCGCCGGAACCTGGCTGTTTTCGACCCACATCATCAGCTGTTCAAACCCCTGTTTAACCGTCTGTTCCCAGGGGCCGACCAGATGAAAACCGGCAATTTTCTTCTTGCCTACGGATTTAACGTTATAGTCCATGTTGCCTCCACTTTTGATAAAATACTGTATGTATATACATATAATCTAACAGTACAATCACCCATAGTATGTGCGGCAATTCACAAATCCGCGCGGCAAGAAGATTAAAAAAACGCCACCAGCGGGTTATAAACTGAACGGCAGTTCAATGCCGATGCTGGCCCCAACATCGTCGCTGGCGCTGTGGTTTGCATCGGTGTACCACATGGAGGTATTCAGGCGAACCGTCGGCATGACATCGCCGCTCCAGCCCAGCTGTACGCCCTTCAGCGTGTCGGCGTGCGGGAAGGCTTTATTGATTCGTTGGTTCTTCGGATTGACTTCCGCGTAGACCAGGCGCGCGCTCCAGCGCTGATTTGCTTCGGTGACCAGCTCCACCTTACCGGCATACAGGCGTCCATCGCCGCCCATCGCATCGCCCAGCGGGTAGCCCTGCTGATAGTAGCCATCTTTATAGATAAAGTGGTTATAGATATAGTTGGTGCGTCCCATATTCGAGCGGGTATCGTGGGCTTCCAGATACCAGTTAACCGCATTGCTGTTCCACTGATGGTGCCCTTCCACGCCGCCAAGGTAGAGGTGCGCCGAGGGCAAGTATCCGGCTTCATCCTCGCCGATCATCTGGCCGTAAATGCTCACCGGCCAGCCCAAGGCTGGCGCCAGCTTCAGCTTGAAATCAAAACCGGCCAGCTGATTGCCGGGATCGTCGGCCGATTCACCGGTGTTATCATTGCCGGTCAGGCCGTCCCAGAAGCTGCTGAATGATGAAGGTCGCCCTTCGCCGCCCCACTGCATAACGCGCGAAGCTCCCAGTTCCAGCGAGGAGATGGGCGAAAACGTCAGGCGACCGCCGAAGATTTTGGTATGCGGTACGGCGGCGTACTGGTTCATCTGGCTGGCGGAAAGTTGATACTGCCAGGGGCCAATCCAGCTTAGCCATGAGGTTTCCGGCGCCCGCTGTTCTGCACGCTGCAGCAGAAAACCGGTCATGGGACGCGCGGCATCGGAGCGAATCAAACTCCCTTCATAACCCGGTCCCCACCACTGCGGGATTTGCCCGAACGCCAGCCACTGGTTCCACAGTTTTACCGCGCCGTATGCGCCGTTGGCGTTTACGCTGGAGCCGTTGTCGATGCGTTTGTCGCCTTCAACATTGCCCTGTAGGTGCAGATCCCACCATTCACCGCTGTTGTTCAGGGCGAGAGAAAGCGACTGGTCAGCGGGATAAGACTGGGCAAACCCCTGCGGAGTTCCCGGCTTATCAGTGGAACTGTAACCGGTAACGCGCACGTCGGCTTTGAGCGCCCTTAAACGCTGATTTACCCGACTCAGAACCACCCGCTCTGCGGATGTTGTCGGATGGGCATTGGCCAGTGCACGGTTAATCTCTTCTTCGCTCAAAGGCCAGGTGGACAAACTTAAAGAGAGGGTTCCGCGGTCGGATAACCAGGCTAAATCATTGCGGAATTCGTTATCGGCCAGAACGAGGCCAGAGGCAAAACCAGAGGTGCTAAAAACGGCGAAAAGTCCCAGAGAAAGCGCACTACGCGCAAAGTATTTCATCTTCCCAGCTCCATTTTGGGCGCATAAGCGCCAGGGGATTTCCTGAATGGTGACCGGGTAAGGTAAGGGATGGACACTAAACAAAGCGCCAACCGAAGCAGCATAATAATCAAACAGCTACGAGATGCCGCTCCAGGCGGAGCGGCGGAGAAGTTACAGTTTTTGATGCAGATAATCGCTAAAGCGCGACAGCATGCCGCCCTTGCCGACGCTTTCCAGCGTCACCAGCGGCCAGTGGGCGACGACTTTATCGCCATCATAAAGAGAGATTTCACCGACCCGCTGGTGGGCGGTAATCGGCGCTTCCAGCACTTTTTTATCCAGCACATATTTCGCCTTAATGCGCGAGACTTCCGATTTCGGCAGCGCTAACCAGAAGTCCTGATCGGTCCCCAGCCTAATCTGCTCTTTATCGCCATACCAGATACGCTCAACGCCGACCTGCTTGCCGTCCTGCAGGACCTGGACGGTATCGAAGTTTTGCTGGCCCCAGTGCAGCAGCTTCGCCGCCTGCTGTTCACGCCCTTTCGGGCTGTCGGCCCCCATGACTACCGCAATCAGCCGGCGCTGGCCGTCCACCGCGGAGGCAATCAGATTGAAGCCGGCGCCGGAGGTATGGCCGGTTTTCAGACCATCAACGTTCATGGTTTTATCCCACAGCAGGCCGTTGCGGTTCTGCTGGGTAATGCCGTTCCACGTCAGACTCTTCTGGCTGTACATATGATAAACGTCCGGCTCACCGTGAATAATCGCCCGCGAGAGTACCGCCAGATCGTAGGCTGAGCTGTGCTGCCCCGGCGCGTCGAGGCCGTGAACGGTTTCAAAATGGGTATCCTGTAAATGCAGTTTGTCCACATAGCTGTTCATCAGCGCGACAAACTGCGGCTGGCCGCCGGCAACATAATCCGCCAGCGCCACGCAGGCATCGTTGCCGGAGTCAACGATGAGCCCGCGGCTCAAGTCGCGTACGCTAACCCGATCGCCAGGCTTAAGAAACATCAGGGAAGATCCCTTAAAGACCGGATTGCCCTGCGCCCAGGCGTCTTTACCGACGGTGACGATGTCGTCAAAGGTGATGCGGTGGCTGTCGATGGCGCGATCGACCACATAGCCGGTCATCAGTTTGGTCAGGCTGGCGGGATTGCGCTGCTGATGCTCGTTACCGGCGGTAAGGACCTGGCCGGTGGTGTAATCCATCAGCACCCAGGAACCGGCCTGAATGGAAGGCGGCGTCACGTTGACGGGAAAATCATTGGCGGCAAATGCGCAAGAAACGCTCGCAGCGAGCAAAGATACAGCAATAAACAAACGGCCTTTCAACGGCATATCCTCTAAATTGACAGATTCGCCGTCCTTTTTACGGAACTTCTCGTTTCATATCAGGGTTTAATTGCAAGAAAATATGACACTGGCGGTGTCAGGTAAAGCCGATACCCTTCTGATGGCCCGGCAAATCGTTTACCATGATGGCTGCTCGCCACCAGGGATAATGAACAGATTATGCAAGATAGCGCCAACCAGCCCGGATTTTTGTTTCACGATTACGAGACCTTCGGCACCAGCCCTTCGCTCGACCGGCCGTCGCAGTTTGCCGCCATCCGTACCGATGAAGACCTGAATGTCGTCGGCGAACCTGAAGTGTTCTACTGCAGGCTCGCCGACGACTATCTGCCGCAGCCGCAGGCGGTAATGGTCACCGGGATAACGCCGCAGGAGGCCAATGCCAAAGGCGACAACGAAGCCGCGTTTGCCCGCCGCGTTCACGATCTGTTCACGGTGCCGAAAACCTGCATCGTCGGCTACAACAACGTGCGCTTCGATGATGAAGTCACGCGCAATATCTTCTATCGCAATTTTTACGATCCTTACGCCTGGAGCTGGCAGCATGACAACTCCCGCTGGGATCTGCTGGACGTGATGCGCGCCTGCTATGCGCTGCGCCCCGAGGGGATCAACTGGCCGGAAAATGATGAGGGCTTACCGAGCTTCCGGCTGGAGCATCTGACCGTCGCTAACGGCATCGAACACAGCAACGCCCACGACGCGATGGCCGACGTTTACGCCACTATCGCGATGGCAAAGCTGGTGAAGACTCAGCAGCCGCGCCTGTTCGACTATCTTTACGCCCACCGCAACAAGCGCAAGCTGGCGACGCTGATTGACGTGCCGCAAATCAAGCCGCTGGTGCATGTTTCCGGTATGTTCGGCGCGGCACGCGGCAACACCAGCCTGGTCGCCCCGCTGGCGTGGCACCCGGATAACCGTAACGCGGTGATTATGGTCGACCTGGCCGGTGACATCGCCCCTCTGCTGGATCTGGATGCCGATGCCCTGCGCGAACGGCTGTATACGCCGAAAAGCGAGTTGGGCGATCTGGCTGCGGTGCCGATCAAGCTGGTCCACCTCAATAAGTGCCCGGTGCTGGCGCAGCAAAATACCCTGCGCCCGCAGGATGCTGACCGATTGGGCATCAATATCCAGCGCTGTCTGGAGAACGCCCAGCGGCTGCGGGCTAATCCACAGGTGCGCGAGAAAGTGGTGGCGATTTATGCCGAAGCGGAGCCGTTTGTGCCGTCCGATAACGTCGATGCACAGCTGTATAACGGCTTTTTCAGCGATGCCGACCGCGCGGCGATGAAAATCGTACTCGAGACGGAGCCGCGCAATCTGCCGGCGCTGGACATTACCTTTGCCGACAAGCGTATTGAGCGTCTACTGTTCAACTATCGCGCGCGCAATTACCCGGGCACGCTGGATGAAGCCGAGCAGCAGCGCTGGTTGGAGCACCGTCGCCAGGTGTTTACGCCAGAGTTTTTGCAGGCCTACGCCGATGAGCTACAGATGCTGTATCAGCAATATGCGGATGATAAAGAGAAGCTGGCGCAGCTGAAGGCGCTGTGGCAGTACGCGCAGGATATTGTTTGACTGGAAGAAATTCCCGGGTTGCGGCTAACGCCTTACCCGGGCTACCAACGGTGGCAGGACTCGTATCCCGGGTAAGACGCCTCACGTCGCACCCGGGAACGTAGTTTAGCCTTTGGCGCGGCTGGCGATAATCGCCTCAGCCACGTTGCGCGGGGCTTCCGCGTAGTGGTGGAACTCCATGCTGTAGGTCGCCCGGCCCTGGGACATTGAACGCAGCGTAGTGGAATAGCCAAACATCTCGGCCAGCGGCACGTCGGCGCGAATAATCTGGCTGCCGAACCGCTCCTCCATTCCCTGCACCATCCCGCGCCGGGAAGAGAGATCGCCCATAATATTGCCGGCGTACTCTTCCGGGGTCTCCACTTCCACGTGCATCACCGGTTCAAGAATAACCGGGTCGGCCCTGCGCGCCCCTTCCTTGAAGCCGAATATCGCCGCCATCCGGAAAGCCATCTCCGAGGAGTCGACGTCGTGATACGAACCAAACGTCAGGGTCGCCTTAATATCCACCACCGGATATCCAGCCAGCACGCCGGTGCCCATCGCTTCGCGCAGCCCTTTTTCGACTGAAGGGATGTACTCGCGCGGCACCACGCCGCCTTTGGTCGCGTCCTCAAACACGAAACCGCTTCCCGGCGCCAGCGGTTCAAGGCTCAGCACCACGTGACCGTACTGCCCTTTACCGCCGGACTGGCGAACAAACTTGCCTTCCACCTCTTTGACCGTTTTGCGGATCGTCTCGCGATAGGTCACTTGCGGACGCCCGATATTCGCCTCGACGCCAAACTCGCGCTTCATGCGGTCAACGATAATCTCCAGATGCAGTTCGCCCATCCCGGAAATAATCGTCTGGCCGGACTCCTCGTCAGTATGCAGACGAAACGACGGATCTTCCGCCGCCAGCCGCTGCAGGGCGATGCCCATTTTCTCCTGATCGGCTTTGGTTTTCGGTTCTATCGCCAGCGAAATCACCGGCTCCGGGAACTCCATCCGTTCAAGGGTAATCACCGCATCAGGGTCGCACAGCGTGTCGCCGGTGGTGACATCCTTCAGGCCGACGCAGGCGGCAATATCTCCGGCGTGCAGTTCGTCCACTTCATGGCGATCGTTGGCCTGCATCAGCACGATGCGGCCGATGCGCTCTTTCTTGCCTTTCACCGGATTCCACACCGCATCGCCTTTTTTCAGCGTCCCGGAATAGACGCGGATAAAGGTCAACTGGCCGACGTAGGGGTCGGTCATCAGTTTAAATGCCAGCGCCGAGAACGGTTCGTCGTCGCTCGGGTGACGTTCAGCGGGCTGCCCTTTCTCATCCACGCCCTGAATCGCCGGAATATCCAGCGGCGATGGCATCAGCTCAACCACCGCATCAAGCATCCGCTGCACGCCTTTGTTTTTAAACGCGCTGCCGCACAGCACTGCCTGGATTTCCCCCTTCACCGTGCGCTGACGCAGTCCGGCGACGATTTCCGCCTCGCTCAACTCGCCGGTTTCGAGATAGTTATCCATCAGTTCGTCGCTGGCTTCCGCCGCCGCCGAAACCATTTTTTCCCGCCACAACCGGGCGGTTTCCAGCAGTTCGTCGGGCACCGGCGCATAGCTGAAGGTCATTCCCTGGGTGGCGTCATCCCACAAAATAGCGCGCATTTTGATGAGGTCCACCACGCCGGTGAAGTGCTCTTCGGCGCCCACCGGGATCACAATCGGTACCGGGTTCGCCTTCAGGCGATCGGTCATCATCTGCACCACGCGGAAAAAATCCGCGCCGGGGCGGTCCATCTTGTTGACGAAGGCCAGGCGCGGTACGTGGTATTTGTTCGCCTGGCGCCAGACGGTTTCCGACTGCGGCTGCACGCCGCCCACGGAGTCGTAAACCATGACCGCACCGTCCAGTACGCGCATAGAGCGCTCGACTTCAATGGTGAAATCCACGTGCCCGGGGGTATCGATGATATTAATCCGGTGTGGCTCAAAGCTGCGGTCCATGCCGGGCCAGAAGCAGCTCACCGCCGCGGACGTAATGGTGATCCCACGCTCCTGCTCCTGCGCCATCCAGTCGGTAGTTGCCGCGCCATCGTGTACTTCCCCCAGCTTGTGGCTCATCCCGGTGTAAAACAGGATGCGCTCGGTGGTGGTGGTTTTGCCGGCATCGATATGCGCGGAGATACCGATGTTGCGATAACGTTCGAGGGGGATGGGTCGGGGCATGATGCGTCCTTAGTCATTTTGACTGTCAGTCAGCGGCCGGAATGAGCCGCCGTTCATTTAACGGCTTTCATCATAGTACAACTGTACGAGTATATTCGAACTATTTTTGCTATCGTTACGATTGGTATGGCTGCGACGACGCGCGTGGCTTTAGAAAAAGAGTTTGGGTATATTACCGGCCAGCCGCCGATAACGGCTGCTGCTCGCGGATCTGCGCCGCCGCCGATACAGGAATATTATGATCGCCAATCACCCCGAACGTGAACAAATTCGCCTCGAAAATGTGCTTTTCGCCCTCGGTAACCCGCTGCGGCTGGAGATTATCCGGATCCTTGCCGACGGCAGCGAGCAGAGCTGTAACGCCCTGCGTCATGAAGATGTGGCGAAGTCGACCATGACTCACCACTGGCGCGTCCTGCGCGACAGCGGGGTGATCTGGCAGCGGCCTCAGGGGCGGGAGAATTTGATTTCGCTGCGCCGGGAAGATTTAGACGCGCGCTTTCCCGGCCTGCTGGATACGCTGCTTAAGGTGATGCAGCAGGAGAAGTAAATCGCCCACATTTCTGCCGAATCTGCCGGAGGCGGTGCTGCGCATCTATCCGGGCTACCGCTCCGCAAAACCACACGAACTCGTGCCCGGGAATCCCGGGTTGCGGCGTACACGCCTTACCCGGGCTACCAGACCGTGGGCAGCGGTGAAACTGTAGTCCGGCTAAGCGTAGCGCGAGCCGGAAAGATCGACATCCGCCAGAAACAAAAAAGCCGGAGGTTTCCCTCCGGCTTTCTCATCACTAAACGCGATCAGGCAACGTCTTCGTACTGCGGTACCGGGTTGCGGAAGCTTTTGGTCACGCAGGCCAGGTAGACCAGACCAATACCGCCCCAGATCAGGCCGAGAACCATGGAGCTCTCTTCCAGGTTGATCCACAGCGCGCCGACGGTCAGCGCGCCGCACACCGGCAGAACCAGATAGTTGAAGTGGTCTTTCAGCGTCTTGTTGCGTTTTTCACGGATCCAGAACTGTGAGATCACCGACAGGTTAACGAAGGTGAACGCCACCAGCGCACCGAAGTTAATCAGCGCCGTTGCCGTCACGAGGTCGAATTTAATCGCCAGCAGCGCAATCGCGCCAACCAGCAGTACGTTCCACGCCGGAGTCCGCCATTTCGGATGCACGTAACCAAAGAAACGCGTCGGGAACACGCCGTCGCGGCCCATCACGTACATCAGACGGGAAACGCCCGCGTGCGCAGCCATGCCGGACGCCAGTACGGTGACGCTGGAGAAAATCAGCACGCCCCACTGGAAGGTTTTGCCCGCAACGTACAGCATGATTTCAGGCTGCGATGCGTCCGGATCCTTAAAGCGCGAGATATCCGGGAAGTACAGCTGCAGGAAGTAGGAAGCCCCGATAAAGATAAGGCCACCAATCAGCGCCGTCAGGAAGATAGCCTTCGGGATCACGCGCTCTGCGTCTTTGGTTTCTTCAGACAGCGAAGAGATACCGTCGAAACCGAGGAACGAGAAGCAGAGAATGGTCGCACCGGTAATCATCGGCACCACGTGCGCGCCTTCAGACCAGAACGGACGGGTGCTGGTCAGCGTGCCCGCGCCTTCGCCGTGCATAACGCCGTAGATAATCAGGCCAACAATCACCGCTACGATACCCATCTGCAGGATAACGATCAGGGTGTTGAAGTTCGCCACGGTCTTAATGCTGCGCAGGTTGGAGATGGTCATAAAGGCCACCAGCGCAACAACGAAGATCCACGACGGAATGGAAGGCACCAGCGCTTCAAAGTAAATTTTTGCCAGCAGAATGTTGATCATCGGCATGAACAGATAGTCCAGCAGCGATGACCAGCCAACCATAAAGCCAACGGCCGGGCTAATGGATTTCTGTGCGTAGGTATAAGCGGAACCCGCCGACGGAAAACGGCGAACCAGTTTACCGTAGCTCAGCGCCGTGAAGAGAATGGCGATCAGCGCGAAGGCGTAAGCCGTCGCAACGTGACCATCAGTCAATCCAGAGACGATACCAAACGTATCGAACAGCGTCATTGGCTGCATATAGGCAAGGCCCATCATTACAACCGGAATCAACGTAAGCGTTTTACGTAATTCCACGCGAGAGGTTTTTGGAGTAGCGTTATGCGACATAGTTATCCCCTTTTACGGTGAACGCCAGCGCGTAAGCAAAAAATTGCCCCATTTCTTTGTATTCCTCAGCGACAACCACTGTCGGTTTTTAGTAAATATCTATCCGGTACGAAGCCCGGCCTCTTGGTATTGAATGATGTGTCTTTCAACCAAAAAAATAACCGACACTTTAAAAAAGCGTCGGCCAGTTTCTGATTTTCAGGACGCGTATTTTGCAACAACTACTGGCACGATGACAAGATGTTGCAAGGCTTAATAATTACGGCTAATCTCTAACAGATTAATATTCATACGATTTTAGTATTATAGACCTGATGGATAGCACTATTTGCTAATATCTCTGCTCGCCACCACTCGCCCGCCAGACCACCGCCCTCTTCATGCCAGCCAATCCACGCGCGGTTTACCGGCGCAACCATCCTGGTTTGAATTATTCGCAGCTCGCCGCGCGCTAATAAAGGCTGCACCTGAAATAGCGGCAAATAGCCCCACCCCAGCCCGGCGCAAAGCAGCGTCAGTTGGCCGGAAAGATCGAATACCGTCAGGCTGTCCTGATTTTCTGCCTGCGGCAACAAGCCGCAGTTGGCAATCGCGCGATAACGGCGCAACGTGCGCCAGCTCAGCGGTTCGGTAATTTGCGCCAGCGGATGCTGGGGCGAAACGACAAATACCTGCGTCAGTTCACCGAGAAGCAGACAACCGTAGCCGCTTAGCGCCGGCGGGTCGCTCTGAACCCCGAGCAGCAGATCCGCCCGCCCTTCCGCCAGGGTCTGCCAGCCTGCTGCGAGGGTGTCACGGCGAAATTCCAGACGGGTGGCGTGATGCTGGCGATAAAACGCCGTTATCAGCGGTGCCAACAGGTAAAACGGGAAACCGCTATCAACGTTCAGCACCAGCCTGTCTTCCCAGCCCTGATGCAGCCTGACGGCCTGCTTTTCCAGCTCGCGGGCGGTATGCAGCACGTCGCGCCCTTTTTCCAGCAGCATCTGACCGGTACGGGTAAAGCGCGCCCGGTGGCCGCTGCGATCGAGTAGTTGAATATTGAGGTCGCTTTCCAGCTTATGAATGGTATAGCTCAGCGCGGAGGGCGTTTTATAAAGCTTTGCCGAGGCGGCGGCAAAACTGCCCTCTTTGTCGAGGGCATCAAGAATGACGAGCACATCCAGCAGTGGTTTCATCGCTACCCCCTTACGGTACGCGATTCAACGCTGGCGGATCACTCCATCGGCATCACCAGCGGGTCGGGGTATTGGTATTCAAACCCCAGTTCGTTGCAAATACGGCTGCCATCCACGATCTTGCCGCTACCGTTTTCCGGGTTATCAGAGAAGACGGGAACGGGAAGCCCAAGCTCGCGGGCCATCAGCGGATAAAAGACGCCGCGCGCGGGATGCTTAGGCGCACATATATTATAGATGCGTCCGCCTTTCGGGGACTGCAATAACAGCTCGATCGCGGCGATCGCATCCTGGAGGTGTACCAGGTTCACGCCGTGCTGGCCGTCCGGCGCGGATTTTCCGGCAAAAAAGCGCCCCGGGTGACGAGACGGCCCCACCAGCCCGGAAAGGCGCAGAATGTCCACCGAGGTGCCAGGAAGATTGTGCAGCCAGTCCTCCAGCTCTTTCAGCACTTGTCCGCTGGCGGTTTGCGGATTACGGGGCGAGCTCTCTTTCAGCGTGCCGCTGGCGTTGCCGTAGACGGAAGTCGAGCTGGTAAACAGGATGCGCGGCACGTGATGCGCGAGCGCGGTATCAACGATTTCCTGTACCGCCTGACGATAGAAGTCGTCTCCCGGCCCGGTCCGGCGCGCCGGCAGGGTAATCACCAGCGCGTCGACGTTCATTAATGCATCCAGGTCCTCAGCGTCGCAGACCAGCTGCGGCTCCAGACGCAGCGGGTAGCTGTCGATACCGCACATCCGCGCCGCCTCCACGCCATCCTGGGTGGTCTTACTGCCGGTGACCTGCCATCCCCGCGACATCAACGACAGCGCAAGCGGCATACCCAGCCATCCTAATCCTACAATTGCGACCTTCTTCATCCCCTTGCTCCTGAATTTTCGCTGTGCTGACTTAAGGCTACGCCAGCCGGCGGCAACTGACAATTTCTTCGGTCAATATGAAATGAATTAATGATAGAAAAAAGCCCTTGCTTTATGCGAGTGAAGTGGTTTAGGTTAAAAGGCATCAAATGCATAGTCATTCACAGAGAATTTTATGAACAGCGTTCAATTTAAAAACCACCATCATCACCATCATCCTGACTAGTCTTTCAGGCGATGTGTGCTGGAAGACATTTGGATCTTCCAGTGGTGCATGAACGCAAAGAGAGCCCCCGGAAGATTCACTTCCGGGGGCTTTTTTTTGGACCGCATTCGGACAGATTCAGACAGGGTTACAGAGGAAAATAACAATGTTAGACAACAGCCGTTTACGCATAGCTATTCAGAAATCAGGGCGTTTAAGCGAAGATTCACGCGAATTACTCAGCCGCTGCGGCATCAAAGTGAATCTGCACACCCAGCGCCTGATCGCGATGGCGGAAAATATGCCGATCGATATTCTGCGCGTGCGTGATGACGATATTCCTGGCCTTATCATGGACGGCGTGGTCGATTTGGGGATTATCGGTGAAAACGTGCTGGAAGAAGAGCTGCTGAGCCGCCGCGCCCAGGGCGAAGATCCGCGCTACTTTACCCTGCGCCGCCTCGACTTCGGCGGCTGCCGCCTGTCGCTGGCGACCCCGGCGGATGAACCCTGGGACGGCCCTGCGGCACTGGACGGCAAACGCATCGCGACCTCTTACCCGCACCTGCTGAAGCGCTACCTTGACCAGAAAGGCATCTCCTTTAAATCCTGCCTGCTGAACGGCTCGGTTGAAGTGGCCCCGCGCGCTGGCCTGGCCGACGCGATTTGCGACCTGGTCTCTACCGGCGCGACTCTCGAAGCGAACGGCCTGCGCGAAGTGGAAGTCATGTTCCGCTCCAAAGCCTGCCTGATCCAGCGCGACGGTGAGATGGCGGATAGCAAACAGCAGCTGATCGACCGCCTGCTGACCCGTATTCAGGGCGTGATTCAGGCTCGCGAATCGAAATACATCATGATGCACGCGCCCACCGAGCGCCTGGAAGAGGTTGTCGCCCTGCTGCCCGGCGCCGAGCGTCCGACCATCCTGCCGCTGGCGGGGGACAAGCAGCGCGTCGCCATGCACATGGTCAGCAGCGAAACCCTGTTCTGGGAAACCATGGAAAAACTGAAAGCGCTGGGCGCCAGCTCCATTCTGGTTCTGCCGATTGAGAAGATGATGGAGTAATCCGGCGGGTCGGTCACGGGACAAACAGGGGAAACAATCATGAGCTTCAACACAATTATCGACTGGAACGGCTGTCGCGCAGAACAACAGCAACAACTTTTAATGCGTCCGGCCATTTCCGCCTCCGAGAGCATCAGCAAAACGGTGGCGGAGATCCTGAATAATGTTAAAGACAACGGCGATGCGGCCCTGCGTGAATACGGCGCAAAGTTCGACAAAACCGAGGTCACAGCGCTGAAAGTTAGCGAAGAAGAGATTGCCGCCGCTGGTGCGCGCCTGAGCGACGAGCTCAAGCAGGCGATGGCCGTAGCGGTTAGAAATATCGAAACCTTTCACAACGCGCAGCGGCTGCAGGCCGTAGATGTGGAAACCCTGCCGGGCGTGCGCTGCCAGCAGGTGACCCGCCCTATCGCCTCCGTCGGCTTATATATTCCCGGCGGCTCGGCGCCGCTGTTCTCAACGGTCCTGATGCTCGCCACGCCGGCGCGCATCGCGGGCTGCCAGCAGGTCGTGCTGTGCTCGCCGCCGCCGATTGCCGATGAAATTCTCTATGCCGCCCAGCTATGCGGCGTACGCAATATCTTTAACGTCGGCGGCGCGCAGGCAATTGCCGCCCTCGCCTTCGGCACGGAGTCGGTGACGAAAGTCGATAAAATCTTTGGCCCGGGCAACGCCTTCGTCACCGAGGCCAAGCGTCAGGTGAGCCAGCGTCTTGACGGCGCGGCTATCGATATGCCCGCCGGGCCATCGGAAGTGCTGGTGATCGCCGACAGCGGCGCAACCCCTGATTTCGTCGCCTCTGATCTGCTTTCCCAGGCGGAGCACGGCCCGGATTCGCAGGTGATCCTGCTGACGCCGGATAGCGCGATGGCCACCCGCGTCGCCGAAGCCGTTGAGCGCCAGCTGTCCGCGCTGCCGCGTGCGGAAACCGCCCGTGAGGCGCTCTCCGCCAGCCGGATCATCGTGGCCCGCGATATCGCCCAGTGCGTGGAAATATCCAACCAGTACGGCCCTGAACACCTGATTATTCAGACCCGCAACGCTCGCGAACTGGTCGATGGCATCACCAGCGCCGGCTCGGTGTTCCTCGGCGACTGGTCGCCGGAATCCGCCGGGGATTATGCCTCCGGAACCAACCATGTGCTGCCGACCTACGGCTACACCGCGACCTGCTCCAGCCTCGGCCTGGCGGACTTTCAGAAACGCATGACCGTGCAGGAGCTGTCCCGCGATGGGTTCGCCGCCCTCGCTTCTACCATTGAGATACTGGCCGCCGCCGAACGCCTGGACGCCCACAAAAACGCCGTTACGCTGCGCGTTGCAGCCCTTAAGGAGCAAGCATGAGCATCGAAGATTTAGCCCGCGCCAACGTCCGCGCGCTGACGCCGTATCAGTCTGCTCGCCGTCTGGGCGGTAAGGGCGACGTCTGGCTGAACGCCAATGAATTCCCCACCGCGGTTGCGTTCCAGCTGACCGAACAGACGCTGAACCGCTATCCGGAACCGCAGCCGAAAGCCGTCATTGAACGTTATGCGCAGTATGCTGGCGTTAAGCCGGAGCAGGTGCTGGTCAGCCGCGGCGCCGACGAAGGCATTGAACTACTGATCCGCGCCTTCTGCGAGCCGGGCCAGGACGCGGTGCTCTACTGCCCGCCGACCTACGGCATGTACAGCGTCAGCGCCGAAACCATCGGCGTGACCTGTCGTACGGTGCCGACGCTCGCCGACTGGCAGCTGGATCTGCCGGGCATCGCAGCCAATCTTGACGGCGTGAAAGTGATTTTCGTCTGCAGCCCGAATAACCCGACCGGACAGATTATCAACCCGAAAGATTTCCGCACCCTGCTGGAGATGGCGCGCGGTAAAGCCATCGTGGTCGCGGATGAAGCCTATATTGAGTTCTGCCCGCAGGCGACGCTGGCAACCTGGCTGAACGAGTATCCGCATCTGGTGGTTCTGCGCACGCTGTCCAAGGCGTTTGCCCTGGCTGGACTGCGCTGCGGCTTTACCCTCGCCAACGTCGAGGTCATTAACGTACTGCTGAAAGTTATCGCACCCTATCCGCTCTCGACGCCGGTCGCCGATATTGCCGCTCAGGCGCTGAGTGCGGAAGGGATTGCCGCCATGCGCGAGCGCGTGGCGCAGATCCTCAACGAACGCGATTATCTGGTCAGCCAGCTGCGCAGCATTGCCTGCGTGGAAGAGGTGTTCGCTTCCGAGACCAACTACGTACTGGCGCGGATCACCGCGTCCAGCGCGGTGTTTAAATCTTTGTGGGATCAGGGCATTATCTTACGTGACCAGAATAAACAACCTTCATTAAGCGGCTGTTTGCGTATCACTATCGGTACCCGTGCAGAGAGCCAGCGCGTCATTGACGCTTTGACTGCGGAGAATGTATGACCCAGAAGTTTCTCTTTATTGACCGTGACGGTACGCTGATTTCCGAACCACCGGTTGATTTTCAGGTAGACCGCTTCGATAAGCTGGCGTTTGAGCCGCAGGTGATCCCGGCCCTGCTCAAACTGCAGCAGGAAGGGTATAAGCTGGTGATGATCACCAATCAGGACGGACTGGGAACCGCCAGCCTGCCGCAGGACGAGTTCGACGGCCCGCACAACCTGATGATGCAGATCTTCTCCTCACAGGGCGTCAACTTTGACGAGGTGCTGATTTGCCCGCATCTCCCGGCGGATAATTGCGACTGCCGCAAGCCGAAAACCAGGCTGGTGCTGCCGTGGCTGGAGCAAGGGGTGATGGACACCGCCAATAGCTACGTGATTGGCGACCGGGCCACCGACATTCAGCTGGCGGATAACATGGGCATTACCGGACTGCGCTACGATCGCGAAACGCTTGACTGGCCGACCATTTGCGAACAACTGACCCGTCGCGACCGCTACGCCCACGTTGAGCGCATCACTAAAGAGACCCAGGTGGATGTCAAAGTGTGGCTCGATCGCGAAGGCGGCAGCAAAATCTCCACCGGCGTCGGCTTCTTCGATCATATGCTTGACCAAATTGCCACCCACGGCGGCTTCCGTCTGGAGGTCAAGGTCGGCGGCGACCTCTATATTGACGATCACCACACCGTGGAAGACACCGGCCTTGCGCTGGGCGAAGCGCTGAAGCTGGCGCTCGGCGACAAGCGCGGCATCGCCCGTTTCGGCTTTGTGCTGCCGATGGACGAATGCCTTGCCCGCTGCGCGCTGGATATTTCTGGCCGCCCGCACCTTGAATACAAAGCTGATTTTACCTATCAGCGCGTTGGCGATCTGAGCACCGAGATGGTCGAACACTTCTTCCGCTCGCTCTCCTATACCATGGCGGTCACTCTGCACCTGAAAACCAAGGGCAAAAACGACCACCACCGCGTTGAGAGCCTGTTTAAGGCCTTCGGTCGCACGCTACGCCAGGCCATCCGCGTCCAGGGCGACACGCTGCCATCTTCGAAAGGGGTACTCTGATGAACGTGGTGATCCTCGATACCGGCTGCGCCAACCTCAATTCGGTGAAATCTGCGGTGAGCCGCCACGGCTACGAGCCGCAGGTCAGCCGTGACCCGGACGTGGTGCTGCGCGCCGATAAACTGTTTCTGCCGGGCGTAGGGACGGCTCAGGCGGCAATGGACCAGCTGCGCGAACGGGATTTAATCGATCTGATTAAAGCCTGCACCCAACCGGTGCTGGGCATTTGTCTCGGTATGCAGTTGCTGGGAAAACGCAGCGAAGAGAATAACGGCGTCGACCTGCTGGGTATTATCGACCAGGACGTGCCAAAAATGACCGACCACGGCCTGCCGCTGCCGCATATGGGCTGGAACCGGGTATATGCTAAAGCGGGCGATCGTCTGTTTCGCGGCATTGAAGACGGGGCGTATTTTTACTTCGTCCACAGCTACGCGATGCCGGTCAACGTTAACACCATCGCTCAGTGCAGCTACGGCGAGGCCTTCACCGCGGCGGTGCAGAAAGATAACTTTTTTGGCGTCCAGTTCCACCCTGAACGCTCCGGCAGCGCCGGGGCGCAGCTGCTGAAAAACTTCCTGGAGATGTGATGATCATTCCTGCTTTAGATTTAATTGAGGGTACGGTCGTCCGTCTCCATCAGGGCGATTATGGCCAGCAGCGCGACTACGGCAACGATCCGCTGCCGCGCCTGCAATCCTATGCCGCGCAAGGGGCCGAAGTACTGCATCTCGTCGATCTGACCGGGGCGAAAGATCCGGCGAAGCGCCAGATCCCGCTGCTGAAAACGCTGGTGGCTGGCGTGAACGTGCCGATGCAGGTCGGCGGCGGCGTGCGCACGGAAGAAGACGTGGCCGCCCTGCTTGACGCGGGCGTGGTGCGCGTGGTGGTGGGCTCGACGGCGGTGAAGTCGCCGGAAGTGGTGAAAGGCTGGTTTAAGCGTTTTGGCCCGCAGCATCTGGTGCTGGCGCTGGACGTACGGATCGATGCGCAAGGCAGCAAGCAGGTGGCCGTTAGCGGCTGGCAGGAGAATTCCGGCGTAACCCTGGAGGAGCTGGTGGAGAGCTATCAGTCCGTCGGCCTGCAGCACGTGCTATGTACCGATATTTCCCGCGACGGGACGCTGGCCGGGTCTAACGTCTCGCTGTATGAAGAAGTCTGCGCCCGCTATCCGCAGGTGGCGTTTCAGTCCTCCGGCGGCATTGGCGATCTGCATGATATCGCCGCGCTGCGCGGAACCGGGGTGCGCGGGGTGATTGTCGGCCGGGCGCTGCTGGAAGGTAAATTTAACGTAACGGAGGCCATTCAATGCTGGCAAAACGGATAATCCCCTGTCTTGACGTTCGCGACGGCCAGGTAGTGAAAGGCGTGCAGTTCCGTAATCACGAAATCATCGGCGATATTGTCCCGCTGGCAAAACGCTATGCCGACGAAGGCGCGGATGAGCTGGTGTTCTACGATATCACCGCCTCGAGCGACGGTCGCGTGGTGGATAAAAGCTGGGTATCGCGCGTTGCGGAAGTGATCGACATTCCCTTCTGCGTCGCCGGCGGCATTAAGTCGCTGGAAGAGGCGGCGCAAATCCTCTCCTTTGGCGCGGATAAAATCTCCATCAACTCCCCTGCCCTGGCGGACCCGACGCTGATTACTCGCCTGGCCGATCGGTTCGGGGTGCAGTGTATTGTCGTGGGTATCGATACCTGGTTTGACGCCGAGAGCGGGAAGTATCACGTCAATCAATATACCGGCGATGAGAGCCGTACGCGGGTGACGCAGTGGGAAACGCTGGACTGGGTGCAGGAAGTACAAAAGCGCGGGGCCGGCGAGATCGTCCTCAATATGATGAATCAGGACGGCGTGCGTAACGGCTACGATCTGCAGCAGTTAAGCAAGGTACGCGCCGTGTGCCACGTGCCGCTGATTGCATCCGGCGGTGCCGGGACTATGGAGCACTTCCTGGAAGCCTTCCGCGACGCCAACGTCGACGGCGCGCTGGCCGCCTCGGTGTTCCACAAGCAAATTATCAATATTGGTGAACTAAAAACGTACCTGGCAGCACAGGGCGTGGAGATTAGGGTATGTTAAGTGAACAGCTGGATTGGCAAAAAACCGATGGTCTGATGCCGGTCATCGTTCAGCACGCCGTTTCCGGGGAAGTGCTGATGCTGGGCTATATGAATCAGGATGCGCTGGCGAAAACCGAAGAGACCGGTAAAGTGACCTTTTATTCACGGACCAAACAGCGTCTGTGGACCAAGGGGGAAACGTCGGGTAATTTTCTCAACGTGGTGAGCATCACCCCGGATTGCGATAACGACACCCTGCTGGCGCTGGTAAATCCGATTGGCCCAACCTGCCATAAAGGCACATCGAGCTGCTTCGGCGAAACCGGCCACCAGTGGCTGTTTCTCTACCAGCTGGAGCAACTGTTGGCCGAACGCAAGCACGCTGACCCGGAGAGCTCTTACACCGCGAAGCTGTACGCTAGCGGCACCAAGCGCATTGCCCAGAAGGTGGGAGAAGAAGGCGTTGAGACCGCGCTGGCCGCCACGGTGCATGACCAGTTCGAGCTGAAGAATGAAGCGTCGGACTTGATGTATCACCTGCTGGTGCTGCTGCAGGATCAGGGGCTGAATTTAACGGACGTGATTAACAATCTTAAGAGCCGTCACTGATGCCTTGCGCCCCCGCGCTGGCGGGGGCGATTTGCGGCCTATCAGGGTTTCTGCTCCAGCAGTGTGCTGTAGAGATTCACGTAGGCATCAATCATATGTTCGGCGGTAAACATCTCCTCAAAGCGGCGACGAGAATTTGCGCCATAGCGCGCTGCCGTTTCATCACTGTGCCACAGTTCGTTCATCGCTTCGACCAACGCTGCGCTGTTATCCGGCGGGATCACGCAACCATTGACCTTATCCTGGTTGATAAACGAGGTTCCGGTGCCAATTTCACACGAGATCAACGGCCGGGCGAACCGCGCTCCTTCCAGTAAGGTAATGCCAAACGCCTCTGAGCGCAGGTGCGAGGGAAAGACCACCCCGCGGCACAGATGAAAGAGAATATATTTATCCTCATCGTTCAGCATGCCGGTGAATATCACGTTATTCAGGCCGCGCTGTTCAGCCTCACGGCGAACTTCCGCTTCCAGCGGGCCGCCGCCGACAATAACGATCGGCAGTCGACTGCGCTCTGCGGCATCCAGCAGAATATGCAATCCCTTATAGTAACGAAATGCGCCGACAAAAAGGAAAAAGCGCTCGCCGACTTTCTCTCGCCAGTGAGCCAGGCGCTGCGGATTATGCTGCACATCCTTTTGCTCGAGGCCGAAGGGAATGACCACCGTTTTATCGAGGTATTTTTGCAGCGTCTGGCTGGAGGCTACGTAGTTTGGCGATGAGGCCACAATGCAGTCAACGCTGGAGAGAAATTGCTCCTGCAGCGGTTGATATAATTTCATTAGCCGCTTTTGTTTCACAATATCGGAATGATAGGTGACAACGGTTTTCGCTTTAGGATGCGCCATCAGATGTAGCATATCCATAAAGGGAAACGGGAAATGATAGTTAATAATATCGTAGTTATCTTTAATTTTATTAAATCGCTTTAACGCGCCGAGTGAGAATGGCGTCGAGGCGATTTCAATTAATTGCTTATTATAGATAACCTGATGCTGTTCGTAAGCCACTGGCCCGGTATTTTTATCCGGGGAAAAGGTGAAGACGTCGGCCGCGATCCCCCGACGAGCGCAGCCCTGGCACAACTGATAAATGACCTGTTCAATACCACCGTAGGTATTCGGATAATAGGTCTTATAGACGTGTAAAACTCTCAACTTGCACCCTTAGAGTAATTTATAGGCATCGATCGTCTGGGCCGTACAGGTTTCCCACGAAAACTGTTGTGCCTGAATAAAACCGCGCGCTACTGCTATCTCCCGCCAGTATTCATCCTGCAGACTTTGCAATATATGAGCGCTTATCGCGTCTACATCGTTAGGATCGGATAACAACCCCGCATCCCCTGCCACTTCAGGTAATGATGTGACATTGGAGCATACTACTGGAATACCGCAAGACATTGCTTCAAGAATAGGTAATCCGAATCCTTCATAAAACGAAGGATAAATAAAGGTTCTGGCTGCCGCATATAAATACGGAAGATCGCCATCCGGGACATAACCCAGATAACGGATCCATCCTTCACGAGTCCCGCGTTCAACGATCTGCCACAGCGCATCATCTTCCCACCCACGGTAACCGCTGAGGATCAGCGGGTAGCGCATGCGCGTCTCCATCGGCAGAAGCTGGTACGCCTGCAACAGGCCTCGAATATTTTTCCGCGGCTCCATCGTGCCGATGTAAAGCGCGTAGCGCTGCCACTCCAGCTGATATTTCTGCAGAACCGGTAGACATTCATCCGGGCTGCGCGGAATATAGTCGCCGCTGCAGGCAAGATGGGTCGTTACGATCCGATCGGCAGGATAGTTAAACAGCCGGATAATTTCGCTGCGGGAAAAGTCAGATACCGTCAAAATAAGCTTTGCCGTGTCCAGACTTTCGCGCAGTGACTTTTCCATATAACGCACCCGGTCCTTTGGATGAAATTCCGGACAGGTGAATATGGAGATATCATGAAATGTGGTTACGGCACGTTCCAGACGATGCGGCAGATAAAAGTTAGGCCCATGATAGATATAATCTTTATAATCGCGCAGCGCCCACGCCTGGCGACGCGGATGCAACACGCGATAGGCTTCAATCAATAACGGCTGACGGCGTAAAAAAGCCGCCAGCTTACCGTGATTGCTGGCTCGGGTATCCGCTTTATTTTCAATCTGGGGAATGCTGTCAATAAATGAAGAGCCGTGAAATAATTTTAGCTCTTCAATTTCGCTGGCCACCGCCAATCGTTTTACCAGTTCGAGGGAATAACGACCGATACCCGTTAATGGATATTTGATTGGCTCAGTTGCAAATATAATTTTCATAAAAGCTCTTGACCGTGACACAGGAGACTGCCACGGCTAATATTGTTTATTTATTCGCGTCAGATTTAATAACCGGAAGATTCTCCACCAGGAATTCTGCACTTTGTTTCCATGTCAACCAGTTGATTTTTTCAGAGCGAGGATGAGCATTTTTCCGATATAATTCCAACCACTCGTCAATCGCTGTTGAAATATCTCCCGGCTGTTCACCAGAGAAATAGAATGCATGTTCTTGAGCAATCTCTTTAAACACCGGAATATCACGGATGATTACCGGTAATTTTTTCTGCGCAGCTTCAATTAATGGTAGCCCAAATCCTTCGCCGAGAGATGCGAAGATTAACGCACTAGACTGAGCATACAACTTCGCAAGGAACTCATCGCTAATATTTTGTAGCCAAAATAATCTCTTATTTAGCTGTGGGTGGTGACGTAAACGTTCACATAAATCATCAACATGCCACCCCTGTTTACCAATGATAAACAGATTGTAGTTCTTGCCCTGCCGCCACAATTCCTCAAATGCCGCTAGCGTCTGCGCATGGCCTTTGCGAGGTTCCATCGTTCCCACCATAATAAAGGAGGGTTCGGCAGCCATCTTAGTCAGCAAGTCATTCGCGTTATCCGGCATACCCACAGAAGGAACGCTGGCATCCAGGTCGGCGCCAAGATGGAAATTACTCACCTGCAGCAATGGATTAGGTTTAACCCAGTTGGCATTTTCGGCAATCCACGATTTCACATCCTCTGCTACGCTTGCAGAAACACAAATCAGACGGTCAGCGTGCTGCGCAATGCAGGATAACCAAATGGGGAAAACGCGCTGCATTCCCTCATCGCTCCACTCCGGCCTTCTCAGAGGCAAGATATCATGCACAACAAAACAAACCCTGGCGCCGGATAAACGAATAAAATCCAGCTGGGCAGTAAGTTCAGGAAACAGATGTGCAGTCAGATCGGTAGCAACCAGAATATCATCTTTGGTAAACAGTACCGGTTCATCAGGCCCGAACTGGCCGTTAAAATGGGTATTCAGATATTCGTTGGCATAACGATAGCATTCACCCGGTCGATAATAAACCGCACTGACGGTGTAACCAGCAACGCCTGATTTCAGTAACTCACTAAGTATACTACGGGAAACTCGTTGAATCCCCGTTTTCGCATCATGTTCGACAAGGACAGAAATATCAACCAGCAGCTTGCGCTGATGCGTGGCAAAGCTGTTACGAGTAATAGCCCAGGCTGTTTGTAAGCGTTCGGCTTCACTTAATTCCGCAATATTTTTAATTTGATTAATGGTGTTTGCGGTGAAACTAGTGATATCCAGAGGCTCTGAAGCAGAAGCCGTATCAACAAGCCTTTCAAATCCCTTTAATGCGAGTTGCGCGGTGTGATCCCATGTGAATTTTGCCGCCTGCTTCGGAGCATGAGCTTTCAACGCTGAGTAGAACGCATTATCGGTTAAAGCCCTTTGCATAACACGGCAAATATCGTGAACATCCTGCGGATTAAATAAAGCCTCTTCCATACCGATGACCTCCGGTAAGCTGGTCACATTTGAACCCAGCGTAGCCGCGCCGCAGCGCATAGCTTCTAGTGGAGGCAGGCCAAACCCTTCATGTATAGAGGGGAAAACGAAAATTTTGCACAAATTGTAAAGTGCAATAAGGTCACCGTCGTTTAAGAAACCGGTAAAAACTAGCTGATTGCGGGATAAACCATAGTTCTCTGCAGCGCGGTACAGCCTTTCCTTTTCATCAGTGCTAATTTTATAAGCTAAAACTAAGGGATAACTCTGTTGCAGGGCATCCGGTAATAAACTATACGCATGAATCAGCGCCTCAATATTTTTACGCGGCTCTATCATTGCCAAGGAGAGAATAAACTCTTGAGGCAGATGATATTTGTTACGTAAAGCATTGATATCATCTTGAGTATAATCTGTAATATTAAATAAATCGCTGACTCCAGATGAAATATTAATGATCTTATCTGCAGGAATTGATGTATAATCAATAACTTCCTGCATGGATGATCTGGAAATAGCAAAAATAGCGTCCGACCTTCCATATTCAGCAAGTTTATCAAGATAATACTGACGGAAGTTCGGTTCGCCCAGATAGCGTTCTTTATTAAGTAACGGAATGAGATCGTGGCAAACACAAACTGTCTTCCACGGCACTGTAGTTTGAGGAATTGAGACGGTGTAACTGTCGTCAAAACCTTCGTAGAAATTAATGACGAAAACAATATCGGGGTTGATGTTAGCAATAGCAAGATCGCGAGCTAGTTTAGCGGCAACACTCCGCGGTTGATTTTCACGGTCGCGAAGAGCTGTCGGGCCCGCAGCTGAAAAAATAAACATTTCTTCCTGCGGTAGAATATCACCCCAGCTATTTTTAATTTCATTAATACTGTCAATCGGATACATGCCGTTCATTAAGATGCTGACTCGATGCTGGCCAGCATTTTTTATGATCGCACGACTCATTTCATAAGTGCTGCGACCAACTCCACGGAATTTACTTTCCGACTGATATCCTTGTACATCAATCAAAATATGCAAGTGACTCACCTTATCTCTTGTTTTTAAGCTCGCTAAAAATTGAATTAACTTCCGGAGGCAATAACTCTGGATGTAATATCTGTTTTTCAGTCTGCGACTGATTTTGTGGGTCGTTATGATAAGGGTTATGTGAACCAGGATTCATACGACGATGCAAACGATAAGCAAAGTCATAAATTCCAACTTTATGCAGTAGATTGATAGCTCTCTGCTTTAGCCGTGGATGTGCACGCAGAAAAATGAATATTTTGCCAAGTACTCGTTTCAGTAAATGCTTACAACGCTGCCTGAAGCCATACTGGCGAAGTAAATAGTACTGCATGCCAGCATAACGATACCACTTCGTCATTTTCCATGAGCGGCTATTATGGATTTTAGCGATTTCATGGCGGAGATTCTCTGCTTCTTGTCGCGCATCATTGAGCTGAGTATGGAGTTGCATAACCTCTTCAGAATCCACAGTTTGACTCGGCTCAACCTCGACACACTGCTGTGCATCGGTGATAACGTCTTGTGGCGGATACTCACGATTTTCAAGCGTCTGAATACTCTCACCCATCATATTTATCAGGGATGTGAGTTCATTGATTTGCGACTCGAGACGGACAACCCGCGCATCCGTATTGCGTATTTGCGTTTGACCTTCCAACAATACGGGCTCCTGAGCCCGGACCCATAGATCAGAAGCATCCATAGCGGAGCTCGCAGCCGGTAGAGCATCTTTGGTATTAAAGAGTCGTTGGAGTAAAGCAAAATTCCACTCACCAACAGGATGTTTCCAGAATGCTGTCAACCAATTTGAATACGGTTCAGGCAACTGGAAAGGGCTTAATGGTGCGGAACGCCAGAACCCCCCCCAGGATTTATTTTCACCAAACAGTTCATTTACAAAAATAATGAACGACTGGAAAATATTAACTGGCCAGCTGCAGTCTTGTTGCACACTTCCAACCGAACCAAAATCTATTAAACGAGCGCTGTCATTATCGTCAATTAAAACATTCCAGGTTCTGAAATCATCATGATACAGGCCATGCTCTTCCAAAATAACCAGCTGATCGAGAAGATCGGAAATAACTTTTTCCCGATCAATATGCCGTCCGCTGGCCAGAACGTCGTTTAACAGCTCTCCGGGTATTTTTTCCATTACCAGCCATCCCGCAACTTCATTCCCCCCGGAAGTAAACAACGCGGGCACTTTTAAGCCAGATGGCGGAGTTTTGAGAAAAGCTTCTTCATGGGCGAGTTCTGTACGATTACGCTCGCTTTCCTTATCAGTTAGTAAACCACTTACCGTACTATAACGATAGAACTTACATATGAAATCAGAAGAGAAATAATAGCGACGGCTCTGCTTATGCGCAAAACCTGCCCCGGTATAAGGACTGTCGCGCCATGAAGTAAAAGGCTGATTAAATTCCGGAAGAATAACCCTGTGGTTACTGATAATATACATCGGACGTGAAATATTAGACAAATGAGTGTCAAATCTTCCAATCAATCGATAGAAAGCACACTGTTCAATAAGCTCACGCGGATCTTCTGGCTGGGATTCCCCCCAATACAGCGGTTCCTCTTTAACAGCGAGTTCGAGAATCATCGCCTGCGTCAGGTTTGCCAATCGCTCTAGCAGCGTTCTGACTTCCGCAATCCCATGCAGATGAACTATGTGGTGAAAAACACTTAGCCCAATGGCAAGATCGAACTGGTTTTCTTCCAGCGTGCTGATAATGTCTTCGATGCGCCCGACTTGAAATCTAACATCACAATGTGGGTTTTCTTCAGCAAGCGCCTGGCAAACATCAATGTTCTGCTGTAGAAAGTCGATACCTAATACGCTGGCGCCCTTGCTTGCCAGACTTAAACTGAAGAATCCCTGCGCACAGCCCAGATCGAGAACCCGCAGTGGCCTGCCTAACTCTCTGGACAAGGTGTCATATTCTTCACTAATTAGCGCGAGCCGTTCATTACAGTCGCGTGCAGCATCACCATCCCACTCAGGATGCCCAAAAATAGTCTGATAAATCTCAGGTAATTCGCTAACCAATTTATGTGTATTAGTAGTCATGGAATATTTTTTCTCATCTTCATTGGTAACTATTGAACGTCGACTTCAGGTCAATCACACCCCAGAAATCCATGCTCTTAGTTACATGCAAAATGATGGAGTCATAGCGACGATCGAGCGGTGTCATATCGGTTTGCGGGCTTCCCTCTGAAATGCCAAACGACAGAAGATAGTCACCACTATTTAAATCAACCGGAAAACTGAATTTAAATACCCGAACGTCCCCACGTGATACCGAAATATTTTCCCGACCTTCTGAGGCCAGGAAGGAATTGGTACCATAGAGAAATAAACCATCCAAAGTCTTGATTAACAAACCAGGCACTACGCAGTCAAAATCATATTCAAAGACAACTTTCATCATGAAGTCAGTCTGCTGGTTTCCAGTCAGTGACGGTGGATAATCTATCCCGGAGCTTTGGATATGATAATCAATGATCTTTGCGCCCCCCTGTCCCCAACGATATTCTTCAGGTCGATAGCCCGGACGGGTATGGAAAACGTCAGCAACCTCATCAAGTGACATATGGACGCCGCTGTCACTATTTTTGGGTTTTTTAGCCACTTGCGCAGCATTTTTGTCCGCTTTACCGAATAACTCATCAAGATAGCGGTTGGTCACTTCACGCGCGGTGCCATCGAGGCAAATATTACCATCTTTCAAGAAGATAGCACGATCGCAATGCTTAACTATATCACCGGCGCTATGAGATACGAGCAGTAAGGTTGTCCCCTGCTTTTTGAAATCAGCAATCCGTGCATAACATTTAGCCTGGAAACGAGAATCACCAACGGACAAGGCTTCATCAACGATCAAAATATCCGGACGGGAAGCAGTGGCGACCGCAAAAGCCAGACGCATCTGCATACCGCTCGAATAGATGCGTACCGGCTGGTTTATATAGTCGCCTATATCAGCAAAGGCCTCGATTTCCGGCATTAAACGCTCGATATCTTCGCGATTTAAACCCATCATTAAGCCGGACATATAAACGTTCTGAATACCGGTGAAATCAGGATGAAAACCCATCCCTAACTCCAAAAGAGCAGCCACCCGGCCATGAATTTCAATTGACCCCTCAGTAGGCTGAGTCGTACCGGTTAACAATTTTAGTAAGGTACTCTTCCCGGCGCCATTAACCCCGACGATGCCGATAGACTCGCCAGGTTCAACGTTAAAGTTAATATCCTTGAGTACCCACTTTTTGCTATGTCGCGACTTATTGCCCGGTAATAGCTTCTCAATAACCCGGTTCCATTTCGATGAGTAATATTTATACGCCTTGCCGACGTTCTGAACTTTAATGGTCATGATCAAATCTCGTCCACAATATCAGCTGAGTGTTTCTTAAACAGGCGCCAGGCAAATAAGAACAGAATAAGGGATAGTATGGTTACCGGTAGCAAAGCCATCCAGTTAGGGCTTTGATGGTACAACATCACATTCTGGTAAGACGTTATAATTGTTGCCATTGGGTTATACGCCAGCAGTCCCGAAACCCACTCTGGTAAAGTTTTAGAGACATAAACAATGGGAGTGAACCAGAACCAAAACTGGAGCAGAATGTTAACAAATTGCCCAACATCACGGACAAAAACATTCAATACCCCGAGGATAATGCCCAGGCCCAAAGTAAACAGCATCTGTATCATCAACACCGGAATAATTTCGAAAAAGATCCAGCCCGGAAAATTACCGGTAATAAGCAGAAACAGTACAAACAGACCAAATATGATCAAAAAGTTAATAAATGCAGAAGCAGTGATAATAATTGGCAAACAGATGCGCGGAAAGCTGAGTTTTTTGAGAATATTGGCATTCGACAAAAAAACGTTGACGAGATTGTTAAGCGTTTCGGTAAACAATCCCCACGTCAATACTCCCGAACAGAGATAGATGCTGTAAGCAAAGGGGCCATCCATACCGGCCAAACGTGCCCTCATCAGCTCCGAAAAGATCAGCGTATAGACGGAAATCATGGCAACAGGCTGTAAAATCAGCCATGCGGCCCCCAAAAAACTCGTTTGATAACGAGACTGAAAGTCTCGTTTAACGCTGTCAATGATAAAACCACGATAGCGATAGATCGCTGAAAACATCGGACTCAAAGCGATTCCTCTTTTAACATATTGAGCAACTCGGCAGTTTTCTCCTTCATCAACGCGGTATCCGCTCTGGACTCCACGTTAAGACGCACTACCGGCTCGGTGTTCGAGCTGCGCAGGTTAAAACGCCACTCCGGATATT
>NZ_JBEAFR010000049.1:0-61867 GCF_040062315.1 Klebsiella sp. GW_Kp181
CCGTTCGATGCCACACTGCATACGAAAAATGCTTGCATGGCATAACAGTATCTACAAATTCTTGAACCGTAGCCCGCGCTAACGGCCGCCGCGAATCAGGCCGCCGAGTCCTCGTCGTTCCATAAATGCCGCGACCTGATGGCGCACTTCGGCGGTCATCTGCGCTTCCAGGCTTCGCTGTGAAAGCTCCTGAGCTTCATTGATATCGATGCGCCGCAGCAGGTACTTCACTCTCGCCACCGAACGGCCGTTCATCGACAGATGACGATAACCCATGCCAATCAGGATCGTCACGCACATCGGATCGCCCGCCATTTCTCCGCACAGGCGCAGATCGATACCAAAACGCTCGGCGTCGCGGGCGATCATCGCCAGCGCCCGCAGAACCCCAGGATGCAGGCTGTCATACATACTGGCGACCCGGGTATTATTGCGATCCACCGCCAGAATGTACTGGGTCAGATCGTTGGTGCCGACGGAAATAAAATCGACGCGGTTCGCCAGCTGCGGCAGCATAAAGACCATCGACGGCACTTCCAGCATCACGCCAAGACGCGGGCGGGGAATGGCGTAGCCGATCATCTCTTCCACTTCGCGGCTGGCGCGATCGATCAGGCGACGAGCCTCATCCACTTCATCGAGGCTGGTAACCATCGGCAGCAGGATGCTGAGGTTTCCGGTCGCCGCGTTGGCACGCAGCATCGCGCGGACCTGAACCAGAAAGATCTCCGGCTGATCGAGCGTGATCCGAATCCCACGCCAGCCAAGACACGGGTTCTCTTCGCTGATCGGCATGTACGGCAGCTGTTTGTCCGCGCCGATGTCCAGCGTGCGCAGCGTCACCGATTTATCGTTGAACATCTGCAGCATGCCCTGATATTGGGCAACCTGCTCCTCTTCAGAGGGGAAGCCGCTTTGCAGCATAAAGGGGATTTCGGTACGGTAAAGTCCAATCCCGTCGACGAAGTTGCCGAGCTTTTCTTCATGCTCGGGGCTCAGGCCCGCGTTGAGCATCACTTTTACCCGCTCGCCGCTTTTCAGTTCCGAAGCGCGTTCAAGATCGTCCTCTGCCAGGCGGCTAAGCTCGTTTTCTTCGCTGATCAGGCGCTGATACTCTTGCAGCAGCACCGGCTCCGGGTCGACCAGCAGCTCGCCGCGATAGCCATCGACAATCAGCGTATGGCCGTGCAGCAACGAAGGCTGGATATCCGCCCCCATCACCGTCGGAATGCCCAACGCGCGGACCATAATCGCGGCATGGGAGTTCGCCGCGCCATCGCGCACCACCACGCCGGCTAAACGATCCTGAGGAACCTCCGCTAAGGTGGTGGCCGACAGTTCATCCGCCACCAGCACGATGCGCTCCGGCCAGGTATTTGGCCCCTGAATACTGTCGTCGAGATGGAAAAGCAGCCGCTGGCCCAGCGTGCGCAGATCGCCCGCGCGCTCTTTCAGATAGCCATCGCTGAGCGCGGCAAACTGTTCGGCGAATTTCTCGATGATCTTCTTCACCGCCCATTCGGCCACCGCGCCTTTATCCACTTCGGCAAACAGCTCGCGGCGCAGGCGCGCGTCAGAGAGCAGGTGTGAATAGAGGTCAAAAATGGCCGCCGTCTCTTTCTGCGCACCGGCAGAGTAGCGTTTGCTGTAGCGGCGAAACTCATTCGCCGCCTCTTCCAGCGCGCCGGTCAGCCGCTCGCGCTCGGAAGCGGTATCGAGGGTTGAGGCTTCATAAACCTGCTCCATCAGCGGCAGGCTGACGTCCATCCAGCCTTCGGCAATTGCTACGCCGGACGATGCGGGCAGCGCGCGGATGCGGGTCTGACGATACTGACCAAATAGCGCGTTTAGCTGGGACTGGGAGAGAATGCCGGCGATTTGCGTGGCCAGCGTGACAAGAAAAGACTCTTCGCTTTCGTCAAACTGGCGCAGCTCGCGCTGCTGTACCACCAGCACGCCGAGCAGCTGACGCCGCTGGATAATCGGCACCCCGAGGAAAGCGCGAAAGCGGCCCTCTTTTACGGCAGGAATATATTTAAAGCTGGGGTGCTTTTGCGCGTCGGCGAGGTTGATGGGTTCCGCCAGGCGACCGACCAGGCCGACCAGTCCTTCATCAAAAGCAAGCGCAACGATGCGCCCGCGGGGCTTTTTCAACCCGCGCGTCGCCATTAGGTAATAACAGCGTCGGTCATGATCAGCCAGATAAACCGAACAAACTTCCGTCTCCATCGCAGCGCAGATATCGGTTACCAGGATATCCAGCGCCTCGTTTAAACGTGGCGCACTCGCGACCTTCTCGACTATTTCTCGCAACCGAGTGAGCATAATGTGCGTGGCTTAACCTCTTTTACGTCGATATGCAGGCGCGCTTTGCGGCTTAGGCGTGTTTTCCGCCAGCGCCATTGTGACGCTGGCAAACTCTTTCATCACCCTGCGGTATACGTCGCGCTTAAACGACACCACCTGACGCACCGGGTACCAGTAGCTTACCCATCGCCAGCCATCAAACTCAGGTGTACTGCTGGTTTGCATATTGACATCTGCATCACTGCCTATCAATTGCAGGAGAAACCACTTCTGTTTCTGGCCGATACATACCGGCTTTGTGTCCCAACGCACCAAACGTTTAGGCAATTTGTAACGCAACCAGTTACGGGTTGAAGCGAGGATCCGCACATCTTTGCGGCTAAGCCCGACTTCTTCGAACAATTCCCGATACATCGCCTGCTCTGCTGATTCTCCTGGATTTATGCCCCCTTGCGGGAACTGCCACGAGTGCTGACCATAGCGCCTGGCCCACATAACCTGGCCCTGGCGATTACAGATTACAATACCGACATTTGGGCGGTAGCCATCGTCATCAATCACCGGACTACCTCAAAATAAGCTTCAATGTGAATGATTGTTTCACACTCGCTGGAAACGGTAAACCACTCTGTGAGGGCGATGAGATCGAATAACATTTGAATAACTCACAGTAATACCCGGAGTTATAAACAGCGAAAGCCGTACCCGGACGATTTTATTCACTTTTTCTGTGGATAGAGTTGTGAAGAAGTACGGAATTAACCAGGGAAAACCCGGAATCATCCGAACGGCGTAGTCATAACCCTCGATAATAATGACCTAATTTTCATTAAGTTAGCATGGTAAAATTTCATAATCCACTGCATAACGTGACGATCATCACATAAGCGATCCTGGAACTGATGAAAGATCGAGCAATGTTGGTTTTATCCACAGATTACGCAAGCGCTCTGGGCATATTTTGTCTAAAAACTCGATTTTCCTCTCACGTCAAGGCTGTAAATGGAAACAGTAGTGGGGCTTTTCCCCAGTTATCCCATTTTTCTGTGGATAACATGGTGTAAGATCCTGTTCATTGTCGGTGACCAGTTCTGGAAAACCCGGTTTTACAAATTTCATCGCGGCAAAAAATCGCAAAAAAAGCTATATGAATCATCAAATTGTCATACTTACCCAAGAAAAGGTAAACTCTATCCACAACGGATGAAATTACCGCTCATTTTTTAGCCAGAGGTTTTACGTTATGTCGACCATCGCGCCGCTGTTATCCCCCCCGCAAAGCCAGGCGCAACTGCTGGCCCAGGCGCAGCAGCTGGCAGGCTATTCGCTGGGAGAGCTGGCGATGCTTGCCGGAATTCCCATTCCGCGCGATTTAAAACGTGATAAAGGCTGGATCGGTATTCTGCTGGAAATATGGCTGGGGGCGAGCGCAGGCAGCAAGCCAGAGCAGGATTTCGCCGCCCTCGGCGTTGAGCTGAAAACGATTCCCATCGATGCTTTTGGCCGGCCGCTAGAAACCACCTTCGTCTGCGTCGCGCCGCTAACCGGCAACAGCGGCGTTACCTGGGAGAGCAGCCACGTTCGTCACAAGCTTAAGCGCGTGCTGTGGGTACCGGTAGAGGGCGATCGCGCGATCCCTTTAGCCGACCGCCACGTTGGGGCTCCGCTGCTGTGGAGCCCCAGCGAAGAAGAAGAGCGACAGCTACGTATGGATTGGGAAGAGCTGATGGACCTGATCGTCCTTGGCCAGGTCGAACGTATCACCGCTCGCCACGGCGAAGTTCTGCAGCTGCGCCCGAAAGCGGCCAACAGCAAAGCGCTGACCGAGGCCGTAGGCGCCCGCGGCGAACCGATCCTCACCTTACCGCGCGGTTTCTATCTGAAGAAAAATTTTACCGCCGCCCTGCTCGCCCGCCATTTTCTTCTTTACCCTAAATAAATCGGCTTGCTTCACGGCGGTCATTAAACGCCTGCCGAAGCGTAGAAACCTTACGCGACCAGGTTCAGCGCAATCGGCTAACAATAAGGGAAACCAAAGCTGAACGGCCTGGATGATGATTAATTTTTTGTTCTGCCATGACGGTTGCATATAATTGCTTCTTTCTATTTTGCAGGACTTTGAACGATGTTATTTGCATGGGTAACCGATCCTAACGCCTGGCTGGCGCTTGGTACGCTGACGCTGCTGGAGATAGTGCTCGGGATCGATAATATTATTTTCCTCTCTCTGGTGGTCGCTAAGCTGCCCACGGCGCAACGGGCACATGCCCGCCGCATTGGGCTGATGGGCGCGATGATCATGCGTCTGGCGCTGCTGGCGTCAATCGCTTGGGTCGTCAAGCTCACTAACCCTCTCTTTACCGTATTAGGTCAGGAGATCTCTTTTCGCGATCTGATCCTGCTGCTCGGCGGGCTGTTTCTGATCTGGAAAGCGAGTAAAGAGATCCACGAATCCATCGAAGGCGAAGAAGAAGGGCTGAAAACCAACGTCCATTCATTTATGGGCGCTATCGTGCAGATTATGCTGCTGGATATTATTTTCAGCCTCGATTCGGTCATTACCGCCGTTGGGCTGTCGGATCATCTGTTTATAATGATGGCGGCAGTAGTTATCGCGGTGCTGGTGATGATGGTTGCCGCCCGCTCGATAGGCGATTTTGTCGATCGCCACCCTTCGGTAAAAATGCTCGCGCTGTCGTTTTTGATCCTTGTCGGCTTTACGCTGATGCTCGAAAGTTTCGACGTGCACGTGCCGAAAGGTTACATCTATTTCGCTATGTTCTTCTCGATTGCGGTTGAGAGCCTCAACCTGCTGCGAAATAAAAAAAATCCGCTGTAGAGCGCTAAAATGCAGCCCTGAAACGGGCTGCAATCTTTTTTTAAGACTTAACTGCTTTTTATGTCTCACAAATCAGGCTATTAATATACTGGTACGAGGTGCGGCTATAATAGGGGTGATAACGATGAAAAAATGGGCAGTATTGATTTCCGCCGTAGGACTGGCGTTCTCGGTTTCAGGTTGCAGCAGCGATTACGTCATGGCAACCAAAGATGGTCGCATGATTCTGACTGACGGCAAACCCGCTATAGACGACGATACCGGCCTTATCAGCTACGAAGATCAGCAGGGTAATAAAATGCAGATCAATCGTGATGACGTTTCGCAGATTATTAAACGTTAAGACTCGCCGCTACGCAGCGATGGCTCCTTTATCGCTCGCCTGAGCAGGTTTCAATATTCTTCAGCATTAAAATAAAAGTCGGGATACACCTGATCTGTCCGTGAGGATTCGTCAGGCCTGATTCCGCCAGCCCGGCTTTTTTGTTTTTTTTACTTCCCCTTTTTCTTCCCCTCTGCCATTTTTATATTCCTTTGTCGGGGAACGCCTGACCTTGTTGATAAAAAAAGGAAGCCGGCTATGCAGTATCACCGTATCCCACACAGTTCTCTTGAAATCAGCACGCTGGGGCTGGGCACAATGACGTTTGGTGAGCAGAATAGCGAGGCAGACGCCCATGAGCAGCTCGATTACGCCGTGAGCCAGGGCATAAACCTGATCGATGTCGCTGAAATGTATCCCGTCCCGCCGCGCCCGGAAACCCAGGGTCTGACGGAAACCTACGTCGGTAACTGGCTGGCGAAGCGCGGTAACCGCGAGAAGCTGGTTATCGCCTCTAAAGTCAGCGGCCCTGCCCGCAATAACGACAGCAGCATCCGTCCTGACCACAAGCTGGATCGTAAAAATATCCGCGAGGCGCTTCACGACAGCCTGAAGCGCCTGCAGACCGATTATCTTGATCTCTATCAGGTACACTGGCCGCAGCGCCCAACCAACTGTTTCGGCAAACTGGGCTACACCTGGGCCGATTCCGCGCCGGTCGTCACTCTCCTGGATACGCTGGATGCTCTGGCTGAATTCCAGCGTGCCGGCAAAATTCGCTATATCGGCGTTTCCAACGAAACAGCATTTGGCGTCATGCGTTACCTTCATCTTGCGGATAAACACGACCTGCCGCGCATTGTGACGATCCAGAACCCGTACAGCCTGGTGAACCGCAGCTATGAAGTGGGCCTGGCGGAAGTTAGCCAGTATGAAGGCGTTGAACTGCTGGCCTATTCCTGCCTCGCGTTCGGTACGCTGACCGGGAAGTACCTCAATGGCGCAAAACCGGCCGGCGCGCGCAATACGCTGTTCAGCCGTTTTACGCGCTATAGCGGCGAGCAAACGCAAAAAGCGGTGGCGGCCTATGTCGATATCGCGAAGCGGCATAACCTTGACCCGGCACAAATGGCGCTGGCCTTCGTGCGTCGTCAGCCGTTTGTCGCCAGTACCCTGCTGGGCGCGACGACCATGGAACAGCTGAAAACCAACGTCGAAAGCCTCCATCTGGAGCTGAGCGCAGAGGTGTTAGCGGAGATTGAAGCGGTGCATCAGGTCTATACCTACCCGGCGCCGTAAGAGCGTAAAGTCCCGGTCGCGGCGTGAACGCCTTGTCTGGGCGACAAAATGGCGCAACCATACAGGCCTCTTTCCCGGAGGCGATGCTAAGCATCTTTTCGGGCTACAAGTTCTAAAAGCTCCCGGATTGCGGCTGACGCCTTATCCGGGCTACAACATCGCCGCAGGCACGGAACGGCAGCCTGGCTAAGCGCTGCGCATGCGGGGATGTTATTTGCGCCGTCCCCAGATCCACAGAGCGGTAATTGCCAGCGCGAACACTACGCCAAAACCCATCCCCACGCCGACCACCGGAATGCCGATGCTCACCGCCAGCGAATAGAGCCCCAGCATCAGCAGCATCGCCACGTTTTCGCCCAGGTTCTGCACCGCGATAGCGTTGCCCGCGCCGACCGTATGCTTGCCGCGCTCCTGGAGCAGCGCATTGAGCGGCACGATAAAGAAGCCGCCAAACGCGCCGAGCAGCAGCAGCAGAGCAAACGCCGGCAGCAGCGCCTGCTGAATGGCGAAAAAGATGACCGCCACGCCAATTAATATCCCGGCAGGCATACAGCGCGACACCGTTTCCAGCGTCACCAGCTTCGCCGCCGCGCCAGCTCCCAGCACGATCCCCACCGCCACCATCGCGTTAAGGTAGGTCGGCATCGCGTTGCTGGTAATGCCCAGCGCTACCGGGACCCACAGCACCAGCAGAAAGCGCAGCGTCACGCCCGCTCCCCAGAACAAGCTGGTGCCGACTAATGAAAAGCGGGTTTCGCCGTTGCGCCATAGGGTCGTACAGGCGCTGAAAAAGCTGTGGGTCATCGGCCTGAAGCGCCAGGATTGCCCCGGACGCGCCGCGGGCAACTTCGGGATCCACAGGTTGGCAACGACCGCCCCGGCGTACACCACCGCGCAGACGCTGAGCGCCGCCACAACGTGCCAGTCGGCGAGAATACCGCCCGCCATCGAGCCGAGCAGGATCGCCGCAATGGTGGATGACTCCATCAGGCCATTCGCTTTCACTAACTTATCGCCGGTGGTCAGCTCGCCAAGGATGCCGTATTTAGCCGGAGAATAGGCGGCGGCGCCGATACCGACCAGGGTATAGCCGAGAAACGGATTCACGCCGAAGCAGATGCAGCCCGCGCCGATAAGCTTCAGGCCGTTGGCTACCATCATCACTCGTCCCTTAGCGAAGCTATCAGCAAATTGCCCGACAAACGGCGCAAAAAGAATGTAAGCGCCCACAAACAACATCTGTAATACCGGCTGGCTCCACTCCGGGTAGAACAGCTGCTTCATCAGCGCCAGGGTAGCGAACAGCAGCGCGTTGTCGCCGAATGCTGAGAGAAACTGGGCGCAGATAACCGCTATCATTCCTTTCGAGTACAGCGAATTGTTAGTGTGTACTGACTCACTCATCCGAATCTTCCGTCCGATCAACCATACTTTTAAGAGTGACAAAGTCCGGCTTGCCGCTGCCCAATACCGGGAGCTGCTTCAGCCAGCGAATGTCGCGCGGTACCGCCAGCTCCGGTACGCCGTGTTCGCGGGCATAGCGCAGCAGTTTTTCACGATTCAGTTCATTATCGGTGGTAAACAGCACCAGCGCCTCGCCTTTGCTGGCGTCCTGTTTAATCGCCGTGGCGTGCATTTTGTCCGGCGAAACCGCCAGCGCCACCTGCTCGACCATCTCCAGCGACACCATCTCGCCGGCGATTTTGGCAAAGCGCTTCGCGCGGCCCTGTATCCGCACGTAGCCCTGCTCGTCAAAGCTGACGATATCTCCGGTGTCGTACCAGCCGTTTTCCACTTCTCCGTGCTGATTCTCCGCCGCGGGCGCTTCCAGTACGCCCGGATTTTCCACTCGCAGATAGCCGTTCATGATGTTCGGCCCTTTAAGCTGCAGCCGGCCTCCCTCTTCAATTCCGGGCATCGCCAACAAACGCGCATCCATTCCAGGCAGAATTCGGCCAACGGTGCCCACTTTTGCCGCCATCGGCACGTTAATCGACACCACCGGCGCGCATTCGGTGACGCCGTAGCCTTCAAGAATGCGCAGACCAAACTTGTCCTGCCAGATCTGCTTCGTGCTCTCCTGCAGCTTCTCTGCGCCGGCGACAACGTAACGCAGGCGATAGAAATCATAGGGATTTGCAAAGCGAGCGTAGTTGCCGAGGAAGGTGGAGGTGCCGAACAGCACGGTACAGTTACGGTCATATACCAGTTCCGGCACCACGCGGTAGTGTAACGGACTGGGATAGAGGAAGACTTCCGCGCCGGTAAACAGCGGGGTCAGCAGGCCGACCGTCAGGCCAAAGGAGTGGAACAGCGGCAACGCCGACATAAAGCGGTCGTTAGCGGTAAAGTCGGCAATTGTTTTAATCTGTTCGACGTTGGCCAGCAGGCTCTTGTGGCTATGTACCACTCCTTTCGGATTGCCTTCCGAGCCGGAGGTAAACAGGATCATCGCCGCATCTTCCGGCTCCTGCTTCACTTGCGCCAGCTTCGGCATCAGCAGATGGCCAAAAATCCACAGCTTATCGGCGGCGGTAACGTCGCCTTTTAAATCTTCGAGAAACACCCAGCGTACCTGAGTCAACTGCTCCGGCAGGTGCCAGAGCTTGCCTTTATCGAGAAAGGTGCGTGAGGTAAAGATGGTTTTGATTTCCGCCGCGGTAATGGCGCTGCTCAGGCCTTTCACTCCGGCGGTATAGTTCATCATCGCCGGGATCCGTCCACGGGCGATCGCGCCGAAAATCACCGCCGCGCTAATTCCTGCATTCGGCAGCATCAGGCCGATTTTTTCGCCCTGAGCGCTGTATTTTTCCAGAATACGCGCCACGAACAGGGTTTTGGTCAGCAGCTTGCGGTAGGTGTCCGGCTGAAAGTTGATATCTTCCACGCAGTTTTTACGCGCGCCGAAGCGGTCCTGGGCCGCCAGCAGCGACTCGTACAGCGTTTCGCGCGGGCGCACCGCCATCCGCGCCTCCATCATGATCTGATGCAGCATCTCACCGGCAATTTTTCGCCGGTCGCGGGCGCGCGGCGCCTCGGGCATCGGCAAACGGGTCGGCGGCAGCAGGTGCAGCTGAATGCGCGGGAACAGGCGGCGTCTGACCAGCCCCTTCAGACGGCTAAAATGGGTTAATTCGGCGCCTTCGATTCTCAGCGGCACTATGGTTGCCTGCGACTTCGCCGCTACAAAGGCCGCGCCGTCGTAAATCTTCATCAGCGAACCGCTCACCGAAATGCGCCCTTCCGGAAAAATCACCACCGGGCGCCCCTGCTCAATGAGGCGTACCAGATGCTTTATCGACATCGGTTTGGTGGGATCCAGCGGGACAAAATCAATCAGCGGCTTTAGCGCGCGCATAAACCAGCGCTCGCTAATCGAGGAATAGACCGCAAAGACCGGGCGCACCGGCAGGAAAAGCGCCAGCAGAACGCCGTCAATAAAAGAGACATGGTTTGGGGTGATCAGTACCTTTTGCTGGTACAGCGCCTGCGTGTCACCGGTAAGCCTTACCCGATACAATCCTTTGAATAGCAGTCTAAAAAATCCCAAAAGCATAACAACTCCGTTTGACCGGTTAATCAGTCAAAGCAGGTTACACGAGAAGCGGCGGGAAATGCAGTGTGGGGAGCGGAATTCAGGACAAAAAAAACCTGCGCATCCGCGCAGGTCGGTGCAAGATAATCAGTACGAAGAGCGTACGTAAAAAACTCACCAATCAATACCTCTGGGATCCTGATTGTCTCGTTTTTTCCTCCGCCGGTGCCAGCCATAAAACGCAAGGGAATAAGCCTAAGTGCAACCAGTTATTGCTATTTTCGCTAACTGTAACAACGGCAGCGGCAGGCAAAAAAAAACCTGCGCATCTGCGCAGGCTGGTGTAATTAGAGTGGTCAACCTGAAGTCGACTCCACCTATCAATACCTCTGGGATAGCCAGAGTATCAATGCACTGAATGGGTTAACCAGCGAACATTCGCAACAGCTAATCGCAAAGTGTAAGCAAAGGTGTGAATTATCGTTTCCCGGTATCATTCTCCGTTCCCCTGTGGGTAACTATTTCACCGGCAACGCTAATCTGCGTCACAATTGCATTAACCTGAAACGACCAGGCCTTGAATCTGCCGCGCTTTCCCGTACCATAACCGGTATGTAAACGCTTACCCTGCAAAAGGTCTGGTATGGCGACCATTAAAGATGTAGCCCGACTCGCAGGCGTTTCTGTCGCTACCGTCTCCCGCGTGATTAACAATTCACCGAAAGCCAGTGAAGCCTCGCGCCAGTCAGTAGGCGCGGCGATGGAAACGCTAAATTATCACCCCAACGCCAACGCCCGCGCGCTGGCGCAGCAGTCAACGGAAACCGTCGGCCTGGTGGTGGGTGATGTCTCCGACCCCTTCTTCGGCGCGATGGTCAAAGCCGTCGAGCAGGTTGCCTACAATACCGGCAATTTTTTGCTGATCGGCAACGGCTATCACAGCCTTCACAAAGAGCGTCAGGCGATTGAACAGCTGATCCGCCACCGCTGCGCTGCGCTGGTGGTTCATGCCAAAATTATCCCCGACGACGAGCTGGCCTCGCTGATGAAGCAAATCCCCGGCATGGTGCTGATTAACCGTATCCTGCCCGGCTTCGAGCAGCGCTGCGTGGCGCTGGATGACCGCTACGGCGCGTGGCTCGCTACCCGCCACCTGATTCAGCAGGGGCACACTCGTATCGGCTATCTCTGCTCAAACCACGCCATTTCCGATGCCGAAGATCGGCTGCAGGGCTACTATTCGGCGTTAAAAGAGAGCAACCTGCCGTGCAACGATCGGCTGGTGACCTTTGCCGAACCCGATGAGAGCGGCGGCGAACTGGCTATGACCGAGCTGCTGGGCCGCGGCAGAAATTTTACCGCCGTCGCCTGCTATAACGACTCAATGGCCGCCGGCGCGATGGGCGTCCTGAACGATAACGGGATTGATGTGCCGCGCGAGATTTCGCTGATTGGTTTTGATGACGTGCTGATTTCACGCTACGTGCGGCCGCGGCTGACTACCGTGCGCTATCCGATTATCACCATGGCGACTCAGGCCGCTGAGCTGGCATTAGCGCTGGCGGAACATCGGCCTCCGCCGGAGATAACGCATCTTTTCAGCCCTACGCTGGTCCGCCGTCACTCGGTGATTGCGCCTCTCGATAGCGACAAATCGTAGCGGTATAAACTGACGGCGGCGGCCGGATAATCCAGGCCTTCGCCGATGTACAGCCAGCCGAAACGTTCATAAAAATCGCGGCAGGCGGAGTAGAGAAACAGCTCGCCATAGCCCTGCTTTCGGGCATAGTCGATAACGTGCTGCTGTAGTTTCCCGGCCAGCCCCTGCCCGCGCGCTTCAGGAGCCACGTAGAGCGCCGCCATCCATGGATAAAGGTCCTGACGGCTGATTAAATCGCAGCGCCACAGGCCGACGGTGCCTAACAGCGTCTCCCCCTCAGCGGCAATAAAGGTCATCGGCAGCGCCCCCGGCGTCTGGCTATGCCCGACAATACTGGCGAAGAACGCCTGCGGCAGCGTTTCACCGCCAAAAGCCCGCCATAGCCATTCCGTCACGCGTGAAGCGTGCTGCGGCGCGGCGTAGAGGGGTTGGATCATCACACCAGCTTTCCCTGAAAAATAGGCACCGATTCAAAGAGGTAGCCATCAAAGTCCGGCGCGTCTTCATCGGACAGCTCCAGCAGACTGTTTTTAACGTTTTCGAGATGCTGCCACATAGCCTGCCAGGCCCCCATCACATCGCGACGACGCAGGGCGGCGAGAAGCGTTTGCCGATCGCCGAGCCACTTCAGGCGATACGCCCGGCTGGCAATGTGCACGTTGAACTGCTGCCACAGCGGGCTGCTGTCCATCTGCAGCCAGATGCGCTCGACCGTCGCCAGCAGCATCTGATTTTGCGTCGCGCCGGCCAGCACCAGGTGAAACAGCCGGGCGTTGTCCTGGCTGGTATCGTTAGCGGCAATGGCCCGCTGCTCCTGCTCGATAATGCGCTTCAGGTTATCGATATCGGCGCGGGTGGCCATTTTGGCGGCAAAGGCGGCGATGTTGCTCTCCAGCAGCTGGCGAGCCTGCAGGATTTCGAAGGGCCCGACGTCGCTGCTCAGCATCTGTTCTTCCTCACTATCGTCCTCGTGCGGGATGCGCATCACATACACCCCTGAGCCCTGGCGGATATCAACCGTCCCCTGCAGCTCCAGCATCAACAGCGCTTCACGGACGATGGTGCGGCTCACGCCGTAGGTCTCGGCGATATTGCGTTCCGGCGGCAGGCGCGACCCGATGGGATAGCGCCCCTGCGCAATCTGTGCGCGTAAATCATCACCTATTTCCTGGTAGGGTTTCTTTTCCGGCGGAATGATAGCCTTCTCCACAATATCACCTGTGCGTTATGAGCCTGCGAGTCAATATCGGCCGCTATCTTAGCAAAATTTCAGCCCGGCTAGCGCCACTCATCATCAATATCCAGCGTCAATTCGCGACTCTCGCCAAGCTTACGGAACCAGCTGGCGGAAGCCTTGGGCCGCCGGGCACGATTATTTTGCAGATCGATTTCAATCAGCCCGTAGCGGTTTTTAAAGGCGTTCATTGGCGAAACGTTATCGGTAAATGCCCATAGCATGTAACCCAGGCAGTTGGCTCCCGCTTCCCGCGCGCGCAGCGTCTGCCAAAGATGCTCGCTGATAAAACGGATCCGGTAGTCGTCGGCGATAGTGCCTTCGCTATTGCGAAACTGCCCTTCGTTTTCCACACCCATGCCGCTTTCCGCCACGAACCACGGAATATTGCGATAGTCCCGTTTGATCCGCATCGCCATATCAAAAATGATTTGCGGATAAATTTCCCAGCCGCGGGAGTTATTCATCCGCCGTCCCGGTAGTTCAAAGGGCTCATAGTAGTAAGCCGGATGGAACGGCGTCTGCGGGTGCCAGGCGCGCGATGGCGCTTTAACGCGATGCGGATAGTAAAGGTTAATCCCCAGCTCATCGACGGTGTTTTCGCGGATAATCGCCAGCTCTTCCGCTCGATAATCCCATGCAACCTCGTGCTGTTCGAGCAGGGCCAGCAGCTCGGGCGGGTATTCGCCGTGGACCAGCGGGTCGAGAAAAATCCGGTTATAGAACAGATCGTAGCGCTCGGCGGCGCGCACGTCATGCGGCGCTGTTGAGCGCGGGTACGTTACCTCCGGGTTAAGAATGCAACCTACCGTGCCGCGATAGCCTTTCTCGCGGAACAGCTGGACCACTTTTGCCGTCGCCAGCACCTTGTGGTGGTTCCACTGCATCCAGGTGCCGGTATTCTGCTCGTAGGGCCAGCGCAGCGCGTCCAGGTAAACGCGGGTCTGCACGACGATCGGCTCATTGAAAGTAAACCAGCGCGTAACCTTGCGGTGATAGCGGGCGAAAACTTTCTCTGCATACTGCACAAACAGCGCAACCACCTTTTTTGACGCCCAACCGCCGTACTGCTCCAGCAGATAGCCGGGGAGTTCATAGTGCTCAAGGCAGATCATCGGCTCGATGCCGTTGGCCAGCAGTTCATCGAACAACTGGTCGTAGTACGTCGCATAGGCTTCATCGACCGTGACGTTTTCATAATCGGTGAGAAAGCGCGACCAGTTTATCGACGTACGGTAGTGGGTGAGCCCGGCCAGCTTCATCAACTGCACATCTTCGCGGAAGCGGTTGATAAAATCCGTCGCCACAGCCGGACCGTAGCCGTTATGCCAGACGTGACGGTCGTTCTTGTACCAGAGATCGGGCCAGGAATCCTGACCCTCTTGCTTGCCGCTCCAGCCCTCGGTTTGCCACGCCGAAGCGGCGGCGCCGAGGATAAAGTCGCGGGGAATGGCCATCTTTACTGTCGTCATGGTGTCCTCATGCATTTTCGCTGGCTTGCGCGTTGTCCGCCTGACGCTGGGCGTTTTCCGCGCGACGGGAAGCAATTTTGACAAACGGCAGGTAGATAAGCACCGCGGTCAGGATGCAGATAAGCTGCGTCACCACCGCGCCCATCGAGCCCGCCGTTGACAGCCAGGCGTTGATCAGCGGCGGCGTGGTCCAGGGCATCATCACCACCGCTTTACCGGCAAAACCGGCGGCAGTCGCGAAGTAGCCGATGCTGCCGGTTACCAGCGGCGTAATAATAAAGGGGATCGCGAGGATCGGATTGAGCATGATCGGCATCCCGAAAATGACCGGTTCGTTGATATTGAACAGGCCCGGTCCAATCGACAGCTTGGCGATCTCTTTCATCTCTTTGCGTTTAGTGGCAATCATCACCGCAATCAGCAGACCAATCGTCAGTCCCGATCCGCCAATGCTCATATAGACATCCCAGAACGGCATGGTGATGATATTCGGCACTTCTTTGCCCTGCTCAAAGGCGCTCATATTGACGGTAATGGCTCCCAGCAGCAGCGGTTCGCGGATCGGTTTGATCATCTGATTACCGTGAATGCCGATAACCCAGAACAGCTGCGCGACAAACATCAGCAGCAGGATCCCCGGCAGGCTTTGCACCACCCGCTCCAGCGGCTGCTGCACCACCTGATAGACCGCGTCATACAGATACATGCCGGTCGCCTGATGAAAAATAAAGCCAAAGGTGGCAATCACCGTGGTGGTGATAATGGCCGGGATCAGCGCGGAAAATGATGCCGATACGTTGGGCGGCACGGTATCCGGCATCTTAATCTTCAGCCCCTTACGGCCCTCCAGCCAGCAGTAGATCTCCACCGACAGAATAGCGATAAACATGCCAAGGAACAGGCTGCGGGTATCGGAGAACTGGCGCAGCAGGACATCCTTCACTTCATGCATTTGCCCGTCGACCATCATCTCGACGGTGGTCGGCGTGACGCAGATAAAGCAGATCACCGCCAGCAGTCCGGGGAACAGGCTCTTAATGCCGTTAATCCGCCCCAGCTCAATGCCAATAAGGAACACCGCGCCAATATTGAGAAAGTTAAGGGTGGCGTAGTTGATCGCGCTGGTAATAGGTTTGAGCGCCGCCAGAAAAGAGAGCGCCTGAAAGCTGGCGAGGCCGTTTTTTGGATCCAGCACCATATTGGAGATCAGCACCGAAAAGGCGCCAACGATGATCACCGGCATCAGGGTAATAAAGGCGGATTTTATCGCCATGATGTAGCGGTAGCTGTTGAATTTCGTGGCGAAACTCCCCAGTGAGTCGATCAGTTTGTCCTGCAATGCCATAGAGGATACCTCAGTTTTAAGGGCTTTTAGCGCACCAGGTGTACAGCCAAACACCTATTGGCATACCAAAAAATAGCCACTGGTGAGAATAAGTTCTGTGATTAAGCTCCCAACTCGTTTATTGGTATTCCAGAAAGGCGGAAATTGGCATACCGCATTTACAGTTTTATTTTCCGCGCGATCAATTCCTGTAAAAGCGTGATCGCGATAGTTTTTTGCGCCGCCATCAAGCCATATCCCCCTGAATGTCTGTGATAAACTGCGGGTTACCACGTGATATCAGGAATCGGATGAATGGCTACAATGCTGGATGTCTCAATTCGCGCAGGCGTCTCTAAAGCGACGGTTTCCCGCGTGTTGAACGGCACGGGTCAGGTGAAAGAGAGCACCCGCCAACAGGTTTTTAAGGCGATGGAAGAGCTGGGCTATCGGCCTAATTTTCTCGCCCGCTCGCTGGCGAACCGCACCAGCAACAGTATCGGACTGGTGGTTTCTACCTTTGACGGCTTCTATTTTGGCCGCCTGCTGCAGCAGGCTTCCCGCCAGACGGAAGCCTGGGGTAAACAGCTGATCGTTACCGACGGCCACGATGCGCCGGAACGTGAAGAAGAGGCGGTGCAGATGCTGGCCGACCGCCAGTGCGATGCTATCGTGCTTTACACCCGCCATATGAGCGAAAAGAAAATCATGTCGCTGATTGAATCCATCGACATGCCGCTGGTGGTGATTAACCGTGATGTAAGCCAGGCGAGAGAGCGCTGCGTGTTTTTCGAACAGCAGGATGCAGCGTTTCAGGCGGTGGAATATCTGATAACCCAGGGCCATCGCGATATCGCCTGTATTACCGTGCCGATGCACACGCCGACGGGTAAAGCTCGCCTGGAAGGCTATCGTAACGCGCTGAAAAAGCACGGTATTAAGTGGGATCCGGCGAAAGTGAAATACGGCGACTCCACTATGAGCCGCGGCTATGAACTCTGCTGCGAGCTGCTGGAAGAGAAAACGCCGTTTAGCGCGCTGTTTTCCTGTAACGATGATATGGCGCTGGGCGCTTCGAAGGCGCTGCACCAGGCAGGGCTGCGGATCCCGCAGGATATTTCGCTGTTTGGCTTTGATGACGCGCCGAGCGCTAAATGGCTGGAACCGGGGCTATCGACGGTCTATCTGCCGATCGATAACATGATCACTACCGCTATCGATCAGGCGATCAAGCTGGCTAACGGTCAGCCGATCGAAACCATACCGCCGTTTACCGGCAAACTGGTGCTGCGCGAGTCGGTCACCACCGGGCCGTATTACGCATAATTAGCGGGCCCGATAAGCAAAGCGCCATCGGGCAGCGCCTTACAGCTGCTCGAGCGCCAGCAGCTCTTCGATAGTCTGACGGCGGCGGATCAACCGCGCTTTACCGTTGTCGAACAGCACTTCCGGCAGTAGCGGACGACTATTGTAGTTTGAGGACATCGACGCGCCGTAAGCGCCGGTATCGTGCAGCACCAGATAATCGCCCGGCACCACCGCAGGCAGCAGGCGGGTCTCCACTTTCCCTCCCTCCTGCTGGGTAAAGACATCGCCCGATTCGCACAGCGGCCCGGCCACCACGGTTTCAATCTCCGCTGCGGCGCTCAGATCGCGGCCGTCCGCGGCCAGAGCGGTAATATGGTGATAGCTGCCGTACATCGCCGGACGCATCAAATCATTAAAACCGGCGTCAATCAGCACGAAGTGGCGGCTGCCCATCTCTTTTACGCTGCGAACCTGAGAAACCAGCACGCCGGATTCCGCCACCAGGAAGCGACCCGGTTCGATCTCAAGCGCGACCGGATGGCCCAGGTGTTTAGCGACCTGTTCACGCGCCGCGTTCCACAGGCCGAAATAGTGATCGGTATCGATCGCCTCTTCGCCTTCGCGGTAAGGGATCGACAGCCCGCCGCCGGCGGAGATCGCCTGCAGATCCTGACCGAATTCGACAACCTGACGCACCATCGCGCCGCAGACCTGCTCCAGGTGGCCGTAGTCTACGCCGGAGCCGATATGCATATGAATTCCCACCAGCTGTAGCTGATAACGACGCATCACTTCCAGCGCCGCCGTTAAATGACTGTGCCAGATGCCGTGCTTGCTGTTTTCGCCGCCGGTATTGGTTTTTTGGCTATGACCGTGACCGAACCCCGGGTTAACCCGCAACCAGACGCGATGGCCCGGTGAAACTTCGCCCAGCTGGCTCAGCATATCAATTGAGCCGGCGTTGACCGGGATCTGCAGTTCTTTCACCCGCGCCAGGGTTGCATCGTCGATCAGATCAGCGGTAAAGACGATATCTTCCGGATGCTGATGCGGATCGTATCCGGCAGCCAGCGCGCGCTCGATCTCGCCCAACGACACCGAATCCACCTTCACGCCCTGCTCGCGCATCAGGCGAAGGATGTGGATATTCGAGCAGGCCTTCTGCGCAAAACGCACTACGTCGAACTTGCTCAACTGAGCAATCTGGCGGCGGATAATTTGCGCGTCGTAGACCCAAACCGGGCAGCCGAACTCGGCGGGCAAACGCAGCAGATTGTCTGCGTTCAGGTCGGTATCGGTGGCGTAAAGCGAGTGTGGCATAAAGAACTCCGGTGCTGTGTGTGCGTTATCTCTGTTTTTTTACGATTACGCCACAGCGCGTGGGGAATAAAAAATATCGTTTTATTGCCAGTCTATGCAAAAATGATATGGCTTGCGTTACTTAAGGAACACTCATGCCCGCCGTTAATCTGCGTCATATTGAAATCTTCCATGCCGTCATGACCACCGGCAATCTGACCGAGGCCGCAAGAATGCTGCATACCTCGCAGCCGACCGTCAGCCGCGAGCTGGCGCGTTTTGAAAAGGTGCTGGGATTAACGCTGTTCGCCCGCGCCCGCGGCCGTCTGCAGCCAACGGTTCAGGGTTTACGCCTGTTTGAAGAGGTGCAGCGCTCCTGGTACGGCCTGGACAGAATCGTCAGCGCTGCGGAAAGCCTGCGCGAGTTCCGCCAGGGCGAACTGTCGGTCGCCTGTCTGCCGGTATTTTCCCAATCATTCCTACCTCTACTGCTGGAGCCTTTTTTGACGCGCTACCCGGAGGTCAGCCTGCAAATCGTCCCGCAGGAGTCGCCGCTGCTGGAGGAGTGGCTTTCCGCCCAGCGCCACGATCTGGGATTGACGGAGACCCTGCATACTCCCGCCGGAACCGAGCGTACGCCCCTGTTGACCCTGAATGAAGTGTGCGTATTGCCGCAGGGCCATCCGCTTGCCGCTAAGCAAGTATTAACGCCTGCAGACTTTAATGGTGAAAACTATATTAGCCTGTCGCGCACCGACAGCTACCGTCAGCTGCTCGATGCACTGTTTCATGAACATCAGGTGAAACGGCGGATGGTGGTGGAAACGCACAGCGCCGCCTCCATTTGCGCTATGGTGCGCGCCGGAGTCGGTATTTCAGTGGTTAACCCGCTCACCGCGCTCGATTATGCCGGGAACGGCGTGGTGGTCCGACGCTTTAGCATTGAAGTGCCTTTTACCGTAAGCCTGGTTCGCCCGCTCCACCGCCCGGGATCCGCGCTGGTCGACGCTTTTTGCGATCATTTATTAAATGAAATACCCAGCGTCAGGTCCTCATTGGAAAGCCTGATGAATAATTAAGTCGATTTAAGAATAATCATGGCTGTTGTTTAATAACATCAACATAGAGACTTAATATATTCACGACATCATAATAACTCAGCATATCAATATATGTCTGAAGCTTATTCATGATACTCATCAAAATTCACTTTTATTCAACGCATGAAAAATCCTAAAAACGGTGATTACACCTGACCTTTGGACTTAATTTATATAAAACAATCATGCAATATCCTCTATGAATATGCTTTAACTGAACATATATCATTCATTGAAAATATTTTTTCCAATGCCAAACGACAACTCACCCCACTCATTCTATCTCGCTATTTTTAAATCATTACTTAACGGAAGGTTAAGTAAAATTAACTTCATCAATATGAATTCAATATATATATTTTGTTTCACGAAATGTTTTTAACATTTAAAACAGCATTTTTATGTATCAGCATTTTACTTATCTGACGGAAAAGTAGGCATCTTATTAATAAAAACAGGGAGTTATAACATGAATGTAAAATTGAACCTCTGTGCGCTCTTATTAGCATGCCTCGCACCAATAAGTTACGCCAATATGTCCGTCTACCCGATGTCCGTTGATATGAACAATCAAGGTGAAGGCAATGTCCGTGTGATTTCACGAACCAACGATGTTCAGTTTATCAAAACGACTATTGTCAAAATTTCCGATGCTGGTACAGCAAAAGAAAGGGAAAACGAAATTAAAACCGGCGATCCCAATGCGATTGTGGTGATGCCGCCAAAATTCGCGCTCCCGGCAGGCGCCAGTAAAATGGTGCGACTGGTGTCGATGGAGCCCGCCCAGCAAGAGACCACTTATCGCGTTAAATTTGAAGCCGTTTCGCAACTTGATGACCCTCTGGAAGGAACGAAAGGCACCAAAACGCAGCTCAACATTAATCTCATCTGGGGGGTTCTGGTAAGCGTTCCGCCAGAGCATCCCGAACTGAAAATGAGCTTACAGCCGGGTGGGGAAATTACCAATAACGGTAACCAGCGTTTTAAAATTTTAAAAATTGGCCTGTGCAAGAAAGCACAGGCGGATAAAGAGTGCGCATGGCAAGACGTAGGGCGAAATCTTTACCCTACTGCCCATTTTGCACCAAAGAACATATTGAATTACGACCGCGTCGTTATTCAATATTGGAACTGGATTGATAAGACCAGGAAATCTCAAAGCTTCTCAATTCATTAATCTTCATTCATTACATGGAATATAAGTAAATGAAAGCAGCAATTTCTAAATCTTTACTTGCTTTGGCAATGGTATCCGTAATGGGTTCTGCTATGGCAGTACAAAAAGATATTACCGTAACTGCAAACGTTGACGCTGCCCTGGATATGACTCAGGTCGACAACTCTGCGCTGCCGAAAAACGTTGATATGCAGTATATCCCGGGCACCGGCCTGGTACCGTATCAGCTGCAGACCAAAATCTGGGCAAACGACACCGCGAAAGATGTCATGATGCAGCTGACCAGCGATGCAGTACTGGTTAACAGCCTGGGCGGTTCAACCGTTCCGATGGAAGTTACCTGGGGCGGCGAAAAGCTTTCAACTACCCCAGCGACGATGAAAGCGACCGAACTGTTCCCGAATCCGGATACTGCTCTGCAGACCGGTTCTGTTGCTAAAACCCTGCAGATCGCTCAGGCAACTCAGGAACCTCTGGCGACTGGCACCTACCAGGGCGTAGTCAGCATCTATCTGTACCAGGCAACAACGGCTCCAGTTACTCAGTAATTAAAAGCGTAATGAACCGAAGAAACCTCTTCGGTTCATTTATATTATTTCAGGGACGAAGATTGAGTAATGAAAAGATCAATTCTTGGACTATTAATATTTTCCATACTCAATGTTGCAAATGCACGTACCGAGAAAATTCCTCCAGGATTTGAAATTATCGTACTCGGACAACAGGAATACCTGGACGTCTACCTCGCGGGACGTAATCTGGGTAAATATTTTGCCACCGTTAGCCTTGATACCGTTAAGTTCGATCAACCGCAAAAAATCATCGCCGCCATGGGCCTTGACAACGATCCTGCGCGTCTTAAAGCGATTACAGCAAAACTCAGCCAGCCCCTTGAGCGCCACGGCGAACTGGCATGCAGCGTCATTAACCACAGCACGGGTTGCGGCTATCTGACCACCAAAGATGTCGCGCTGATTTATAACGACGAACAAAACTCCGTCTCTTTGTTTCTTAATAAAGACTGGTATCCCGAAAGCGGGAAGGAGACGCTCTATCGCCCCCCAACCCAGGACGATAACGTGGTTAATGCCTTTGTCCACCAGCAAGATATTAACGTCTCCATTCAGGATGACTACAAATCGGCCTGGTTGCAGGGTACCGGCGCGCTGGGCGTTACGGACAACAGTTACATCGGCGCTTACTGGAGCCTGAACGGTAACGAAAGCGATGGCGAAACCGAAACGGACGCTGACGTCAGCGAACTCTACTATCGCTACGACCTTCTGCAGAGATTTTATGTTCAGGGCGGGCGAATGGACAGCCGGAGCCTGTACAATCTCAACGGTGGTAACTTTAATTTCTCATTCTTACCGTTGGATACCTTTGACGGTATCCGCGCAGGTTCTACGCTAAGCTACTTAAACCAGGAGCAAGCCAGTCAGGGGACGCCCGTCACCATACTGCTTTCCCGCAGCTCACGCGTGGATGCTTACCGCGACAATCAACTGCTCGGTTCATTTTACCTGAACGGCGGCAATCAGAAGCTGGATACATCCTCCTTCCCCTCAGGAAGTTATACGTTACAGCTAAAGATTTATGAAAGTAACCAGCTGGCGCGTACTGAAGTCGTGCCATTTACCAAAACCGGCGACATGACAGATGGCCATATTCAATGGTTTATTCAGGCCGGTAAGCTGGCCGAGAGCACCAGCACATCACAAAACGACAACAATGATGGCGCGACGTCTGCGCAAGCGGGGATCCGTATCCCCGTCACTCCCCATATTGAACTGACGGGCGGCGTCGCCTCTGTCGATAACAACTTCTCGGCGGAGATTAACAGTCACGTCATCCCGGCTCTCGGCGACTTTGGCGATCTGGATTTACAGAACGGCTTTTTCTATAACGACCAGGGCGGCCGCGGTAATATGCAGCAGTTAAACTGGCATATTCCACAATGGCCGGCACTTAGCGTGTACCGGAAGGATACCAGCGGAGGTCAATGTTCCGGCGATAGCGATGCCAAAGACTACGATCTCAACTGCTTTGAAAGCGTCAACGTCGGCCTGACGCAGAATGCATGGGACTGGAATATCTCCCTAAACTGGAACCGTACCCGTAATCACGCGAACTATCATACTCGCTGGGATAACAGCGAAGATTTTGCGAATAACTATTTCAGCCAGGCCGATGGCAATAGCACATCTGACAGCGTGCAGCTGAGCGCTACGCGCTCCTTCAGCCTGACAAACTGGATTGTAAATACCAGCCTTGGCGTCTTCTCCCGCAACGACAGCTCCAGCAGCGGTAATGATAACGGCGCTTATCTGATGTTTACGTTTAGCGAAACGCCGCGCCAGGACAACAACGCCCGCAGCCGGTCCACTACAATCGGCGTTGACTATCGAACCAGCAAGGATAGTAGCGATCGGACGTCGTGGAATCTGTCACGTACCTGGTATGATGATAATGTGAATCATCGGGAAGCGGGCTTCAGCCTGAGCGGAATTAACACCGATACGCTGGACAGCGGAATCAACGGACGCCTCGACAGTTTGTACGGCAACTTCAGCGCTTATTTGTCCGACAGTTACAATATTGAGGACCATACCCACACAACCGCCTTTACCGGTAGCTACAGCTCGACCCTGGCGGTCAGTCGCCATGGCGTACAGATCGGTCGCTCGGGGAACGGCGATCCTTCCGCTGCGGTTCTGGTTGCAGTGAAAAAAGTGAATGACGAAGACGCCGATGAGCTATCCGTCGATGCTTCAGCAAACGGTAGCCGGGCCAGCCTGACGGGGCAGGAGTCCGTATTGTTCCCCTATACGGGTTATGAATCGGGCTACCTCGAGGTCAACGACAGTTCCCGTAAAAATCAGTCCGGCACCACCAACCTGATCACAGGCTCCGGGAGACAGGATTTGATGCTACTTCCCGGGAAGCTGCGATATCGCGAGATCTCCGCCAGCTTTAGCTACAACTACATCGGCCGTTTAGTGATCCCCGACACGGTTAAACGCTTCCCGGTCATCGGGCTAAACAGCACGATGCTGCTGATGGCGGAAGATGGCGGATTTACCCTGGAGATGCCGGGCTCGGCGCGAGACTTATATGTACTTGCCGGCTCGACTTACCTCAAGTGCCCGCTCACCGTGGTCAAAAAGCGCGCCAGCATTCGCTATGCCGGAAGTATCGTCTGTACCATCGTTAATTACGAGAGATTGCCGTCACAGGTTCAGGTACAGGCTCAGCTAAAACAATCGCTACGCAAGCAGGCGCTGGAAACTGCCCAAAGGGAGAGTACTGAATGAAATTAGTCCCATTTTTAGCGCTCTGCGGATGGATGATTAGCGGCGCTGCAGCGGCATTGACACCCGTTGGCCCGACTCCGACAGTCTCGACGCTGCAGGATTATGAAATCCCTTCCGGCGCGCCAGCCGACATCTATTTATGGAGCCAGGACTATGCCGGTACCTATGGATATTACGACGGCGGCGGCACCTATACCTGTCAGTTTAACGATGTACAGCAAACCTGCAGTCATCAAAAGAATAGCTCAACGATTACGATGATCCTGAAAGAAAAGCGCAGCGGCATGACGCATCCTGTGAAATTACAGGCCTATATGGATCAGCTGTATTATAACCAAGCAGACCCAACGCAATCAAAAATCTGCGGCTCTACATTACCGTTGAATAGCGCAGTTTATACTAGCTGCTACACCAGCACTTCAGGTTACAAAACTAACGCCAGGTTGCTTACCGTCTGGCTTCCGCAGAGCGAAATGAACAATCTTCCGATCGGCGGGATATGGGAAGGCCAGCTAAAGCTAAAATATGCTACATATAGCCGTAACCTGAACTACAGCGCAAATATCACCCTAAAGGGGAAAGCGCCCTCCCGACAGGACATCTTTTTCCCGGAATTTAACGGTGCGAATCCACTGGTGCAGCTTGATCTGCACCCTACCGGTTCCGTGACCGGTAATAACCTGGTGGAAGATATCACCACGCTGGATATGTGCCTTTATGATGGTTTTAACTCCAACAGCGACAGTATGACGCTGTCCTTCAGAGATGAGGGAAAAGGCGGGTCGGCGCGAAAAAGCGGCGAGTTCTCCATCTATAACACCGCATACTCCGGGACCGGTCAGGGCGAGCGGATAGACTACCGGGTAGAAATGTTTAACCCCCATACCCACAGCTGGATGACAATGAAAAATTCAGAAACAGTGAAGATCTCGGCGGGCGCTAACGGTCAGGATCAGGTGCGTCCGGTACGTCTGCCGTCAATCACCTATCCGGTACTCTGCGCTCCGACGCCGCTGCGGCTGATCGTCAGCAAATTTAGTGTGTCGCAAAAATCAGCCGGATATTATAAAGGTAAACTGACCGTTGAATTTAGCCCAAGCCTGAACAGCATCTGATTTTAGATTTCAATTCAATCACCTCCTCTCTCAAGCAAGAGGAGGTGATGATTTCATATATGAATCAGGAGAGCATAAACTCCACCGCGTCCGCCGCATGAATCGCTGTGGTATCAAACACCGGCAGCGGGCTGCTCTCTTCCGGCACCAGCAGGCCGATTTCGGTGCAGCCAAAAATGACCCCTTCCGCCCCCTGCTCCGCCAGAGCGTCAATGACCTGCAGATAGTAGTCGCGTGAATGCGCGTTAAAGACGCCGAGGCACAGTTCATCAAAAATGATCTGGTTAATCCGCGTGCGATCTTCAGCTTCCGGAATCAGCGTATCAATAGCAAACTGCTGCTGCAGGCGGCCGCGATAAAAATCCTGTTCCATGGTATAGCGCGTGCCTAATAGCGCAACGCGGCACTGGCCCTTTGCGATAATCGCTCGTCCGGTAGCGTCGGCAATATGCAAAAACGGCACGTCGCAGCGCGTTTCTATCGCCTGCGCGACTTTATGCATGGTGTTGGTACACAGGACGATCCCTTCGGCGCCCGCCTGCTGCAGGCCGAAGGCCGCCTGCGCGAGGATCTCGCCCGCGCGTTCCCAGTCGCCGTTTGACTGACAGGCTTCAATTTCGTGGAAATCGACGCTGTGCAACAGCAGGCTGGCAGAGTGCAGACCGCCGAGGCGTGCTTTAATACCTTCATTTATCAACCGGTAGTAAGGAATCGTTGATTCCCAGCTCATACCGCCTAACAGACCAATCGTTTTCATCATCCCTCCTTGTGTGAGTTTTTCAGTAGAACAAAGTTGTGATCGACTTTCCACTTCTCCCGACGATCGTTTCCTTTTTCAGGATTATGGGATAGATTAAATGAAACATTGTTTCAATTAATCACAGGACCATCGGATGTTTATTTTTCATAAAGAGACCACCCTTGAAGATCTGGGTAATGGCGTCACGCGCCGCATTCTTGCGCACGATGGCAAAATGATGGCGGTTGAAGTGAACTTCGAACAAGGCGCCATTGGGCCGATGCATAACCACCCACATGAACAGCTTACCTACGTGCTCTCAGGCGAGTTCGAGTTCACCATCGGCGATGAAAAGCACGTGGTCAGCGCCGGCGATACGCTCTACAAGAAACCGGAAATTATGCACGGCTGCGTTTGCCTCAAGGCGGGAACGCTGCTGGATACCTTCACCCCTGTGCGTCAGGATTTTCTGCAAAAGTAGCCCTTCATCTCCAGGGCATGCCGCGCATGCCCACCATTTTCTGAACTTTTCCGCTACAAATAATTGTCATAAAGTATGTCGCACCGCAATGATTAGCGTCGCAAGCAATCTCGCCTGACCAGTCTCTCTCCGTCGGACTCTCATCCGTATCTCTGACCTCTCATCTCTGCAAAATGCGCGCTCCAGCACCTTTTTGAAACATCGTTTCGACTTTGATCACATTTCCGCGATCAACCGAATGACTCCGTAATAAATAGCAATAAAATAAAATTAAAACGGCGTTTTACAAAATCAGGACGCCGGGTAAGACAAAATCAAAAAACACATGTTCTTCAGGGATAAGAAGAAAGAAAAGTTTCAACCAATCAACCATCGCCAGGGAAGGATTTACCGCTGACATACCAGGAACGCATTAACTTTCCGGCGGCACGGGCCGCGGGAAAGACAGTAACCCCGAATCCGTATTACAAACTCGTAAGCCAGGTAGGTATGTATGAATGAAAACAAAATGCTGGGATTGGCATGGATATCGCCCTACATCATAGGGTTGATAGTCTTTACCGCCTTTCCCTTTGTTTCATCTTTCTTCCTCAGTTTCACTGAGTACGATTTGATGAGTCCACCGGTGTTTAACGGCATCGAAAACTATCGCTACATGCTGACCGAAGATGGCCTCTTCTGGAAATCCATGGGCGTGACGTTCGCGTATGTCTTTTTAACCATCCCGTTAAAACTGGCTTTCGCTCTGGGGATCGCGTTTGTCCTCAACTTTAAGCTGCGCGGCATCGGTTTTTTCCGTACCGCCTACTACATCCCGTCGATACTCGGTAGCTCGGTGGCGATTGCCGTATTGTGGCGCGCGCTGTTTGCTATCGACGGCCTTCTGAACAGCTTTATCGGCGTGCTCGGCTTCGACCCGGTCAACTGGCTCGGCGAGCCTTCTCTGGCCCTGATGTCCGTTACCTTGCTGCGCGTCTGGCAGTTTGGCTCAGCGATGGTCATCTTCCTTGCGGCGCTGCAGAACGTTCCACAATCACAATATGAAGCGGCGATGATCGATGGCGCTTCAAAATGGCAGATGTTTATGAAGGTCACGGTGCCGCTAATCACACCGGTGATTTTCTTCAACTTCATCATGCAGACTACCCAGGCGTTCCAGGAGTTTACCGGCCCGTACGTCATCACCGGCGGCGGCCCAACCTACTCCACCTATCTGTTCTCGCTCTATATCTACGACACCGCCTTTAAGTACTTCGATATGGGCTACGGTGCGGCGCTGGCATGGGTGCTGTTCCTGGTGGTCGCGGTGTTTGCCGCCATTGCGTTTAAGTCTTCGAAATATTGGGTGTTCTACTCCGCCGATAAGGGAGGCAAAAATGGCTGATATCCAACAAATCACTGAAGCAAGGGACGTCGCTGAACGTGAAGTCGCGCGGACGCTGCGCCGTGAAAAAATAAGCCGCTCGATTCGCTATGTGATCCTGCTGTTCGTCGGCCTGCTGATGCTCTACCCGCTGGTATGGATGTTCTCGGCGTCGTTCAAACCGAACCACGAGATCTTCACCACCCTGAGCCTGTGGCCTGCCCACGCGACCTGGGATGGCTTTATCAACGGCTGGAAAACCGGCACCGAGTACAACTTCGGCCACTACATGCTGAACACCTTTAAGTATGTGATCCCGAAAGTGCTGCTGACCATTATCTCCTCCACCATCGTGGCCTACGGCTTTGCCCGCTTCGAAATCCCGTGGAAGAAATTCTGGTTCGCTACGCTGATCACCACCATGCTCCTGCCGAGCACCGTACTGCTGATCCCGCAGTATCTGATGTTCCGTGAAATGGGCATGCTGAACAGCTATCTGCCGCTGTACCTGCCGCTGGCCTTCGCCACTCAGGGGTTCTTCGTCTTCATGCTGATTCAGTTCCTGCGCGGCGTTCCGCGCGACATGGAAGAAGCGGCGCAGATTGACGGCTGCAACTCCATTCAGGTGCTGTGGTACGTGGTGGTGCCAATTCTGAAACCGGCGATTATCTCGGTGGCGCTGTTCCAGTTCATGTGGTCCATGAACGACTTTATCGGTCCGCTGATTTACGTCTACAGCGTGGATAAATACCCCATCGCGCTGGCGCTGAAAATGTCCATCGACGTCACGGAAGGCGCTCCGTGGAACGAAATTCTGGCAATGGCGAGTATCTCCATTCTGCCGTCCATCATCGTGTTCTTCCTGGCACAACGCTACTTCGTACAGGGCGTTACCAGCAGCGGAATTAAAGGTTAAGAGGGAAATATCATGGCTGAAGTTATTTTCAACAAACTGGAAAAGGTCTACTCCAACGGCTTCAAGGCGGTACATGGTATCGATCTGAAAATCGCGGACGGCGAGTTTATGGTTATCGTTGGGCCGTCCGGCTGCGCCAAATCGACTACCCTGCGCATGCTGGCTGGTCTGGAAACTATCAGCGGCGGCGAAGTGCGGATCGGCGAAAAAATCGTAAATAATCTCGCGCCAAAAGCGCGCGGCATTGCGATGGTGTTCCAGAACTACGCGCTCTATCCGCATATGACGGTGCGCGAGAACCTCGCCTTCGGTCTGAAGCTGAGCAAGCTGCCAAAAGACCAGATTGAGGCCCAGGTAAACGAAGCGGCGAAAATCCTTGAGCTGGAAGAACTGCTGGACCGCCTGCCGCGTCAGCTCTCCGGCGGTCAGGCACAGCGCGTAGCGGTTGGCCGCGCGATTGTGAAAAAGCCAGATGTATTCCTGTTCGATGAACCGCTCTCTAACCTTGACGCCAAGCTGCGCGCCTCAATGCGTATTCGTATTTCCGACCTGCATAAGCAGCTGAAAAAATCCGGTAAACCGGCGACCACCGTCTACGTCACCCACGATCAGACCGAGGCGATGACCATGGGCGACCGCATCTGCGTGATGAAGCTGGGCCATATCATGCAGGTGGATACCCCGGACAACCTCTATCACAAGCCGAAAAACATGTTTGTGGCCGGGTTTATCGGCGCGCCGGAGATGAATATTCGTCCCAGCCAGCTGGTTGAGCAAGCGGGTCGCCTGCATCTGACCGTTGGCGACGGGCTGCTGCCGCTAAATGACCGACTGCAGAGCAAGGTCGACACCCATAAGAACCAGCAGGTGTTCTTTGGCGTGCGTCCGGAATTTGTCTCCATCTCCGATGAACCGTTTGCTGAAGGCTCCTGCCCGGGCGAGATGGTGCGCGTGGAAAACATGGGCCATGAATTCTTCGTCTACCTGAAGGTGGCCGATTATGAACTGACCGCCCGCGTGCCTTCAGATGAAGCGAAGCCAATGATTGAGAAAGGACTTCATCGCACGGTGCATTTCAAATTCGATCTCAACAAGTGTCATATCTTTGACGCCAAAACTGAACAGAACATCTCTCTGTGAACCCTGGAGTATTAAAATGAAAAAAGTGCTTTTAAGCGCCGCAATCTCCGCCACTTTGGGCCTTACCGCGTTGCCTTCTATGGCAAAGGATGTCGACCTGCGTATGTCATGGTGGGGCGGCAACGGCCGTCACCAGGTGACCCTCAAGGCGCTGGAAGAGTTTCATAAACAAAACCCGGATATCAACGTTAAAGCGGAATATACCGGCTGGGACGGCCATCTTTCGCGCCTGACCACGCAAATCGCCGGCGGCACCGAGCCGGACGTGATGCAAACTAACTGGAACTGGCTGCCAATCTTTTCGAAAAACGGCGAAGGCTTCTACGATCTCAACAAGATGAAGGACGTGATCGACCTGAGCCAGTTTGATGCCAAAGAGCTGCAAACCACCACGGTAGACGGCAAGCTTAACGGTATACCTATTTCCGTGACCGCGCGCGTCTTCTATTTTAACGATGAAACCTGGAAAAAAGCGGGCGTCGAGTACCCGAAAACCTGGGACGAGCTGATGGCGGCGGGTAAAACCTTTGAGAGCAAGCTGGGCAAACAGTATTACCCGGTCGTGCTGGAGCACCAGGACACTCTGGCGCTGCTCAATTCATATATGATTCAGAAGTACAACCAGCCGGCTATCGATGAAAAAACCAAGAAATTCTCCTACAGCAAAGAGCAGTGGGTCGAATTCTTCCAGATGTATAAAAAGCTTATCGACAGCCACGTGATGCCGGACACCAAGTACTATGCCTCGTTCGGTAAGAGCAACATGTATGAAATGAAGCCGTGGATTCAGGGCGAGTGGGCGGGGACCTATATGTGGAACTCCACTATTAACAAATACTCCGACAACCTGAAGCCGCCAGCGAAGCTGGAGCTGGGCAGCTATCCGATGCTGCCGGGCGCTACCGACGCAGGTCTGTTCTTTAAACCTGCGCAGATGCTCTCCATTGGTAAATCCACCAAAAATCCGGAAGCGGCGGCGAAGGTGATCAACTTCCTGCTGAACAGTAAAGAAGGGGTTGAGACGCTGGGTCTTGAGCGCGGCGTGCCGCTGAGCAAAGTGGCGGTGCAATACCTGACCGAAAACGGCGCGATCAAAGAGGACGATCCGGCGGTATCGGGCCTGCGCCTGGCGCAGTCCCTGCCGGCCAAACTCTCGGTGTCGCCGTACTTTGATGACCCGCAGATCGTCGCCCAGTTCGGCACCTCTCTGCAGTACATCGACTACGGGCAGAAAACCGTGGAAGAGACGGCAATTGACTTCCAGCGTCAGTCTGACCGCATCCTGCGCCGCGCGATGCGCTAATTGCCTGTTATCGGAACCTACCCCGCAGCTCCGGCTGCGGGGTATTTTTTTAGCAAGGAGTGAAGTGAATCATGAAAGGCAAAATCATCCCGCTGAGCTTTCTGCACACGCAGGACAGCGAAACCGGTCACCAGGTGATCCGGATGACGCCACCGCATGTTATCTGCCATCGCAACTATTTCTATCAAAAATGCTTTACCCGGGATGGCGGTAAGCTGATTTTCGGCGGCGCGTTTGAAGGCCACTGGAACTACTATTTACTCGATATCGCCGGCCAGCAGGCGACCCAGCTCACCGACGGGCCGGGCGATAACACCTTTGGCGGTTTCCTTTCCGCCGACGACCGGTCGCTGTGGTATGTGAAAAACAACCAGCAGCTGCGCCGCGTGGATCTGGTCTCGCTGGAGGAACAGGTCGTATATCAGGTGGATGACCAATGGGTAGCCTACGGGACCTGGGTCGCCAACAGCGATTGCAGTCAGATGGTCGGAATCGAAATCAAAAAAAGCGACTGGCAGCCGTTGACCGACTGGGGCAAGTTCCGCGCATTCTACTTCACCGAGCCGGAGTGCCGGTTGATTAATATCGATCTGCGCAGCGGCGAACAGCGCGTGGTATTGCAGGAAAAACGCTGGCTCGGCCACCCGATTTACCGCCCGTTTGACGACAGCACCATCGCCTTCTGCCATGAAGGTCCGCGCGATGCTATCGATGCCAGAATGTGGCTTATCAACGCTGACGGCAGCAACATGCGCAAGGTTCGCCAGCACCAGCCGGGTGAGAGCTTTACGCACGAATTCTGGGTACCGGATGGCTCCGCGCTTTACTATGTCGCGCATCAGGAAAACGATCCGCATCGCTATCTGTATCGCGCCGACCCGGCAACGCTGGAAAATCGCCAGTTGATGGCGATTCCTCCGTGTTCGCATCTGATGAGCAATCACGATGGCAGCCTGGTGGTCGGCGACGGCGCGCCGCACAGCACCGGCGATATCCAGCTTAACGATCCGTTTATTTGGGTGTTTGATATTGCCGCCGATAGGCAGACCGCCGTGTGCCGCCACGACTCTACGTGGAAAGTGATTGAGGGCGAGCGCCAGGCGACGCATCCGCATCCGTCGTTTTCACCGGATAACCGCTGGGTGCTGTTTACCTCCGATAAAGAGGGTATGCCCGCGCTGTATCTGGCGGAGGTGTAGTGATTCGGCAACGTCCCGGCTCGCGCGGTGCTTAGCCGGGCTACCGCCGTCAGCGATCCCGCTGCCCGGATAGATACACAAGCGTCGATTCCGGGAAATTATGCCACTCTGCGCGCTGCTCCCGGGGGCGGCGCAAAGCGCCTGCCCGGGCTACAGGTCAACAGCCCTCTGCGATCCCGTAGCCCGGACAGATGCGCAGCATCGCCTCCGGGAAACCTTATCCATTGCAGGCTCCGATTCTCTCCCCGGGGGCGGCGCAAAGCGCCTGCCCGGGCTACAGGTTAACAGCCCTCTGCGATCCCGTAGCCCGGGTAAGGCGTTTACGCCGCGACCCGGGAAGATGTCAGAAGAAATATTTAAATCGCACCCGCGCGCCGTAGCGTTCATCGGTATTACCGCTTTTCGCCGCCGATGAATCGAGCCATGACGCATAGGCCCCGAGATAAATATTAAAGTTCGGCATATCCATAATATTCGGCAGCTGCCAGGAAGTATGAATAGTATGGATGTCGTAGCGCCCCGGCGTCAGAATCGCGCAGTCGCCATCGCACTCCGCGCTCACGCCGGAAAGATTAAACTGGTCGATTTTGTTATGCGCATAGATATAGCCCAGCTCCACGCGATGCCATAAAGCGTTGATACCGGCGCTGAAATCCTTTTCATCCGCCGCGTCCAGATACGCGGTGCTCAGGTTCACCACCGCTCCGTCCTCGGCATCAGTCTTCAGCGTATTCCAGCTCATGGTCATACCGTAGCCGGTGCGGCTGGACTGATCGACCCAGCGCCCGTTCTGATTCTGATAGCCGTAAGCATTGTTAACGAGGTTACTCTCCATTGCTGCCGCCACCGACCAGGGGCCAGACTGCCAAGACGCCACCGGACGCACGTACACCACGTTTTTACGATTATCGAGCGCGTTGCCGTGATAGTTCTGATCGACAAACAGCGAGCTGCCGTCCTCCACCAGCGTATTCACCTCAAAATACCAGTTATCGATATTTTTACTCAGCAGGAAATTGCCGCCGCTGCTGCTGCGTCCGCGCCCCTCTTTCATCATATAAATATAGCCGTAGCCGTCGCTATACAGATCGTTGGCCGTGTTGCCGGAATATTCAATAAAGGTATCCTGATTAAGCGGGAACATATCGTAGGCTTCAAAACGACCGATTTTAATTTTCCAGTCATCCTGCTGACCGAAGAAAAATGCGGCATCATCAAGATTCATTTTGCCATTCATATCCGCCAGCGGCTGCACGCTGAATCCGGCATATTTACCGTTAGCCCCTTTGCGTAATCCATCAAAGCCCAAAAGAATGCGGCCGTTAATATCCCAGCGTTCTTTATCTCCCGGCGCCCAGTTTTTATTGGCACTGGTTTTCACCGACGTCAGGCTACCGGTACGACTGGCGCCGTCCATATTAAACTCAACGTCGCCATAGAATTTTAATTCACCATAATCATTAAGCTGTAAAGCAGGTTTAGCCGGTGCGGCGCTGGCCACCGTGGCCGCTGGCGTCTCCTGACCTTTCAGCGCGCGGATTTCTGCCTCCGCGCTGGCCGCCCGCTGCTCGGTCGGCTTTAGCCGTTGTTCCATTTGCGCCAGCCGTTCCTCAAGAGATAACGGCGCCTGTGCATTAGCCAGAGGGGTAAATAAAGACGTCAGAACACACCCGACCCAGATTTTATTCATCGGAAAACCCTTTATTATTTAGTTAAATGATATTTTTTATTTTATGGGTAAAGCACGATAATAATAACCCGTCCATCCTCGCAGACGGGTTATTAACGATCATTCGATAATTATTATTCCAGCTGCCACGCTCCTGCTTCAGTTAAATACGCCGAACCGCTCCAGGCAAATAGCGATAATTCACGGCGAGTAGCATCCGGATATATACGGCTACTCAGACAGGCCTCGCCATCATTAACAAACACTTCGACGGAAGAGCTATCGAAAAATACCCTCAGCTTCAGATCGGCCCCCTCGGTCAATGGGACGCTGCGAGTGCCGCACAGGCCATACTGCGGATAATGCCGCTCCAGCACAAGGCGCTGCATCTGCGCATCCACGTAAACGCGCAGACCATCGCCTAAGCTCAGGCCATACTGCTCTGCGTTGCTGCTGGCGCAGTCCCAGTGGAGGATCGCTTCCATCGCCTCGCAGTTTTCCACCATCGTGGTCTGCTGGTTCTTCAGCGTCGTCACCGGCCATGGGAAGCTGGCGCCGCGCATGCTCTCGACCTCTTTCGCCGGACGCATTTGTAGCCGATTATCCGCGCTCAGGCTCAGTTCACGCGGCAGCGAAAGCATGCCCGCCCATCCATCCTGCTGCTCCGGCAACGGCGATTCCCACATATCCAGCCAGCCGATGACAATGCGGCGGCCGTCGGGAGTGAGGAAGCTTTGCGGGGCATAAAAATCATGCCCGTGATCCATTTCCACAAACGCCCCCTCGCGCACAAACGCCTGTCCCGGCTGCCATTCACCGAGCAGATAACCGCTCTGGAACAGGTTGCGGTTTTGATAGCCTTTAGCCGCCAGCCCCTGCGGAGAGAACATCAGAATATGCTTGCCGTTGAGGGCGAAGAAGTCCGGGCATTCCCACATGTAGCCCATCTCTTTTTCCGCCTCGTCGAGGACGCCGGCATCCTGCCACTGGCGCAGGTCGGCTGAACGATACAGCCGCACCTGGCCGGTATCGCCATCGCGAGCGCCGACGATCATGTACCAGCTGTCCCCTTCTCGCCACACTTTCGGGTCGCGGAAATGGTGCATACCCGGCGGGGTGTCGACCACAATCCCCTGACGTTCGAAGTGAATGCCGTCGCGACTGGTCGCCAGACACTGCACCTGATAAAGATTGGCTTCGTCGCTCGGGTCGCCGTGGAATTTGTGCCCGGTATAAATCAGCGCCAGCGTATCGCCATCCACCACCGCCGAGCCGGAGAAGCAGCCGTCTTTATCCTCCGGGCCTTCCGGGGCCAGCGCCACCGGCAGATGCTCCCAGTGCACCAGATCCTTGCTGCGCGCGTGGCCCCAGTGCATCGGCCCCCATTTGGTAGAGTACGGATGGTGCTGGTAAAACGCGTGATACCAGCCGTCAAACCAGACCAGGCCATTAGGATCGTTGATCCAGCCCGCGCGGGCGGCCAGGTGGTAGCGCGGATACCAGCGCAGGTTCAGCTTTTCATGTTTAGCCTGCAGTTCTTGCTCAGCCCGGGAAATGGAATAGGTCATATTCATTACTCTTTTGATTCAGATAGCGGAAGTTTGCGGCATCAGCGGGTCCGCAGAGGACTTGCTTGAACGCAACAAGAAGATGGAGATAAAGGTGGTGCAGAACACCAGCAGTCCCATAATCAGATAGGACTGGGCGAAGCCGTATTTCTCATAGCTATAGCCCGCCAGCGGCGACAGGACGGTGGCGATAACCGAGCTGGTGCAGGCAAAGCCGACCAGGTAGAGCGTGGATGAAAGACGCTTATCGAAGTTTAAACTGTTGTATTTAAAGATGGAGACCAGCAGCACCGGCAGTTCGACCGCGTGCAGCAGTTTCGTGATGGAGATTAGCAGCGGCCCTTCCACCAGTCCGGAAGCCACCATCCGCATGGCCATCACCATCCCGGCGAAGATCAGGCCGTTTTTCGCACCAATACGGTTAACCAGCCACGGCGCGCAGAACATACCGGCGGCCTCCAGGAACACCTGGAACGAGTTCAGATAGCCGTACATCTCATTACCTTCCTGCAGCGTCGGAAACTGGGAGGAGAAGTAGACCGGGAACTGCTGGTCATATACGCCGTAAATACAGGTGCCAATCACGAAGAAGACCAGCGCCCAAAAGCGCGGCAGGGTCAGCAGACGCAGAGCATCTTCCAGCGTCACTTTACCGCCCGATACCGCTTCCTGCATGGCGTGCGGCGCAGAAGAGACCCGCAGGCGCGCCAGGAGAATGAAGAATACCAGGCCAGAGCAGCTGGCGACGGCGAAGTTTAAATGCGGGTTAATGTTGAACAGTAATCCGGCGAAGAACGTCGCCACCGCCCAGCCCAGCGACCCCCACATCCGTGCTTTACCAAATTCAAACTGGCTCTGGCGCGCGACGCGCTCGGTGTAGGACTCCAGCACGCCGATGCCGCCGTTGAAGGTTAATCCAATATAAATCCCGCCGAAAATACTGCCGAGTAACACGTTAATTTTCAGCAGATAGCCAAACACCATATAGGCCGGCCCGGAGAGGATCAGCAGTACGGTAATGTACCAGAGCAGATTTTTCCGCAAGCCGAGCTTGTCCTGAATAAAGCCGTAACACACCTGCGCAAAAAGCGCGGAGACCGAAAGCACCGAAAAGATAATCCCGGTATCCCCCGGCTTAAGGCCCACTTCCTGGTGCAGCCAGATAGAGAGCAGCGAGCCTGAAGATGACCAGGTCACGAAAAAGAAAAACAGTAACGCACTGAGTAACGGATAGCTGTGAGAGTGATGCGCTTTCATCATGACATTCTCATGTTGGAGTAATGCTATTATGGTAACGTTAACAAAAAGCGAAACTCACTTCGTTTTGCTGAGATTCATGATGTTAATCACAAAAGTTAACGTTAACATAACAGGAATGCGATCGCGATCAAATATTCATCGCCTGCGCCCGCGCCAGCGGTACGATAGAATATCGTATGATCCTTTTACATCAGTAACTTAGTAATACCCGCCGCCGACGGCAAGGGTGGAGCACTTAAATATGGCATCTCTGAAAGATGTGGCAAAGCTGGCGAATGTATCGCTGATGACGGTCTCCCGGGCGCTCAATAGCCCGGAAAGGCTCAAGCCGGAGACCCTGGCGCGCGTCCAGGCGGCAATCGAACAGACCAACTATGTCCCCGACCTGTCGGCGAAAAAAATCCGCGGCGCTCATGCGACGCCAAACACTATCGGAGTGCTGGCGCTGGATACCGTCACCACGCCATTTTCAGTAGAGATTACGCTCTCCATCGAAGAAACCGCGCGGGCGCACGGCTGGAACAGCTTCGTGGTCAATATGTTCTCTGATGATAGCCCGGAAACCATTGTCGACCTGCTGCTCTCCCATCGCCCGGATGGCATTATTTACACCACGATGGGCCTGCGTCAGGTGCCGCTTCCGGCCAAGCTGTTAACCCTCCCCTGCGTACTGGCCAACTGCGAAAGCCTGCACGATCCGGTCGCCAGCTATATTCCGGACGACGAACAGGGCCAGTATACGGCGGTACAGGCGCTGCTGGCCGCTGGCTATCGCCGCCCGCTGTGCCTGCATCTTCCGGCCAATCATCTGGCCACCGTCCGCCGCCGCGAGGGACTGGAGCGCGCCTGCCGGGAAGCGGGTATTGACCCCGATACGCTCGACCACAGCTATATGGCCTACGGCGATGAGCACTATCGCGATATTCCCGCCATCGTGCTGGCGCACATCGTTCGACAAACGCCGCAGTTCGATTCAGTGATTTGCGGCAACGACCGCATCGCGTTTATGGTTTATCAAACGCTGCTGGCGCAGGGGCTTCGCATTCCGCAGGATGTGGCGGTTGTGGGTTACGATAATATGGTGGGAATTGGCGATCTGTTTTTACCGCCGCTCTCAACGGTGCAGCTACCGCACTATGATATCGGGCGCCTGAGCGCCCTGCATATTATTAACGGCGACAGCCATCGGGAGACAGTTCGGGTTGCCAGCCCCTGGCTGCCGCGCGACTCATTATAATTAATTGCCGATATTGCGCAGTTTCTCGCCGGACATCAGCTTACGTTCAATATGTTCCAGAGTGACGTTTTTGGTTTCCGGGATCAGCCAGAAAGTCACGCCAATGAAGGCGACGTTCAGCGCGGTATAGAGCCAGAAGGTTCCCGCCGCGCCAATAGCATCCAACAGCGTCAGGAAGGTCGCGCCGATGATCATATTCGACACCCAGTTGGTGGTAGTGGAGCAGGTAATACCGAAATCGCGGCACTTCAGCGGCTGAATTTCCGAACACAGGATCCACACCACCGGCGCGGCGCTCATCGCATAGCCAGCGATGCACATCATGGTCATCCCCACCGACAGCCAGGAGAGGCCGCTGGAAGCGGTGCCGTTATCAAACTGCATCAGACAGTAGCCCAGCACCAGCGTGCCGATGGCCATCACGCTAAAGCCAATTTTCAGCGCCGGTTTACGTCCGGCCTTGTCGACGGTAAAGACGGCGATAAAGGTGGCGAACATAAAGGTCAGGCCTACCACCAGGGTCGCGACCATCTGCTGTTCCGTGGTGGTGAAACCCGCCATTTTAAAGATGCGCGGCGCGTAGTACATGATGATATTCATACCGGTAAACTGCTGCATCGCCTGCAACAGCATGCCGAGAAATACCGCCCGACGCACGTTGCGGTTGACCTTAAACAGCGCCCAGCCGCCCTGCTTCAGCTTCAGGCTTTCACGGATCTCATTCAGTTCGTCGCGGGCTTTCTCTGACGTGTCGCGCAGCATTCGCAGCACCTCTTCCGCTTCCACGTGACGCCCTTTTTCCGCCAGCCAGCGTGGGCTGTTTGGCAGGAAGATCACCAGGATAATCAGCACCACCGCAGGCAGCGCCAGCACGCCAAGCATGGCGCGCCAGTTGCCGCTGTAGCTAAACGCGGTATCTGAGAGAAACGCCATCACAATCCCGAGAGTCACCATCAGCTGATACATGCTAATCATCTTCCCGCGCACGTTTTCGCTCGCCATTTCCGACAGATACAGCGGCGCGGTATACGAGGCGATCCCCACGGCAACGCCGAGAACGATCCTCGCCACCAGCAGCATTTCAACGCTGGTCGCAAATGCGGAGCCCACGGAGCCGGCGACGAACAGCACCGCGCCAACCATCAGGCTGTATTTACGCCCGAGGCGGAAAGAGAGCCAGCCGTTGAATAACGCGCCAATAGCGGCTCCCAGCATCATGCTGCTCACCACCCACTCCTGCAGGCGGCTGGATAAAACGAAATGATCGGTGATAAAGGGCAGCGCCCCGGCGATGACCCCGATATCGAGGCCAAACAGCAGACCCGCCACCGCGGCGGCAATGGAGACAAACTGATTCATACGTCGGGTATCGCGCTGCGAACGCGGCATGGTTGTAGAGTCGTGACTGATAGAGGTCATTTTTTTCCTGCCAGACGAAGTAAGACATACGATGAAACTACGGGATCGGCGGCTTAAAGTGTCAGGCTGGACAAGCCAAAGATATGGATTAAGTTGCTACAGGCAGTGGTTTTGTGATGGACATTCAACTTTGCAAAGAACAGAAAATAAGCATTTCAATCGCAGAAACCCCTGGCATACATAGATGATCACCGGAAAAACAAATAACCCATATGGACTATTCTCATTCAACGATATGGACAATACTCATTAAGACATAAAAAAACCCTGCCGAAGCAGGGTTTCTCATTGCGCGGATATCGCGGCAAAAATTAGCGCGCCAGCCAGCCGCCGTCCACCGCCACGGTATAGCCGTTGACGTAGTCAGACGCGCTGGAAGCCAGGAATACCACCGGCCCCATCAGGTCGCTCGGCAGGCCCCAGCGTCCCGCCGGGATACGGTCGAGGATTTCGCTGCTGCGCTGTTCGTCAGCGCGCAGCTGCTGGGTATTGTTGGTCGCCATATAGCCGGGCGCCAGCGCGTTAACGTTGATGCCGTGCTTAGCCCACTCGTTCGCCAGCAGACGAGTCACGCCCATCACCGCGCTTTTGGACGCCGTGTAAGACGGTACGCGGATACCGCCCTGGAAAGAGAGCATGGAAGCGATATTGATAATCTTGCCGCCGGTGCCCTGGGCAATAAAGTGTTTCGCCGCTGCCTGAGACATAAAGAACACGCTCTTAATATTCAGGTTCATGACGTCGTCCCAGTTTTTCTCGCTGAATTCGATCGCGTCTTCGCGACGAATCAGACCGGCGTTGTTAACCAGAATGTCGATATGACCGAACTCAGCTACCGCGCGCTCCAGCAGCTGCGGGATGCCGTCAATCTGACGCAGGTCGGCGGTCAGGCTGAGAAAACGACGGCCCAGCGCCGTTACGCGCTCAATGGTTTCGGTCGGTTCAACAATATTGATACCGACGATGTCGCAGCCGGCTTCCGCCAGGCCGACCGCCATACCCTGGCCCAGACCGGTATCACAACCGCTCACAACGGCCACTTTGCCCTGCAGGGAGAATGCGTCAAGAATCATACTTGGTTCCTTAATCTTTCAGAGCCTGTGTAGGCACAGGCAAGGTTCTGATAGTTCAGCCTGCTGCTTACGCAGACCCTTATGGTTTGAAGAACTCTCAGGGATTTACCCTTCTAAAAATAAAACAGAGTTCCGTTTTACAGTGAGCACATCTTAGCCCCGGCTAAAGTCATTTTCAATTATTATTAAAACATCGTTTCAATTTTAAGACTGTTAAATGTTAAAAATGCAAAACAGATCACGAAGCGGTGATTGATAAACCGTGAAAACCCTATTTAACTCAATAAAATACAATTAGTTAGATAAACTTAAAAAAAAGACGAAGGATCGTAAAAAAACGGCAGGAAAACAAAGATCGTTCTGGCGAGAGCCAAAGCGGCGGCAAAAAAGTGCGATCCAGAGCAAATCGTTGTTGCGAATTGCGCCCGTCATCACAAATAATGAAACGATGTTTTGATAAATTAACACCCATCTTTTAAATCTACTTCCACTGGCCGGTCAACGCAGGCGGGCGATACCTCAGGAAGGAAAAGGAGTACATCATGGCTAAAGGCATGCGGGTTAAACTGAATTATGAAGTCAGCCGCGATCCGGACACTGGCGCGGAGATCACCCGTTTAACCCCACCGGAGGTGACATGTCATCGTAACTATTTTTATCAGAAGTGTTTTTTTAACGATGGCAGCCATTTGCTGTTTGCCGGCGAGTTCGACGGCAACTGGAACTACTATCTGCTGGATCTCGCCAAAGCCGAGGCGGTGCAGCTAACGGAAGGCGCCGGCGATAACACGTTTGGGGGCTTCCTTTCCCCGGATGATAAATCTCTTTATTACGTGAAGAACGACCGTACGCTGCTGGAGGTTAACCTCACCACCCTGCAAGAACGTGAAGTTTATCGCGTGGCCGATGACTGGGTGGGCTACGGCACCTGGGTGGCCAACAGCGATTGCACCAAACTGGTTGGCATTGAGATAGCCAAAAGCGACTGGACGCCGCTTAACGACTGGCAGATTTTCCACGATTTCTTCCACAAAGGCCCCCATTGCCGCCTGCTGCGCGTCGACCTGCAAACCGGCGAAAGCAGCGTGATCCACGAAGAGAAGAAATGGCTTGGCCATCCGATTTATCGTCCTTTCGATGACCATACCGTCGCCTTCTGCCATGAAGGGCCGCATGACCTGGTCGATGCGCGGATGTGGATGGTAAATGAAGACGGTAGCAACGTGCGTAAAGTTAAAGAGCATGCGGAAGGCGAAAGCTGCACCCATGAATTCTGGGTACCGAACGGCTCGGCGCTGGTGTACGTCTCATATCTGAAGGGGCAGCAGGGTCGCACGATCTATAGCTTCAACCCGGATACCGGCGTTAATGAAGCGGTAATGCAGATGCCGGCCTGTTCACATCTGATGAGTAACTTCGACGGCACGTTGCTGGTGGGCGATGGCTCCGGTACGCCGGTGGACGTCAAAGATACCAGCGGCTACACCATTGATAACGACCCGTATCTCTACGCTTTCGATGTCGCGAAGCAGGCTTATTTCCGCGTCGCGCGTCACGATACGTCATGGGCAACTGTGGCTAATAGCCGCCAGGTTACCCACCCGCACCCGTCCTTTACGCCGGACGACAGCGCCATTTTGTTCAGTTCCGATAAAGACGGTAAACCCGCCGTATATATCGCGAAACTGCCGCCGCAGCCCGAAATGCTGAAGGCATAGCGTTAGCCACTGTTTGAGTTAGTGTTTCTGTAACTGGCCTTGCCCTCCTTTTGGAGGGCTTTTTTATGCCCGGGCGTTTTCCCCAGATCGCGCTGCGCTTATCCGGGCTACATGACTGACCCTGCCCTCCTTTTGGAGGGATTTTTATGCCTGGCGTTTTCCCTGGATCGCGGTACCTGTCCCGGAGGCGGCGCAATGCGCCTGTCCGGGTTACATGATGTGCATATGGGGTAGCCCAGACAGGTGCGCAGCACCGCCTCCGGGAAGAGGAGTTAATACCAACAGAAAACCCCGGCTGACCGCTCCGGGGTAAACGATGAGGACATTTTTTAAGTTAGAACGAGTAGGCAACACCTACGCGGAAACGGGTCTGGCGATCGCTGCGATCGTTGACGCCGACGTTGCCGAGCTCACCGTACGGCGCCCAGTTTTTATCCAGCTTGTAGGCAACCTTGAGGTTGTACTCCTGAGAGTAAGGTTTATTGTCGTTGCGTTTAACCCCTTCGGTACTGCGCGCATAAACATAGTTCAGCTCGGCACGCCAGTCGCCGAACACGTAACCGGCCCACGCATCGCCACGGTTGACTTTATCATCCTCTTTTCCTGCATTCGCCGGGTAGCGGGTGTAGTCATAACGATAACGGGCGGCAACGTAGAAACCATTATCGAAGCTGTATTGCACGCGCAGATTCGGCTTGTAGATTGAGCGGCTATCGTTACTTTCAATATTGAACCCCGGCGTGACCGAGAAGTTCTTGTTAGCCTTCCACTGCCAGCTAATGCTCTCTTCATGACCATTACCGACGAAATCAGAATAAGGCTGGCTGGTGTTATCGCCGCCCGACTTCCACTTCGCCTCAACGGAGAAGCCAAAGCCGTTAGCGAAACGATGGGAGACGGAGACGCGGTCGGCGTTGGTCTTATCCGTTTTGCCTCCATCAATGAATTCGTGACGTAAATCTACCGTGACTGCCGAAGCTGCGAAAGACATGCCACAGAGTGCAGCAAGGGCCAGAGATCTTGCGAACATAAATTACCCCTCATAATTAAAATATCGTTTCGTTTTTATAAAACCGCATTTTATTTTTTAGGCAAAAATGTTTTAGTGATCGCGATCGTAATTATTTGTTTCAAAAAAGGTGGCACAAAAAGACGTGACAAAGCTCAACAAAATAGAGCGTTACAAAGGAATTTTCAGGAGGGAAATGCCTGGCGGTAAAAACAAAAAAGCCTCCATCGGGAGGCTCAGTTTACTCACATCAGAAAGGGCTTATTAACGTTCAACCGCCAGGGCCACGCCCTGACCGCCGCCGATGCACAGCGTAGCCAGCCCTTTGCGGGCATCGCGTTTAATCATCTCGTGCACCAGTGAAACCAGAATACGGCAGCCGGAAGCGCCAATGGGGTGGCCCAGCGCAATCGCGCCGCCGTTCACGTTCACCCGCCGCTCGTCCCATTCCAGAACCCTGCCGACCGAAATAGCCTGAGCGGCAAAAGCCTCGTTGGCTTCGATAAGATCGACCTCATCCAGCTTCCAGCCCGCACGTTCCAGGCAGCGACGGGTGGCATGGACCGGCGCGATGCCCATCAACGCCGGATCGACGCCAACGCTGGCGAAGGCGCGGATGCGCGCCAGAATCGGCAGCCCCAGCTCCTCTGCTTTGGCTTCGCTCATCATCATTACCGCCGCCGCGCCATCGTTAATGCTTGAGGCATTCCCTGCGGTGACCGAGCCCTGCAGGTCAAAGGTCGGAAGCAGGCTGGCGAGCGCTTCAGCGCTGGGGTCAACGCGCGGTTGTTCATCGGTGTCCACCAGGCGGAGGGTACCGTTGAGTTCACTGGCTACCGGCACGATTTCATCGCGAAAACGACCGGAGTCAATCGCCCGCCGCGCTTTATGCTGCGAGCTGAGCGCCCAGGCGTCCTGTAGTTCACGGCTAATGTTGTACTCGCGCGCCAGATTCTCCGCCGTCACCCCCATATGATAATCATTGAACGCATCCCACAGGCCGTCGTGGACGAGGCTATCGATAAGCTGACTATTGCCCAACTGCGCGCCGGTACGGCTGTCGGTCAGCACGTGCGGAGCGCGGCTCATATTCTCCTGCCCGCCGGCGATAACCACGTCCGCTTCGCCGCACTGAATCGCCTGCGTGGCCAGGTGCAGCGCCTTGAGCCCGGAACCGCATACATCGTTAATGGTAATGGCAGAAACGGTATTGGGCAGCCCGCCGCGGATTGCCGACTGGCGCGCAGGATTCTGGCCGGTGCCCGCAGTCAGTACCTGGCCGAGGATCACTTCATCTATACTCTGGGGATCGACGCCGCTGCGCTCAACTAACGCCTTGACGACCACGCTGCCCAGCTCTACCGCGGAATGACGCGATAACGTGCCCTGAAAACAGCCGATGGGCGTTCGCAACGCGCCGACAATTACGACATCTTTCATCCTCTACCTCTGCTCCGCCTCTGCGCAAAGAAACAGCATCATAGTAGTGAATTGTTATCAAAAAATTTCGCAATTGTTTAAAAAAAGTGAGGAGAATCACAAAGATTGTGGGCGATTTTAGCGCTTGCGGCTGGCGACAACGCCATTGTTACGCATCGTGCAGGCATTGTTGGCAGGTGGCGCCTTACCTGCCTGACGAAAAGCAGCCCCGCGCAATCAATATCGGGCCAGCTAGCGGCACCGAAGCCCCGCAAGGTATCGGCCGCCGGGCGATGCGAAAATAATGGGCGCTATTCACGCCGATGCCCCTGCAGATGCTGACGCAGCCAGCTTCCCGCCTCTCCCGGAGGCGCCTTTTTATTCCACAGCAAATCGGTCGATATCACCCGCGGCCAACCGGCAATGTCCAGCGCCACCAGACTGCCGCTACCGGCAAACTCCTCCACCAGCGCGCTGGGCAAAATACACCATCCCAGCCCCTGAGCCGCCATGCTGAACAGCAGAAGATAGTTAGGCGCCGACCATACCAGCCCGCGTGCCGGTTCCGTCGTGTTTTCCAGATAGGTGCTCAGTCGCAGCTCGCGCCAGCTAAACAGCTCGTCACGGGTCACCCTGCCCTGGGCCGCCAGCGGATGCCGGGGAGCCACGTAAATAGCCATTTCGGTTTGCATCGGCAGCCGGATGCTGCCGATTTCTGTCGGGTAGTTATCTCTGGCCTCAATCAGCCCCACCTGCGCCCGCTCCTTTTGTAGCAGGTCGATAACATCGTCATCTTCGCCAATCAGGCACTCAAATTCGGTATGCGGAAAATGGCGATCGAACTGCGCCAGCAGATCTTCCAGCACATCGGGATGCAGCGTATCGGAGAGCACAAAGGTCAGACGCGCTTCCGTCTTACCGGACAGCGAAATTGCCAGCTCATCAAGCCTGTCGCTGGCCGCCAGAATCGCTTTCACGTAGCTGAGCACCTGCTCGCCCTGCGGCGTCAGCGCGGGCTGTCTGGCGGTACGATCGAACAACGTCACACCTAGATCGGCTTCCAGGTTGGCGATCGCGGTGCTGATGGTGGACTGGCTTTTGCGCAGCCGCCGCGCCGCGGCAGAAAATGAACCGCAGGCGACGGCTTCGACGAAAGCGGTAAGGGCTTCGGGAGAATAGCGCATGAACTATCTACTTTATCGATGGATACTATCTTTTGTTTATCACATTTATCCATAAAATGCCGGATATTTCCTTATAATGTTTGGAGGCAACGAGCCATGCAACAACGACATGTTCAGCGCAAAACACTGACGGAACGGGTTATCCACGCTATCAGCTTTGAAGGTCTGGCGACGCTGATCCTCGCCCCTACCGCCGCGTGGCTTATGCAGCGCTCGGTCGTGGAAATGGGCGGACTGAGTATCCTGCTCGCCACGCTGGCGATGGTCTGGAACATTATCTATAACGCCCTATTCGACCGCCTGTGGCCGACCTCCCGGGTCGTGCGGAACCTGCGGGTCCGCGCGCTGCACGCTCTCGGCTTCGAGTCAGGCTTTATTATAATTGGCGTCACCATGGTCGCGCTGGTACTGGGCGTCTCGCTGATGCAGGCGTTTATGCTGGAAATTGGCTTTATGCTGTTTTTCCTTCCCTACACCATGGCGTTTAACTGGGTCTGGGATATGCTGCGCGAACGCGTCATAAAGGTTCGCCAGCAGCGAATCGCCGCCCGCCAGTAATTTTTGCAACGCGCCCGGCCGGTAACGGGCGCTCCGCGGCTTCACTTCTTCGCCAGAAACTATCGCCCCAGCTCATCCATAAATGTGATAAATTGCACTCCTTTTTGTTCGTTTTCTGGTTGATAAAGTCGCATAATGTCTAAAATTTGGTCTAAAGAAGAAACTCTGTGGAGTTTCGCCTTATATGGCACTGCTGTAGGCGCTGGCACGTTATTCTTGCCGATCCAACTGGGATCCGCTGGCGCCATCGTTCTGTTCATCACCGCGCTGGTCGCCTGGCCGCTGACCTACTGGCCGCATAAAGCGCTGAGCCAGTTCATTCTTTCCGCTAACATCGCTCCGGGCGCGGGGATCACCGGCGCCGTTAATCACTATTACGGTAAAAAGATCGGCAGCCTGATCACCGGTCTCTATTTCCTCGCCTTTTTCGTGGTCGTGCTGATTTACGCCGTCGCCATCACCAACTCGCTTGCGGAACAGCTTGCCAGACACGTGCCCATCACTTCGCAAATACGCGCGCTTCTCAGTCTGGGCGTGGTGCTGGTGCTGAATCTGATCTTTTTAATGGGCCGCCACGTCACGATTAAAGTCATGGGCTTTTTGGTCTTTCCGCTGATCGCCTGTTTCCTGTTTCTCTCCATCTATTTAATGGGCAGTTGGCAGCCAGCCTACCTGACCAGCCAGATGCAGCTGTCTTCGCACACGTTCCACCAAATCTGGATCTCTATTCCCGTGATGGTTTTCGCTTTTAGCCATACGCCGATCATTTCGACTTTTGCTATCGATCAGCAGGAGAAATACGGCGAGCAGGCCATGGGTAAATGCAAAAAAATCATGAAGGTGGCCTACACCCTCATCTGCGCCAGCGTGCTGTTTTTCGTCTTCAGCTGCCTGCTGTCGATACCGGCCACCTATATTCAAACCGCGCGTGATGAAGGGGTCACGATTCTTTCCGCGCTGTCGATGATGCCGGGTTCACCGGCGTGGCTGGCGGTCACCGGGATTATTGTGGCGGTGGTAGCGATGTCGAAATCGTTCCTCGGCACCTATTTTGGCGTGATTGAAGGCGCCAGCGAAATGGTCAAAACCGCTCTCGCCCAGGCGGGGATTCGTAAAAGCCGCGCCTTCAATCGGGCGATGTCGATCCTGCTGGTCTCGACGCTGACCTTCGCGGTGTGCTTTATCAATCCCAACGCCATCTCAATGATTTATGCGATCAGCGGCCCGCTTATTGCGATGATCCTGTTCATCATGCCCACCCTGTCCACGTATCTTATTCCGGCGCTGAAGCCTTACCGTTCAGTGGGTAACTTCATCACCCTGGTGGTCGGTTTGCTCTGCGTATCGGTGATGTTTTTTAGCTAGTCCCTGACGTGCGGCTAATTCTTTATTCGCCGCACGTTCTGCCAATATTCTCATCCCACCACTCTCCCTGACGGCATACACTTATCCTTTGCATACAATGAAAGCGAGGATGGCTATGTCCAGCGTAAAATTATCCGGTACCGCGACGTTAGGCGATCGTCAGGTTTATCGCCTGGGATACGGGGCGATGCAGCTTGCGGGACCCGGCGTCTTCGGTCCGCCAAAAGATCCGCAAACCGCTATCCGCGTCCTGCAGGAAGCGGTCGAGTCGGGAGTTAATCATATCGATACCTCCGATTTTTACGGCCCCCACATCACTAATCAGCTTATTCGCCAGGCGCTGCATCCCTACCCCGACGATCTGTGTATCGTGACCAAAGTCAGCGCCCGCCGGGACGATAAAGGCAACTGGCTACCCGCCATGTCGCCCGCGGAGCTCACTCAGGCGGTAGAAGATAATCTGCGCAATCTGGGTCTCGACGTGCTGGAGGTAGTGAATCTGCGCAGTATGCTCGGCACTCACGGCCCGGTTGAGGGGTCGCTGGAAGGGCCTTTAACCACCCTGCTGGAGCTGAAAGAACGCGGACTGATTCGCCATATCGGACTGAGTAACGTCACCGCCAGACAGGTAAGCGATGCGCAAAAAATGACGCCTGTCGCCTGCGTTCAGAACCAGTACAACGTAGCAAACCGTCAGGATGACCCGCTTATCGACGAGCTGGCGGCGCAGAATATCGTCTGGGTCCCTTTTTTCCCGCTGGGCGGCTTTACCCCGCTCCAGGCCCGGGAGCTTAATGAAGTTGCCGCTTCGCTGGATGCCACGCCGATGCAGGTAGCGCTGGCCTGGCTGCTCCAGCGCTCGCCAAATATTCTGCTTATTCCGGGCACCTCTTCGCTACAGCACCTGCACGAAAATCTTGCCGCCGCGGAATTAACCCTTCCGGCCGATGCGTTAGCCATTCTGGATAACCTCCAGCCTCACGCCTGATTCTCAGGCTTCTGCCAATGGATATTCGCAGAAGCCTGCTCCTCAATATTTGCCTGGAATTACCTTTACGCCACTGGCACTATACATCCTACAATTAGGTGTTATCTGCATTATTCCTTCACGGATAACCCCTATGCAAAGCATAGCTTTATCCTTTTCCGACTGGCCTCCTAAATGGAGGCTTCTGTCGTTTTTGTCTCGCCAAAATTTTTGAACTCTTGATTACAGGAAAAACAATATCGCATTCAAAGTTTATACAAATCAATTTAGCTGCAAAGATAGCTAACAACATCAAACGCTCATAAAAACATCTGGTTAACACAATCAGAATGTTTGTATTGCCATATAAAAAATCAACCACACAATAACAATTTACAAGGATTTCACATGACAGAGGGAACGATAAAGACGAGTAAGTATGAAATCATTGCTATTTTCAGGGAAGAGCTTCGAAAGCAGGCGGAGATAGAAGTTTTTGTTAATAACAAAAGCACGATAACCCAGCTGACGCGGGTGGATTTTGCCGAGTTTCATATCACCACCACCTGCAAAATCCCCGCCGGGCATAAAGTTAAATTTATTCTGCATAGCGATTCAGGGAAAATCGAATTTTGCTCTACGCTAAAGAAAATCTATGCCAGCAGCGAAGGGAAAGGCAATAAAGTCGCGTTTACCCTGCCTGAATGTATCCAGGTGGTCCAGCGCCGCCGCGATCCCCGATTCCGTCTGCGCCACGAGCATGAATTCTTCTGTCACGGCAGGCACAAAAATGGAGAAAATTATCTTTTCGAAATCAAAGACATTTCGGATGGCGGCTGCGCGCTGATGACCCAAAGCCCTAATCTGAAATTCCTCAGCCATAACGCCATTCTCAAGAATGCGATCCTCGCCCTCGCCGAATATGGCGAAGTTACCGTAGATTTAGTCATAAAAAACGTTGTCATGGTGACTTTAGATGATAACGAGAAGCCGGACAGCTACTACCAGATTTCTTGTCAGTTTAAATTTCGTAACCTCGATAACAAGAAGAGAATTGAGAAAGTGCTGCTCGACTTGATTATGGAAGCCAAAAGAAAAAAGAGAGTCTGAACCCTTGGACAGTATATTACTCTACACTGATGACAATATCATTGGACAAGCCATTCACGATTATATGATCGATCGCGCCAGGCGCATCACGACCCTGAACTTTCAGGATATTGTCAAAGGTATCTGCGCCCCACCGACCGCGACGGTCATTATCAATATCATTCACAAAGATATCTCTGCGGCCACCACGGTCGCATTACTCAACACCTTACGAAAGCGCCTGACGCACTGTGCGCTGCTGGTGCTGATTGTAAAAAGCGAGCTCTCCAGCCTGTTTCGGGAACTGATTGACATGGACAACCTTTTGATTCTTACAGAAAAATCTTCTTTATCAGACTATTCAGCTATCCTCAGCAAACCCTTGACCGCCGAAGGCTGCCAGGCGTTATGCACCCAACGCAGGCTGACCGCCAGGGAGCTTCAGGTACTGGAGTTAATCATCGCCTGCAACAACAGCAAACGAATCGCAGCGCTCCTTGATATTGACCACAAAACGGTACACAGCCACCGGGTACATATTATGAAAAAATTGGGAATGAATAGCTCACGAATAATGCATAAAAGCATAGTCAATATGTATCACTGCTGAAACTAAAAATATGTGGGTGACCAATCAAAGCCGATCATTTATTGGCAATCAGCCTTTAATAATCATTCCCATTGGCAGAAAGGTCACCTATAATAATATTACCCTCTCCTGACCTCTGAACCCATTTTGACGAGAGATAATGAACGCAACTCTGTTTACCAGCCATAATCTATCACGTAGCGATATATCCGTGCGTTATGTCTTTCAAAAGATGTTTTCCCCAAAAGGCACGCTTGTCGCCGTTGAATGCCTGAGTCGTTTTGACCGCCTGGCGATATCTCCGGAAAACTTCTTCCGCTATGCCAATACCGGTTTACGTGAAAGCATTTTTATGGAACAGCTGGCGCTTATCGAAAAACATAAACAGTGGTTTAATAAAAACGGCATCTCGGCAACCATCAATGTTGATGACCATATTCTTAGCGTATTGCTAAGGCCGGAGATTAAAACGCTGGTCGACCATATCGGCTGCGTTCATTTTGAAGTTACCGAGAACTCCAACAAATTATTGAATAATGCTCTCGCCGCCTGGAATGATCCGCAAAGCACCACGCTCTGGCTCGATGATTTCGGTTCAGGCAACGCGGGTATCAGCGCTATTTGCGGTTATCACTTTGATTATGTCAAAATCGATAAAGATTTTTTCTGGCATTTAATGCATAAAGAGTTTGGTCGGCCATTAATGGATGCGCTGGTCACGTTCCTTTCCCGTAACCACCATAACGTGATTATTGAGGGCGTAGAAAGCGAAGCGCATAAGAAATGGTTACAGGGTATGGAGTGGTTTGCTATTCAGGGCCATTACTGGCAGGAAGTCAGCATTGAACAACTGATCCAGGAAGAGGTCGCGGTTTAAAAAAATGCCGGAAAAATTCCGGCATCAATATTATCCCTTGGGCCATCCCACCGGCGACTCAATTATAAACCAGCTCCCAGGTCGCCCAGCTGGTCAACGGACCACTGGTGGCTTTTTCCGGCGCTGGCGTCACGTAGCCAATGTAATAAGTAAAGACGCCGCCATCTACCGCCTTTTCTACCAGCGGTACGCGGTTTTGTTGGGGATCGGCCGGAACAATTTTATTGCTTTTATCCAACGTATTATTGTCGTTGGTTGAGAGCGCGAGGAAAATATGGCTGGCCCCGTCCGCTCGCGTATTCGCCAGATAACCGGCATTTTCATTGCTGACCGCCTTGACCATATATCCATCAACCCAGCGTACGCTGACCAGGCGGATCTCATCTTTATCGGCCGCGCCGCCGTCGTACCGTAGCTGGCAGTTAGAGAGTTCCAGGGTAAAGGGCTGCGGTTTCATAAATGCGCCGGCGCCGCGATCGTGTACTTCCGCCAGACTGACCGGCGCCAGCCAGACGCTGCCGCTCCCCGCGTTGTGACCGCCGTTGAGCGCCACGCTACAGGAAATATCGGTCACTCGTCCGGCAAAATCCACCCGCCCGCGATCGTAATTGGTTTCGAAACCCCACGCCGTTGAGGCCATCAGCGCCCCGCTTATCAGGGTCAGCTGAATGAGTCGTTTGCTAATTTTGAATCGTGCTGCATCACTCATACCCGCCTCCCGAATTAATCGTACGTCAGGTTAAAGATCATGTGCGACTCCACCTCACCGGTACTGGTGGTCGGCGCATATTGATAGAAACGCGCATGCAGAGGCAGGGTGATATAGCGGGTCTCCTGCGTGCGCAGCGTACCGACGCTGTACTTTTTGTTGAACTCCAGCGGCACGCCATCTTTCAAAACCTGAATACCAATCCCTTTCGCCAGCGAGCTACCGGATTTTTCATTCAGCAGCGCGCCTCGGGCGTTCGTGGTGCCGGTCGCCAGCGTACCGGAAAAAGAGGTCTGGATATTGGCATACCCCGACTCGCTTAATCCGCCGCTGCACTGCAGCTCAATATTAAAATCCTTACCTCCGGCGGTAGTGCCGACGCCGTTAAGATCGCTGCGCTTAATGGTGCCAACATCAACGTTCATATTTTTGCCGCTCAGGATAGTGCATGAGGGCGACACCACGGTGATCGCGTTGGCGCTCAGGTACGTCACCAGAATCGGGTTGTTACCGTTCTCCCAGTCATAAGAGGTATATTTCCCCGCCGCCAGAGTACCGCTCCCGGTCACGCTGGCAGTTTTAATCACTTCCAGCGTAAAGCGTGAGCCTTCCAGCGAGTAATTCGTGGTCCTGCTGGCGTAGCTCGAGTAAACATCCGGGTAGATAATATTCACCGTCGCCCCGCCGCGGCTAAAGCGCAGGCCGATACCGGGCACGTTGGTAGAGTAAATTTTATTTCCCAGATCCGTCGCGCCGGTGGAAACGATTTTGGCCGCAAAGCGGTTATTGCCGCTGCTGCAGCTATAGCTGGCCCCGCCCGGCGCCGACATAGTCCAGTTACGGGAAACGATCACCGATCCTACCGGCAGGTCCGGTGGAACCACCACCCTCCCCACCACCATGTCGAGGTTAACGGTCGGCTGCGACAGACGCGTACAGTACGCCCATGCCGACGTGGTTCCCATCGCCATTAAGCCAATAAAAAGCGTCAGTTTTTTCATTAGCGACATAGCGTTTCCTTTGTTTTTTGCTGACTTAACTCTACCGAACACTGTCCACCGCTCCATTTGACCGTAGCCTGCGGCGCGCTGGCGTCGCTGATAAACATCATGCTGCCCTGGCCCACCACGCCAATCTCTTTCCCGGATGGGGCATATATCGTGGCGGCGAACGGTAACGGCAGGCCGTTTGCCTGGCGCGCCTGCAGAGTGATGTTGTTCTGCACCGTGGTATCGAAAGAGACCTTAACCACGCTCCCTTCCCACGGCACGACCTGCGCCACGGTACTGCCGAAGGCAACATCGTCGCTGCTGCCTTTGGGATCAATTTCAACCGAGTTAATCCGGTAAGGCCGCAGATACGGCAGGATGGCATAGCCGTTGCTGTCGATGCGGGTCCCCGGCGAACCGGGCAACATCGCGCCTGCGGCATCTTTTGCTTCAATCAGCGCCATCGTGGTGCCGCTTTCCGGCGAGAACACGACGCCATGCCGATGAGCAATTAGCGTTCCGCTGGCGCCCACGCCGCTCTGGCGATACCCTTCGCCCTGGCTATAGCTGCCGTTCAGCGTGGTCCACGGGGTACGGTAGCTGCCGTTCAGCGCCACGTCGTGCTGGCCGCCGGTCGAGGTCGTTGTCGACACGCCGTAGTTGAGGTTATTTTCGCTATCCAGCGAACCGTTGACCCCAATCTGCGAGCTGGCGAAGCGCGAGTTATTAAACGAGGTGTTTGACGTCAGGTTAGCCGTACGGTTTTCGCCGAACCACAGCGGGTAGCTAAAGTTGAGTGAAACGCGATCGTCACGACGGTGGCCGGAGCTATCCGGGGTATAGACGCGCTGGGCGCTGACCGACCACGAGAGCCGACCGTACATATTGTTGTAACTAAATTGATACTGCTTCTCCGTTCCCGAACGGTTCCAGTAATCCGCCACCCGACCGCTAAGGTAAAAACCGCCCCAGCCGTCCGGCAGGTTCTGGTTAACGGTAAACGTCATCCCGTTTTTCTGCCGCCATACGGTGTAGCTGCTGCGGTGGTTCTTTTCCTGATCGACGGCGTACAGCGCGTCGTTCAGGTTGTAGTAGCCTTTGGTGGAGTAGCGATACGCCGCCAGCACGATACTGGTCTGGGTTTCGGTAAACATACGGTTAAAGGTGGCGCGATAGCTCTGCCCCTGCTCATCAAGGGTATCGCTCTTCAGCCGCGAGTGGGTAACGTCGAAGGAGAGCGCGCCGATGCCGGTATTCATCCCGGTTCCCAGCAGGAAGGCCTGATAGTCATCAAAGCCGGTGACGCCGGTATAGCCGGTGAACAGGTTATTCAAACCGTGCTGAAAGGTTCCCTGGTAAAGCATCGGTTTATTACGCAGGGAACTATCGTCGACCTTACCGGCAGAAAGCGCATAGCGGGTCATTCCCGGACGCAGCAGCTGCGCCACTGAGGCGTAAGGTACGCTGAACACCTCAACCGAACCGTCGGCCTCTTTTACCGATACTTCAAGATCGCTACCGTAGCCGGAAGGATAGACATCCTGCAGGGTAAACGGCCCCGGCGGTACCGTGGTCTGATAGATAATATTGCTGCCCTGGCGCACCGTCACCAGGGCATTGCTTTGCGCTACGCCGCGAATTTCGGGAGCGTAAGAGCGCATGCCGTCCGGGAACATATTGTCATCGGTTGCCAGGTTGACCCCGCGCAGGCCAATCGTGTCGAAGAACTCGCCGCTGGTAAAAATCTGCCCGCCGCTGACTATCGAATTAATCTGCGGAACAGGACGCTGCAGCCAGGTCTGGTTGCTGTTCCAGTGAGCTTTCCCCTGCTGCTGCTGCCAGTTCAGGTTACCGATATGCTTGAGCAGCCAGCCGTCCCACGACAGGCCCGCGTTAACGCCAAGGTACGCGCTGCTGTTATCAGAGCCGTTGTTCGACGACGTGTGGCTATTCCAGGCGTTCGCCATCCAGCCTAAATTCAGCGCCGCAACGCCTTTATCCCAGAATTCCGGGCTGACAAAGTTTTTCAGGCGCTGATCTTCATAGATTTGCGGTACGGAAATATCCAGTCGCAGAGAGGACTGAATCAGCGTGTCTTTAACATTATCTTCGTTACGCCACTCCTGCAGGCGTCCGCAGAATCCCTCTTTTTCGCTGAGCTGCGGGTTAAACTTTTCCGGCGAGATCCCGTACTGCATCAGCATCGCTTTGGTGTAGCAGACGCCCATTTTGCCATCTTTACCGGCAGTGATTTTCAGGTCGTAGCGCCCTTTCCATTCGCCGTTGGTATACACATCGAGGGAATAGACGCCCTCGCTGATAGCGCTGGTCGAGAAGCGCGACAGGTCGACCTTTTCGCGACTACCGACGATAAAACCATCGTTAAACTGATAGACCGTTCCCGGGTTTTCCTGTCCGCTGGAAAATGGCGGAAAGCAGCACAGCGCAACCGCAATCGTCGTGCTTAATCTTCCCGGGCAGATTGACCTCTGCTTCATGATCGTTTCCCTTATTTGACGGTAACTTTCACTGCGACGTCTGCGCCATAATCATTAATATTGTTAACGGTCAGGGTCTCACCTTTGCTCACCGTAGAAGAGAGGGCGATGGTCTGACTGGACTGCGGGGCAAGCATGACCGTTTTGCTATTCAGCGCTTTGCCGCCGTTACGGGAGATACGGCTTACGGTGATATAAAAGGGTGTTGGATTACCGATCGACAGGCTGCTGCCGTTAGCGGAGAGCGCTAATTTGTCTGCCGCCGCGTCGCGATTGCCTAAACCGGCAGGACGATAAATAAACTTAAAGCGCGAACGAATCGCCAGCTGCAGAATATTCTGTCCTTCATTTTTCTGGCTGGCCTCGACCGGCGGTATTTCCAGAAGGTTCAGCCACCATAGCGTCTCTTTATCTTTAGCCAGTCCCGCATTGCTGCCGAGCTTAATACGCAGGGTCTGGCCGCTTTTCGCATCAACGCGGGAAATAGGCGGCGTGATAATAAATGGTGTGGTAATGGTATCCGGCGTCGCATCGGCATTACCGTTGTCCAGCCAGGCCTGCGCCAGCGCCGGACGGTCGGCGGTGTTAGAGAGCTGCACCGTTATTTCTTTTTCATTTCCTGGGTAAATAAAACGGGTGCCGTTAACAATAATATTGTTGGCATGGGCCGCAAAACTAAAAATGAAACAGAAAAAAAGGGCAATACGCTTCATGCTGACCTCAGAATAAAAAATAAGCGGCAGCAGTGGCCGCTTTATTATTGTTGTATACCCTGAATAATTCGAATTGCAGAAAGGCGGCAAGTGCGTGACAAATGCGTTCCCGACGAATTTGACCAGCCGAAGGCTGGCCTTCGCTGAGAGGCAGGAGCCTCTCATTAATCCCCGGGAGCTTACTCCAGTAAGTGACTGGGATGAGCGAGCGTCGCCAGCGCCTGTGCTATTCGAAATATTACGGATATAAACCGCCCCGGCACGAGGCGGCTTTATCTCTCAGTCGATATTACTGATAAGTAATTTCGTAAGTCGCGTAGCTGTTAACCACACCGGTGGTGACAGTCGTCGGGGTGCTGGTAGCGTAGCCAACGTAGTAAGTGAAGCGCGCGCCGTCCTGAACGGCAGAAGCATCACCGGTCGCTTTAGGCTGGGTGGCATCACCCGGGATGATTTTGTTGGTCAGCGCGGTCGCGTTGTCGGTGGACAGAACCAGCTGGATATTCTGCGCGCCAGCGGCTTCGGTGTTCGCCAGGTAGCCCTGCTGCTTAGCAGTAGCGCCGGCCAGCAGGTTACCGCCAGTCCAGTTCACGCCCAGTTTGCTCACATCGTCCTGTTTGGTACCGTCAGCGGCCTGGCAGTCAGACACATCGATAGTGAAAGATTTCGGTTTCAGATAGGTATCCGCAGCGGCGGCTTTAACTTCAGTTAAAGTCACCGGTGACAGATAAACGTTTGCATCGCTGCCCTGGCCATTTACGGAAACAGTACAAGATACATCGGTAACTTTACCGAAGAAATTAACCTGACCGCCGCCTACATTGGTATCAGCAGCATTTGCTGCAGCCATACCAAAAAACGCAGTCGCCATTGCAGCAGAGAGAAGAACCTTTTTCATTGCCATTTCCTTGTCAGAGTGAATTAAGTATCGATGAGCAAACAGTTAATTCGCACAAAAGTCAGAAGCGATTTGCGATGCTCACTTGTGCAACTGTTAATAGAAACTTCGACTGACCGGAAGCCGCAATATTTAAGGCGTCAGGAACGAATTCTAATAAAGAAATCGTCAAGGCTGTCGGCGTCAAAGAATGCTATTTTTCGCTGACAAATATACATATGTTCACGAGCTGTTAATCAATGTAACAGATAGCTGACAACTATTAATAATTCAGGATTGATAGCAAGAAACAAAGTTATTGTTATTTACACGGAAGGGGAAAAGACGATATGGAATTAACAATATAGCAACCTATATTGGCATAAAAACTATTTCCCCCCTGTCAGAACACTCTTAATCGCTCGCTGATCGGGTATTTTTCGCCAGCTGAAAATGCTGATGTAGCGCTCGCCATCCTGCTGACGTAATCGTCACTTCGCGGAATCCCGGGGTAGTGGTAAACCAGCCTTTCTGCAGACCGTGCTGCAGCAGCGCCGCGCCTGCCGCCCCCCCGAGATGAAAGCGACGTTCGCTCCAGTCAAGGCAGCCGCAGCACGCTTTGCGCCGGGAGCTGCTCTTCGTCATTATCCCCAGGCGCGCAAACTGCGCTTCGCCGACGGGCGTCAGAGCAGTACCATCAGGCGCTATCCACGCTTCGCGCAGCAGAAAATCATACAGTGATACCGCCACTTCGCCGGCCAGATGATCGTAACAGGTACGCGCGACGCGTAAATTAACCGGCGTTGCGGTGGACAGCGCCACCGCACGCTTGCCAGCCATGGTCATCATATTTTCCAGCAATCCGGCAACATCGCTACCGGCGAGGCGGTAGTAGCGATGGCGGCCCTGGGCAAGACACATCAGCAAACCGCTGCTGACCAGCCGGCTAAGATGCGCGCTGGCGGTGGAGGGGGAAATGTCGGCCACGGTGGAAAGCTCGGTAGCCGTCCACGCCCGGCCATCCATCAAGGCGCAAAGTATCTTCAACCGCGAGGCATCCGCCATTGCCGACGCCACTGCCGCCATCGCCAGGGCCAGCGATTCATCGTCTTCAATCCGCTCAACAGGTTTTAACATAGCGCCTCGCTTATTTTCCCAACGGCAAACTGCCGCCATATTACGTTAATCGGCATGTTGAGAACGATATTCGCGCAGCACCCGGGCAACCCGAATTTGATAGCAGGCGAAGATGCTCTCCCGTCCCTCTTTCTGCGCAGCCTGATGGCAAAGGTTGCGCCTCCACGCCAGTACCGCATCCTCATCCCGCCACCAGGAGAGCGACAGAATTTTGCCTGCCGCAGTCAGGCTTTGAAAACGCTCAATGGCAATAAAACCGTCAATATCGCTCAGCAGCGGCTTCAGCTCCGCCGCCAGCGTTAAGTAGCGCTCCTGGCTCGCCGGGGTAACCTCAGCTTCAAAGAGTACTGCAATCATACCGTCGTCCTCACGCAATCAGTGTGAAGGCCAGGATATCTTCTTTGCCGGGCTCAATGCTTCGCTGATGGGCGAAGTATGATGGCTTTTATTGCGCGAAAAACGCCCTACATATTCACAAAAGCAATATTTAATAACCTGAAGAAAGCTAATCGCGCCTCTTTTGAAACTATTTTCTAAGGCCTGAAACAGGTCTCAAAAGAGAGCATCCATATGTTTTTATTGAAAATAAAAAAACAAAATCAGGTAATTCATCATCACACTGTCACAAAAGTGTGATCTAAATCGCACTTTTTGCAACTCGCGTTATAGTTAGCAGACTTATTATAAGTCCATCGAAAGCAACCACGCTTTCCACCATAAAAGTTAAAAGGATAAACACCATGAAAAACGTAAAATTACTTGCCGCTGCCGGTATGCTGTCTCTGGTCTCTTTTGCTAGCTTCGCTCAGCCTGTTAGCGTAACCGCAGATACTCTGGACAACGCCGAAGCCAAAATCGCTGCCATTGCTAAAGACCAGGGTGAGTCTTACCACATTACCGAAGCTTATACCGGTAACCAGGTACATATGACCGCCGAGCTGTCTAAATAACCGAATGGTTGCAGAGGGAGCTGCCGGACAGGTCGCCTGAAGGCGGCTGGTCTGGCTCCCGCCACATAATAAGCACCCAGCAATGTCGAGCCCCTTGATGGGGCTTTTTTTGTTTCTGGCGAACAGTGAACCCGCAGCCAAGTTTGTGGGCTCATCGCCGTCTGCGGTGCGGTAGCCCGGACAGATGCGCAGCATCGCCTCCGGGAAATTTGGCCACTCTGCACGCTACTCCCGGGGGCGGCGCTTGACGCGCCTTGCCCGGGCTACAGGTTCATCGCCGCCTGCGAGCCGGTAACCCCACCATTCACCGCCGCCTGCAGGTCTGGTAGCCCGGACAGATGCGCAGCATCGCCTCCGGGAAATTTGACCGCTCTGCACGCTGCCCCCGGGGGCGGCGCTTGACGCGCCTTGCCCGGGCTACAGGTTCATCGCCGTCTGCGAGCCGGTAACCCCACTATTCACCGCCGCCTGCAGGTCTGGTCGCCCGGACAGATGCGCAGCATCGCCTCCGGGATTTACCGACCCGCTACAGCTCTCTTATTCGATAATGCGCGCTGAATTGACAGAACGCTGAATAGCACAATCACCAATCCCGCCAGCGCCAGCCCCTCAATTTTTTGTCCGAGGAAAACCCAGCCTAATAGTACCGCTGTCACCGGACTCAGCAGGCTCATTGCCGATACCGCTACCGGAGAAAGACGGCCAATACCGCGGAACCAGAGGCCATATGCGAGCATTGCCCCGGCAACGCACAGCCACAAATAACCCGCCGCCTGAGTCAGCGTTACCTGATGCAGCGGCGGATCGACCAATAACGCAATCGGCGCCAGTACAATACCGCCAATCAGCAGCTGCCAGCCTGTCAGGGCAATAACCGGCAAGGCGATCGCCCAGCGCCGCGACAGCCAGGTCCCAAGCGCCATACTCATCGCCCCCAGAAACGCCGCGCCGATCCCTAACGGATCGAGCGTCATTTGCGGCGATAGCAGCAACATAGCCATTCCCACGATCCCCGTCATTGCTGATAGCACCGCGAGCCAGGGCGATCGCTGACGATCGACGCACCATGCCAGCAGCATCACCAGCAGCGGCTGGATAGCGCCAATCACCGCCGCCAGTCCGCCCGGCAGCCGATAAGCGGCAATAAACAGCAGCGCCTGGAACGCGCCGATATTCAGGATCCCGGTGACAATCAGTTTCCACCACTCGCCGCGCAGCGGGAGGCGGCGGCTCCAGATCAGCAGGGCGATCCCGGCCGGCAGCACCCGCAGCAGCGCGGCGATAAACGGTCTATCGGGCGGCAGGAACTGCGAGGTGACAATATAGGTGCTGCCCCAGATGGCGGGCGCCAGCGCGGTTAAGAATAGATCTACAACAAGGTTGCGCGAAACAAAGGCCATGATTTTATCTTCATATCAAGGTAAATTATGGCCTAAGTATGTATCGATATTTATCTTGATATCAAGACAAGTGGGCATTAATGGACAAATCACCGCAGACCGACGCCGTGGATCGCATTCTTGAACAGTGGAAACGGGAACGCCCCGATCTCGATTGCACTCCAATGGGACCGTTCGGTCGTCTGAAGCGCTGCGCGCTGCTGCTGGAACCGCGTATTGAAGCGGCTTTTCTTCGCCATGATTTAGTGCGCTGGGAGTTTGACATGCTGGCGACTTTGCGACGAGCGGGCGATCCGTTCGTGCTGTCACCAACCCAGCTCTTTTCAACGTTAATGATCACCTCCGGCACCATGACCCATCGTCTTAAAGCGCTGGAAAAACGAGGGTTTATTCGCCGACTGCCAAACCCGGACGATGCGCGCAGCATGCTGGTCGCGCTGACGCCTGAGGGGCGGAAGTTAATCGACAGGGCGGTAGAGAGCCACGTGGAAAATGAGCGGCAGCTGCTGGATGGCCTTTCTGCGGGGCAGCGCCAGCAGCTTGATGAAGCGCTGACGGTGTTTATGCGTCTGCTGGAAAAAGAGTAATACCACTCTGCTTTAACAGGGTGCTCATACTGCTGCCGGCTCACCTTTGATGAAGCATCACCGTTATTTCCCCGGAGGCGATGCTACGCATCTGTCCGGGCTACCGGCCCGCAGATAGCAATAAACCTGGGTATCTGTCCGGCCTACCGGATCGCAGACGGCGATGAACCTGTAGCCCGGGCAAGGCGCGTGAGCGCCGCCCCCGGGGCAGCGTGCAAAACGGCTGAATTTCCCCGGAGACGATGCTGCGTATCTGTCCGGGCTACCGACTACCGGCCCGCAGATGGCAATGAACCTGGGTATCTGTCCGGCCTACCGGATCGCAGACGGCAATGAACCTGTAGCCCGGGCAAGGCGCGTTGAGCGCCGCCCCCGGGGCTGCATGCAGAACGGCTGAATTTCCCCGGAGACGATGCTGCGTATCTGTCCGGGCTACCGACTACCGGCCCGCAGATGGCAATGAACCTGGGTATCTGTCCGGCCTACCGGATCGCAGACGGCAATGAACCTGTAGCCCGGGCAAGGCGCGTTGAGCGCCGCCCCCGGGGCTGCATGCAGAA
>NZ_JBEAFR010000050.1:0-59920 GCF_040062315.1 Klebsiella sp. GW_Kp181
ACTCGCGACCCCGACCTTGGCAAGGTCGTGCTCTACCAACTGAGCTATTCCCGCAAACTTCTGGCCATATTTCTATGGCGTCGTGATTTGCATTTCTGCTTCGTCACGGGAGGCGCATTATACGAGAATTCGATTTACCTGCAACCCCCCTGAAAGCAATTTTTTTCGTTTTTGATTTAAGTGACCACTTTATCGCCACATTCAGGCATGTTTTGTCTAAATAAGCAGCAAATGCGGCAAAATGACTTTTTCCGGGCTCGCTAAAGGCGCAAAATCACTCAAGTTTACAGGCGGATATCGCCCGCTGACGGTCAACAACGATGATAACCAGGGAAATAAAATGAAAAAAGCGCTTACCGTCCTGCTGCTGGCTACGCTTGCCACAGGAACAGCATCGGCAACAACGCTACATTTTGGAACAACGACGGCCAACCCGCCGTTTGAAACCGTCAGTGGCAAAAACCAACCCACGGGTTTTGATATCGATTTGGCCAACGCGTTGTGCAAGCAGATGCAGGTCGAATGCAAATTTACTCCCCAGGGCTTCGATACTCTCATCCCGGCGCTGCGCTTTAAGAAATTCGACGCCGTGATTGCCGGTATTGAAGTGATCCCAATGCGAGAAAAGCAGGTTGCATTCAGCCATCCCTATCGCCAGGAGCTCTCCGGTGCAATAGTCACAGCGAAAGACGCTGCCCATACCTTTGCCGATCTCAAAGATAAAAAACTCGGCGTCGTAAGGGGCACCATTCATCAGCACTACCTGCGTGATAAACAAAAAGCCGTGCACGTGCTGCCTTATGACAGCGATGAAAGCGCCCTGAACGCGCTGAAAGAAGGTGTGATTAGCGGAGTGATGGGCGATCAGGAGACCTTAACGAAATGGCTCGAGGATAATCCCGAATATGCGATTATGGACGAGCGCGCCACGGATCCCAGCTACTACGGTAAGCAGTACGCCATTGCGGTGCGTAAAGATGATCCTGAGCTGCTGAATAACATCAATGCCGCTCTGGATGTCGTCAAAGCCTCGCCGGAATTCCAGGCGATGGAACAGAAGTGGTTTAAATAGTCAGACGTACTACCGGGGCGCTTCTGGCCCCGGCATAAGCATTAGAGCTTGATGAAGTGCTCGCGGTAGTAAGCCAGTTCCGCTACCGATTCGCGAATATCGTCCATCGCCTGATGCGTTCCTTGTTTTTTAAAGCCGTCGAGAATTTCCGGCTTCCAGCGACGAGCCAGCTCTTTAAGCGTACTGACGTCAAGATAGCGATAGTGAAAATAGGCTTCCAGCTCAGGCATATATTTAAACAAGAAGCGACGATCCTGGCCGATGCTATTGCCGCAGATCGGTGACTTACCCGCCGGCACCCACTTTTTGAGAAATTCGATAGTCGCCAGTTCTGCCTCACGATCGCCCTGGGTACTCGCCTTCACCCGCTCCACCAGTCCGCTACCGGTATGGGTACGCACGTTCCACTCATCCATTAATGCCAGCTGCGCGTCTGACTGATGTACGGCAATCGTCGGCCCTTCCGCCAGAATGTTCAGATTCGCGTCAGTCACCAGGGTGGCGATTTCGATGATGCGATCGCGCTCCGGATCCAGCCCCGTCATTTCAAGATCGATCCAAATCAGGTTGTTTTCATCTGCACTCATGTTATTTTCCACCCTTCTTACGTCACTATATTCATCTAAAATAGCGTGTATCATAGAGGTTTTGCCCGTACAGGGCGACCAGGAGCCAGTTCGATTGAGTAAAAATAAACTCTCCAAAGGCCAACAGCGCCGCGTGAAGGCCAACCACCAGCGCCGCCTGAAAACGACTTCGGAGAAGGCCGATTTTGATGACAACCTGTTCGGTGAAAAATCCGAAGGGACCGTTATTAGCCGCTTTGGCATGCATGCCGATGTCGAATCCGCCGACGGTAGCGTCCACCGTTGCAATATACGCCGCACTATCCGTTCGCTGGTCACCGGCGATCGTGTGGTCTGGCGGCCAGGCAAAAGCGAAGCTGACGGCGTCAACGTCAAAGGCATCGTCGAGGCCGTGCATGAACGGACCTCCGTACTGACGCGCCCGGATTTCTATGACGGCGTCAAACCTATCGCCGCCAATATCAATCAGATTGTCATCGTTTCCGCCATCTTGCCTGAGCTTTCTCCGAATATTATCGACCGCTATCTGGTGGCCTGCGAAACGCTGAACGTCGAGCCGCTGATCGTGCTCAATAAGATCGATCTCCTGGATCAGGAGAGCATGGACTTCGTCAACGAGCAAATGGACATTTATCGCCATATTGGTTACCGCGTACTGATGGTCTCCAGCCGCACGCAGGATGGCCTGAAGCCGCTTGAAGAGGCGCTTACCGATCGGATCAGTATCTTTGCCGGGCAGTCTGGGGTAGGCAAATCCAGCCTGCTGAACGCGCTGCTGGGCCTGCAGGATGACCAAATCCTTACCAATGACGTTTCGGATGTCTCCGGACTGGGGCAGCACACCACTACGGCCGCGCGCCTGTACCACTTCCCGCACGGCGGCGATGTGATTGACTCGCCGGGGGTACGCGAGTTCGGCCTGTGGCATCTCGACGCGGAACAAATCACCCACGGCTTTGTCGAATTCCATGATTATTTAGGCCGATGCAAATACCGCGACTGCAAACACGATACCGATCCGGGCTGCGCCATTCGCGAAGCGGTGGAGAAGGGCGAAATCGCTGAAAGCCGGTTTGAAAACTACCATCGCATTCTGGAAAGCATGGCGCAGGTGCAGGTAAAAACGCGTAAAAGCTTTTCATCAACCGATGACTGACATTTAAGCTGAGCATCGTTAGAATCGTCCCCCTTTTTCAGGCCCCCGCCGACGCGCGGGGGTCAGGAACGACAAATAATGGCCTGGAGGCTACCTTGTTAAACGATCTTAAACTTTCACTGCAATACATTCTGCCTAAACTGTGGCTCACCCGCCTCGCAGGCTGGGGTGCACGCAAGCGGGCAGGCTGGCTGACAAAACTGGTCATCGATCTGTTCGTGAAATATTACAAGGTCGATATGAAAGAGGCGCAAAAGCCTGATACTGCCAGCTACCGGACCTTTAACGACTTTTTTGTTCGCCCGCTGCGCGATGACGTTCGTCCGTTAAATACTGACCCGAACGTACTGGTGATGCCCGCCGATGGCGTCATCAGCCAGCTCGGCGCTATTGAAGACGATAAAATTTTGCAGGCCAAAGGCCACAACTACAGTCTGGAAGCGCTGCTGGCCGGCAACTACCAGATGGCGGATCTGTTCCGTAACGGCAGCTTTGTCACTACCTATCTTTCCCCGCGCGATTACCACCGCGTGCACATGCCGTGCAACGGTATTCTGCGTGAAATGATCTACGTACCGGGAGATCTGTTCTCCGTAAACCATCTGACCGCGCAAAACGTGCCGAATCTTTTTGCCCGCAACGAGCGCGTCATCTGCCTGTTCGATACTGAGTTTGGCCCCATGGCGCAGATCCTGGTCGGCGCCACCATCGTCGGCAGCATCGAAACCGTGTGGTCCGGTACCGTCACGCCGCCGCGTGAAGGCATCATTAAGCGCTGGACCTGGCCTGCGGGCGAGAGCGAAGGTTCCGTCGCCCTGCTTAAAGGCCAGGAGATGGGCCGCTTTAAGCTGGGTTCCACGGTGATTAACCTGTTTGCTCCGGGTCAGGTGAAGCTGGTTGAGCAGTTACAAAGCCTGTCGGTAACCAAAATAGGCCAGCCGTTGGCGATCGCGCCTGAAGCCGTGACGCCGGTCGAGCCCGCTCCGCTGGCAGCCGAAGAAGTCCGCGCTGAACACGCCGCCAGTCCGCTGGTTGACGATAAACAAGACGAAGGTTAATTCCTGAAAGAAAAGGTTACGCCGTGCGCCTGATATACACTTTCCTGTTGGCCTGGTGCCTCAGTTTCGGGGCGTACGCAGCGACAGCCCCGGATGCTAAACAGATAGCCCAGGAGCTGGAACAGGCGAAAGCGGCAAAGCCCGCCCAGCCTGAAACCGTCGAAGTCCTGCAGTCTGCCCTGAATGCGCTTGAGGAGCGTAATGCCTCCCTTGAGCGCGCCCGTCAGTATCAGGACGTTATTGATAACTTCCCCAAACTGTCGCAAACCCTGCGCGCGCAGCTCAACAATCTTAGCGATGAGCCGCGCCAGGTCTCCACTACCCTCTCCTCCGATGCCCTGAACCAGGAGATTCTCCAGGTCAGCAGCCAGCTGCTGGAAGCCAGTCGTAAAGCTCAGCAGGAGCAGGACCGCGCCCGCGATATCGCCGACTCGCTCAACCAGCTGCCGCAGCAACAGAGCGATGCCCGCCGCCAGCTGAATGAGGTCGAACGCCGGATCGGCGCGCAAAGCAGCAATACGCCGCTGGCGCAGGCGCAAAATCTTGGTTTACAGGCGGAGTCCGCGCGGCTGAAAGCGCTGGTCGATGAACTGGATCTGGCGCAGCTTTCCGCCAATAACCGCCAGGAGCTATCACGGTTGCGATCCGAGCTGGCGCAGAAAGAGAGTGAGCAGCTCGACGCCTGGCTACAGGCATTAAGAAATCAGCTCAATAACCAACGGCAGCGCGAGGCGGAGAAAGCGCTGGAAAGCACCGAGCTGCTGGCGGAAAACAGCGAAAACCTGCCGCCGGATATTGTGGCGCAGTTCAAAGTGAACCGCGAGCTGTCGCAAGCGCTAAACCAGCAGGCGCAGCGGATGGACTTGATCGCCTCTCAGCAGCGCCAGGCGACCAATCAAACCCTGCAGGTGCGTCAGGCTTTAAACACGCTCCGCGAGCAGTCCCAATGGTTAGGTTCTTCCAATCTGCTTGGCGAAGCCCTGCGCGCGCAGGTGGCGCGTCTGCCGGAAATCCCGCGACCGCAGCAGCTGGATACCGAAATGGCGCAGCTGCGCGTGCAGCGCCTGCGCTATGAGGATCAGCTCGGCAAGCAGCCGCAGCTAAGACAAATTCGTCAGGCCAACGGTGAACCCCTCACCAGCGAGCAGAACCGCATTCTTCAGGCTCAGATGCGCACGCAGACAGAGCTGCTCAACTCCCTGCTGCGCGGCGGCGATACGCTTATGCTCGAACTGACCAAGCTGAAAGTCGCCAACGGCCAGCTAGAGGATGCGCTCAAAGAGATCAACGAAGCGACCCACCGCTATCTGTTCTGGACCTCCGACGTCAGCCCAATCGGCTTCTCCTGGCCACTGGAGATTGTTCAGGATTTACGCCGTCTGATCTCGCTCGATACCATGAGCCAGCTCGGTAAGGCCAGCATGATGATGCTGACCAGCAAAGAGACCCTGCTGCCGCTCTTCGTCGCGCTCATTCTGGTAGGGTTCAGCGTCAGCTCGCGGCGCCATTTCACCAGCTTCCTGGAGCGTTCCAGCGCGCGCGTCGGCAAGGTTACGCAGGATCACTTCTGGCTTACCCTGCGAACGGTGTTCTGGTCTATACTGGTGGCCTCGCCGCTGCCGGTACTGTGGATGACGCTGGGCTACGGTCTGCAGTCTGCCTGGCCTTTCCCGCTGGCCGTGGCGATTGGCGATAGCGTCACCGCAACGGTGCCGCTGCTGTGGGTGGTAATGATTTGCGCCACTTTTGCCCGCCCGAACGGTCTGTTCATCGCCCACTTTGGCTGGCCGCGCAGTCGGGTTAGCAAGGCGATGCGCTACTATCTGATGAGCATCGGGCTCATTGTGCCGCTTATTATGGCGCTGATTACTTTTGATAATCTCAACGATCGCGAGTTCTCCGCCTCGCTGGGTCGCCTCTGCTTTATGCTGATTTGCGGCGCGCTGGCGATGGTGACCCTGAGCCTGAAACGCGCCGGCATCCCGCTGTATCTCGATAAAGAAGGCAGCGGCGACAATATGCTGAACCGACTGCTGTGGAATATGCTGCTCGGCGCGCCGCTGGTGGCAATGCTGGCGGCGGCAATCGGCTATCTCGCTACATCGCAGGCGCTGCTCGCCAGGCTCGAAACGTCGGTCGCCATCTGGTTCCTGCTGCTGGTGGTTTATCACATCATTCGCCGCTGGATGTTGATTCAGCGCCGTCGCCTGGCGTTCGATCGCGCTAAGCACCGTCGGGCGGAGATCCTCGCCCAGCGCGCGCGTGGCGAAGAGGACGTCCAGCATACCAGCAGCCCGGAAGGTTCAATGGAAGCCGAGGTCAGCGAGGTCGATCTGGATGCTATCAGTACCCAGTCCCTGCGTCTGGTGCGCTCCCTGCTGATGCTGATCGCGCTGGTGTCGGTTATCGTGCTATGGTCAGAAATCCACTCCGCATTTGGCTTCCTGGAGAATATCTCGCTGTGGGACGTGACCTCCACGGTGCAGGGCGTTGAGAGCCTGGAGCCGATCACCCTCGGCGCGGTGCTGATTGCTATTCTGGTGCTGATTATTACCACCCAGCTGGTGCGCAACCTGCCCGCTCTGCTGGAACTGGCCATCCTCCAGCACCTGGAACTGACGCCGGGCACCGGCTACGCCATCACCACCATCACCAAGTATCTGCTGATGCTGATTGGTGGTCTGGTCGGTTTCTCGATGATTGGGATTGAGTGGTCGAAACTGCAGTGGCTTATTGCCGCGCTCGGTGTAGGTCTCGGTTTTGGTTTGCAGGAGATCTTCGCCAACTTCATCTCCGGCCTGATTATTCTGTTTGAAAAACCGATACGCATTGGCGATACGGTCACCATTCGCGATCTCACCGGTAGCGTGACGCGCATTAATACCCGCGCCACCACCATCAGCGACTGGGACCGTAAAGAGATTATCGTGCCGAACAAGGCGTTCATCACCGAACAGTTCATCAACTGGTCGTTGTCGGATTCTGTAACCCGCGTGGTGTTAACGGTGCCTGCCCCGGTGGATGCCAATACCGAAGAGGTGGCGCAGATCCTGCTAAATGCCGCGCACCGCTGTTCGTTGGTTATCGATACCCCGGCGCCGGAAGCGTTTCTTGTTGACCTGCAGCAGGGGATCCAGATTTTCGAGCTGCGTATCTACGCCGCCGAAATGGGTCACCGTATGCCGCTACGCCATGAGATGCATCAGCTGATTCTGGCCGGATTCCGCGAGCACGGTATCGATATGCCGTTCCCGCCGTTCCAGATGCGCCTGGAGAGCATCGATGGCAGAAAAAGCAGCAGGGCGCTGACCTCGGCAGGGAAAACCAGTCGCGCGCCCGGCAGTCTGTAATATCGGCCTTGCCTGAACGCGGGCAAGGCCAGAACTGTCGCACTCCCGGACAATCAACCATACCGCCGCACATCGGCGGTCATCCCGGTCAATATCCTGCGGGAAAGCGGAAAGAAAGATCAGGCGCGGTCGACGGTAAACGAGATAACGTCGCCGATGCTTTCTGCGCCCAGCGCCAGCATCACCACCCGGTCAACGCCCAGCGCTACGCCGGAACAATCCGGCAGCCCGGCTTCCAGAGCGGCCAGCAGATGATGATCGATTGGCTGCTGCGGCAGACCGCGAGCCGCACGCTTGCGGTTATCCTGCTCAAAACGCTGCCGCTGTTCTCGGGCGTCGGTGAGCTCATGAAAACCATTAGCCAGCTCAATGCCTTTGTAATAGACCTCGAAACGTTCCGCTACGCGATGATCTTCGGTGCTGATTTGCGCCAGTGACGCCTGGCTGGCCGGGAAATGATAGATAAACGTCGGACGATCCTTACCAATATGCGGCTCAACGCCCATGACAAAAAGTAGCTGAAGCAGCGTGTCCCGATCCTCTTCCGTATCGGCAATATTGCTCAAATCGAGCTTAGCCGCCACTTCGCGCAGCTGCGTTTTATCTGCCGACAGCGGGTCGATTTCCAGATGACGCAGGAAGGCTTGCTGATAAGAGAGGCTTTCGGCCGGCTGGCAGTCGAGTACCTGCTGTAGCAGATCGTCTACTTCGTTGATTAGCCGGTACATGTCATAGCACGGACGATACCACTCCAGCATGGTGAATTCCGGATTATGGTGGCGACCCATCTCTTCATTGCGGAAGCTACGGCATAGCTGAAAAACCGGGCCGCAACCGGCCGCCAGCAGGCGCTTCATGTGATACTCCGGGCTGGTCATCAGATACAGATTCAGCCCCTGAGAATGACCCGGTCCTACGAAACGCGTTTCAAACGGGACCATATGGATATCCGTCACCGTCGCCTGACTCATGCAGGGCGTCTCCACCTCCAGCACGCCGCGGTCGGTAAAGAAACGACGAATTTCCGCCATCACCGCTGCACGTTTTAACAGGTTTGGAATGGATGCGCTCGGCTGCCAGGTTGCCGTTTCGCTCATGGTACTTTCTCCGATTTGAAACAAGGGCCCGAAGTCTACTCGTAACTGGCGAATGAAACAAATTTTGTGCGAAAAGGCAAAAGCGTCACATACGCTTAATTTATTGATAGCCCAAAAACATACAGTGGATAGATAAACAACCGCACATAACGATAAAAAAATCGAACACGTCAATTTTCCCTCATAACCCTGCGGCTATACTCCTTACCTATAAAGGAGCAGTGATACGTTTTCGCCAGCCCGGCGGCGAAATAAACAAAAACTGGAGGAATGTCGTGCAAACTTTTCAAGCCGATCTTGCCGTTATTGGCGCAGGCGGAGCAGGTCTTCGTGCTGCAATTGCCGCCGCGCAAGCTAATCCAAATGCTAAAATCGCTCTAATTTCAAAAGTCTATCCTATGCGCAGCCATACCGTTGCTGCTGAAGGGGGTTCCGCTGCCGTCGCGCAGGATCATGATAGCTTTGAGTACCATTTCCACGATACTGTTGCAGGCGGCGACTGGCTATGCGAACAGGATGTCGTCGACTACTTCGTTCATCACTGCCCGACGGAAATGACCCAGCTTGAGCAGTGGGGTTGTCCGTGGAGCCGCCGCCCTGACGGCAGCGTCAACGTCCGGCGCTTCGGCGGTATGAAGATCGAGCGAACCTGGTTCGCAGCCGATAAAACCGGCTTTCATATGCTGCACACCCTGTTCCAGACCTCGCTTCAGTTCCCCCAAATCCAACGCTTCGACGAACACTTTGTCCTCGATATCCTGGTCGACGAAGGTCAGGCGCGCGGTCTGGTCGCGATGAATATGATGGAGGGTACGCTGGTACAGATCCGCGCCAACGCGGTAGTTCTGGCGACCGGCGGCGCAGGACGCGTATATCGCTACAATACCAACGGCGGGATCGTCACCGGCGATGGTATGGGTATGGCGCTCAGCCACGGCGTACCGCTGCGCGATATGGAGTTCGTGCAATATCACCCAACCGGCCTGCCAGGTTCCGGTATTCTGATGACGGAAGGCTGCCGCGGTGAAGGCGGTATTCTGGTCAACAAGAATGGCTACCGCTATCTGCAGGATTACGGCATGGGCCCGGAAACTCCGCTGGGCGAGCCAAAAAATAAATATATGGAGCTGGGTCCGCGCGACAAAGTCTCCCAGGCTTTCTGGCACGAATGGCGTAAAGGCAACACGATCCCAACGCCGCGAGGCGACGTGGTCTACCTCGATCTGCGTCATTTGGGCGAGAAAAAGCTGCTTGAACGTCTGCCGTTTATCTGTGAACTCTCAAAAGCCTACGTGGGCGTCGATCCGGTGAAAGATCCCATTCCGGTACGTCCAACCGCGCACTACACCATGGGCGGTATCGAAACCGACCAGCAGTGTGAAACCCGTATTAAAGGGCTGTTTGCCGTTGGCGAATGCTCTTCTGTCGGTTTGCACGGCGCTAACCGTCTCGGCTCCAACTCGCTGGCGGAGCTGGTGGTGTTTGGTCGTCTGGCCGGTGAACAGGCCATGCAGCGCGCCACCGAAGCGGGCGAAGCCAATAGCGCCGCGCTGGACGCGCAGGTCGTCGATATCGAGAAGCGCCTGAAGGACCTGGTGAATCAGGAAGGTAACGAAAACTGGGCGAAGATCCGTGATGAAATGGGTCTATCGATGGAAGAAGGCTGCGGCATCTACCGTACGCCGGAGCTCATGCAGAAAACGGTTGATAAGCTGGCCGAGCTGCAGGAGCGCTTCAAGCGCGTGCGTATCACCGACACCTCCAGCGTGTTCAATACCGACCTGCTGTATACCATCGAACTGGGTCATGGTCTGAACGTCGCCGAATGTATGGCGCATTCCGCCATCGCGCGTAAAGAGTCCCGCGGCGCGCATCAGCGTCTGGATGAAGGCTGCACCGAGCGTGACGACGTCAACTTCCTCAAGCATACCCTCGCCTTCCGCGACGCCAACGGTAATACCACTCTGGAGTACAGTGATGTGAAAATCACCACTCTGCCGCCGGCAAAACGCGTGTACGGGGCGGAAGCGGAAGCAGCCGAGAAGAAGGAGACGACGAATGGCTGAGATGAAAAACATGAAAGTCGAAGTGGTGCGCTATAACCCGGAAGTGGATATCGCACCGCACAGCGCTTTCTATGAAGTTCCCTACGACGAGCAAACCTCGCTGCTGGATGCGCTGGGCTATATCAAAGATAACCTCGCGCCGGATCTTAGCTACCGCTGGTCCTGCCGCATGGCGATTTGCGGTTCCTGCGGCATGATGGTGAACAAAGTACCAAAGCTGGCCTGTAAAACCTTCCTGCGCGAATACACCAAAGGCATTAAGGTTGAAGCGCTGGCTAACTTCCCGATTGAACGCGATCTGGTGGTCGATATGACCCACTTTATTGAAAGTCTGGAAGCCATTAAGCCGTACATCATCGGCAACCCGCGCACGCCCGATCAGGGACCAAACAAGCAAACGCCGGCGCAGATGGCGAAATACCATCAGTTCTCCGGCTGCATTAACTGCGGCCTGTGTTACGCGGCCTGCCCGCAGTTTGGTCTTAATCCGGAGTTTATCGGCCCGGCGGCGATCACCCTCGCCCATCGCTATAACGAAGACAGCCGCGACCACGGTAAAAAGGAACGTATGGCGCAGCTTAACGGCCAGAATGGCGTATGGACATGTACTTTCGTGGGCTACTGCTCCGAAGTCTGCCCGAAACACGTCGACCCGGCAGCCGCGATCCAGCAGGGTAAGGTAGAAAGCTCGAAAGACTTTCTTATCGCCACCCTGAAACCACGCTAAGGAGTGCAGTATGACGACTAAACGCAAACCCTACGTGCGGCCGATGCCGTCCACCTGGTGGAAAAAGCTGCCGTTTTATCGCTTCTATATGCTGCGTGAAGGAACAGCGGTCCCCACGGTCTGGTTCAGTATCGTGTTGATCTACGGGCTATTCGCGCTGAAGCACGGTGCGGAGAGCTGGGCCGGGTATATCGGTTTTCTGCAAAATCCGATTGTCGTGATTCTGAACCTGATCACGCTTGCGGCCGCGCTGCTGCATACCAAGACCTGGTTTGAGCTGGCACCGAAAGCTGCCAATATTATCCTCAAAGGCGAAAAAATGGGGCCAGAGCCAGTGATTAAAGGGCTTTGGATCGTCACCGCGGTCGTCACCGTAGTGATTCTGTTTGTCGCCCTGTTCTGGTAAGGAGGCTGGAATGATCAATCCTAAACCAAAACGTTCTGATGAGCCCGTATTCTGGGGGCTGTTTGGCGCTGGCGGTATGTGGGGAGCAATTGTCGCTCCTGTCATCGTACTGCTGGTAGGTATTATGCTGCCGCTGGGCCTTGCGCCCGCAGACGCCTTCAGCTACGAACGCGTGCTGGGCTTTGCCCACAGCTTCATTGGCCGTGCGTTTATTTTTCTGATGATTGTGCTGCCGCTATGGTGCGGACTTCATCGTATTCACCATGCGATGCACGATTTAAAAATTCACGTACCCAACGGTAAGTGGGTCTTCTACGGCCTCGCGGCGATTCTGACCGTCGTCACGCTGGTCGGAATATTGTTCATCTAAACCGCTGCTTTAACCTCGACTGCGGCAAGCCCGGTAGCAGGATGTTACCGGGCTCTCTTCTCAAGAAAAATCTGCCGCATTTTTCCTGCCTGAATCTACACTTAGCTTAAAACTGGCAAGGAAATAACTATGCGTCTGCTCCCCGTCATGGCGGTTGTTGCCGCTTCATTTCTGCTTATCGCCTGTAGCACGCCGACGCCGCCTACCGGCGTCACCGTGGTCAGCCCATTCGACACGCAACGCTATCTCGGTACCTGGTATGAAATCGCCCGTTTCGATCACAATTTTGAGAGTGGCTTAGAAAAGGTCACCGCAACGTATAGCCTGCGCGATGATGGTGGGCTGAACGTGGTAAATAAGGGATATAACCCCGACCGGGGTATGTGGCAGAAAACCGACGGCGTCGCTTACTTTACCGGCGATCCCACGCGCGCCGCGCTGAAGGTCTCATTTTTCGGCCCTTTCTATGGCGGCTATAACGTCATTTCACTGGATAAGGATTATCGCTATGCGCTGGTTTGTGGGCCTGATCGCGACTATCTCTGGCTACTGGCGCGTGCGCCGAAAATCCCGCCGGAAGTGAAGCAGCAGATGCTGGATATCGCCAGCCGGCAGGGATTTGACGTGAGCAAGCTCATCTGGGTCAATCAACGCTATTAATGAGCGCTCATTTTCAGGCCAATGATGCCAATGACAATACATGCCAGGCTGGCAATGCGCATCGGGCTGGCGGATTCTCCTAGCAGGATAATCCCCGTGACCGCTGCGCCAACCGCGCCAATACCGGTCCAGACGGCGTAAGCCGTTCCCACGGGCAGCGTTTTCATCGCCCATGATAAAAGCGCCATACTGATAACCATGGCGGCAATCGTAATTACGCTCGGCACAAGCCGACTAAAACCATGGGTATACTTCAGACCGACTGCCCAGACAACTTCCAGCAGCCCCGCGATAAACAGAATTAACCAGGACATAAGGCTCCTTTGATGGGGCCGTCCCCAGATGTGGAACGCTTACGGGTCGTCCCGCAAGGTAGATGATAATCCGCGGAAATAATACACGATGTCGCTAAAGAGAGGAAGAACGGTACGACCACGGCCGTACCGCCATGGTCTATTGCTGAGCTTTGGTTGCGGCGCCAGAAATCGCATCGCCGCCATCTGAAATATCCTGACCGACACCGCGCGTGGTGTTACATCCGGTCAATGCTGAGGAGAGGACCAAAACCGTAAAGACCGCTGCAATCGCTTTTTTTACCATGATGTTATCCTTAATTTACCAGTTTTAGTTATCGTGCCTTATAAGCATAGACAACCTGGTTCAGGATGAGGGAATCTCAACGTTTTTTCGGAGAAAAAGAGGTTTAAGGTATTAAGTCAGGAAAAGAAATGGATTATGAATGAGGATTTCCTGATGAAATCAGGTTAGCTGGCAGCGTGAGAAATAGCATGACCCAGGCTTTGGATATCCTCACCCACGCCGCGGGCCGTATTGCATCCGGACAGAAGGGCACAGCTAAGAAATAATAATACCGGGAGCGTTAATTTATAACCCATCTTCCCTGCCTGCAGTTACGCCGGTAGAGGGCGCAGCGAAAGGCTGCGCCAACCGTCTCAGCGCATCGATTACTTCACGCGGGATACGTATTCGCCAGAGCGAGTATCCACTTTGATGACTTCGCCAATCTGAACGAACAGAGGAACTTTAACCACTGCGCCAGTGGACAGGGTAGCCGGTTTACCGCCGGTGCCAGCAGTATCGCCTTTCAGACCTGGATCGGTTTCAACGATTTCCAGCTCAACGAAGTTCGGCGGGGTAACGGAGATCGGCTGACCGTTCCACAGAGTAACGATACATTCAGCCTGATCCAGCAGCCATTTAGCATTATCACCAACGGCTTTAGAATCTGCGGCCAGCTGTTCAAACGTCGAGTTGTTCATGAAGTGCCAGAACTCACCGTCGTTGTACAGATAAGTCAGGTTCATATCGACAACGTCTGCGCCTTCAGCAGAATCTGTAGACTTGAAGGTTTTCTCTACGCGGGTGCCGGTCAGCAGGCGGCGCAGCTTAACGCGCGCAAAAGCCTGGCCTTTGCCCGGTTTAACGAATTCACTGGCTTCAACTGCATAAGGTTCGCCGTCCATCATGATTTTAAGACCGGCACGAAAATCGTTGCTATAGTAAGTCGCCATAAGGCCCTCTGAAACTTTGTTAATTGGTAGCTAAGCCACAAAATGGCGCATATTGTAACCCTAAATACCCCATCCAGAGAAGATTGGTTAACGCAACTTGCCGATGTTGTGACCAGTCCCGATGAACTGCTGCAGCTTTTAAATGTAGACGCTGATGCGAATCTATTGGCAGGACGCGACGCTAAGCGCCTGTTCGCACTGCGTGTCCCACGGGCATTTATTGCTCGTATGGAACCAGGAAATCCAAACGATCCTCTTCTCCGTCAGGTACTTACCTCCCAGGAGGAGTTTATTCATGCTCCAGGATACTCCACCGATCCGCTGGAAGAACAGCATAGCGTTGTGCCAGGTCTGCTGCATAAATACAGCAACCGCGCTTTACTGTTGGTGAAAGGCGGCTGCGCGGTAAATTGTCGATATTGTTTCCGTCGGCACTTCCCGTACGCGGAAAACCAGGGCACGAAGCGCAACTGGCAGAAGGCTATGGAATACATCGCGTCTCATCCAGAGCTGGATGAAATTATTTTTTCCGGCGGTGACCCGTTAATGGCGAAGGACCATGAACTGGACTGGCTGCTTACCCAGCTGGAATCCATTCCACATATTAAACGCCTGCGCATCCACAGTCGGTTACCCATTGTGATTCCTGCGCGGATTACCGATACCCTGGTTGCGCGCATCTCTGTATCCTCGTTGCAGGTGCTGCTGGTGAACCATATTAACCATGCCAACGAGATTGATACCGCGTTTCGTAGGGCAATGAAGAGCCTGCGTATGGCTGGCGTCACCTTACTCAATCAAAGCGTACTGTTACGCGGTGTGAACGATAATGCGCGCACGCTCGCCGATCTGAGCAATGCGTTATTCGATGCCGGGGTTATGCCTTATTACCTGCACGTTCTGGACAGAGTGCAGGGAGCAGCGCATTTCATGGTCAGTGACGAAGAGGCCCGGGTAATCATGCGCGAACTACTCACTCTGGTCTCCGGTTATTTAGTCCCTAAACTTGCACGGGAAATCGGCGGAGAACCCAGCAAGACCCCCCTGGACTTAGGATTGAAGCAACGATAGCGAATCCGTCTGCCGGGCACTGCCTGGCAGACTACCTGTTGCTATTACTTACTGGTGTATAAATACTGACGCTTTATAATTTTCGTAGAATCAGTAGTTATTCTTCCAAGGGAGAGTAAATCGAATATAAAATCAAACGGTTAATCCATTCATTATTACTTACAAAAAAAGAGAAAGGATGTTTGCTGCGGTCATCACCAATAACAGAGGCAAAATCCATCCAGGTAATTTAAATACTGTTGCTTTATCGTCTGGGGAAATTTTTTGCGCATCTTCGCGGACAGCGGAATTATTCATCACATTTTTCTCAATCGGAGGCGAAGAGGTACTTGCGGTAACCTGCACATTTTCAGAGTTTTCCGGTTCCTTTTCTTCCGAGCGTAAGAATGAGGCAATATTTGAGCCTGCGGCGAGAACAAACCCGCGCTGCCTGACTGTAACAATAATATCTTGCGATAATCCTGCTTTCACTAACGACTTTCTTAACAATGATATGTTTTGATAAAAAGTATTCTGAGAAACGACAACCCCTCTGGTTTTCCAGACACTATCCAGAAACTCTTCTCGGGATATAATTTTTCCATTGCTTTCCAGTAAAAGTTGCAGGCAGCGTGCAGTCGGCGCGTTCAGCGTCACGCTCTCACCATTTTCCCCCACGGGCTGCAGCTCATTCATATTTACATTAAAAATAACTTCATTGTTAATGATATATTCATTGAATATCATAATCCCTTTCCTCCCTCACCATTCCATATGAAACAAAGATGAATTAAATTCAAATTCATCTTTAGCTATCACAGTACATCCCTTTAAGCCTGCCAGATTAGATAATTTCAAAGAAAAATCCCAGCTCTTCCCAGAGCAAAGATAAGATTATCATGATATTTGAACCAAAGGGAAGACTGATTTACAACTATACCTTCCAGGCACACTCATTATTATCTACGAAATCTGCTTGTGAAATTGCAACCTTCAATAAACAGAGTTTAAATTCAAACAGAATTCACATGCATTTTATCAGTCCTGCACTTAGATTTGTCACCGCTCCGGCACATTACGCTCTATGTATACCAGGTATACAAAATGCGGCGGCAGGAGAATGATAACGATAGCGATCGGGCAGACATAGCAGAATGTTAGTTATTACCTATCAGACTAATTAACATCTTCGTCTTGACGCTATTCAGGACTTTAGTATCTATAAATGGATTAAATAAATGAAAAAAACAATTGTAGCTGTAATGGTTGCTGCTTCTGCAGTTCTGAGTGCTCAGGCTTTCGCGGCAGGGAACAGTTCTTCTCTGACTATTCTGGGTAACGTTACCGACACCGGCGAATCCTGTAACGTAACGCCGTCCGCTATGATTTCCGGCGGTTCTTTAACTCTGGACGATGTTAAAGCATCTGTACTGGACGCAATGGCAGTTAACACTCCGTATATGTCAACTGCAAAAGACATTGAGTACAAAATCGAAGATTGCCAGAAAGGTGCAACTAATTACACCGGTAACATCAACGTGACCGTAACCGGCGACTATATCAGCGGCCAGGACAACGTGCTGACCAACACGGCTGCCAGCCCGGCAACTAACGCTGCGGTTACCGTAGTGAACACCGACGGCACTCGCGTAAGCTTCACCGGTACGACTCCAAAAGTTGTTGCTTATACCGCGGGTACCCCGTCTTACCTGCGTTATAAAGCTGCATACGTTAAAACTGCAAACGGCGTTACCGATGGTGCAGTTAAAGGTGTAGCCACCTTTACTATTAGCTACTAATAAGTACAACGGGGTTTGCCTCAGGCAGGCCCCGTTATTTTTTATTCAGGGAATGAATTATGCTGAAGTCATTATTAAGATTAGCTGCAATTTCTTTTATTTCTGTCAGCTTTGTGGCCCAGAGTGGAGTCGTGGTTGATTCAACCCGCCATCTTTATAAAGAAGGTTCGCGAGAAATCAGTACGAACATTGAAAACAAAGATGACACGCCTTATTTAATTAAATCCTGGGTAGAAGCGTCTGAAGGAATGAAAGACAGCTTTTTTATGGTGACTCCCCCGCTTTTCCGCCTAGAGGGCAAGCAAACCAACACGGTACGTATTTTCCCTAACGCGTATATCTCTAAAGCGCCTCAGGATCGTGAAACCGTCTACTTCTTTAACGTAATGTCTATTCCGCCAACCAGCGACAGTGAAGCGGATAAAAACAAACTGCAGCTGGCGGTACGCCATAGAATGCGTCTTATCTATCGTCCTCGCGCCATTCAGGATATGAATATTAATACCGAAGCTAAAAATCTGCAGTGGCATAAATCCGGTAATAAGATAACGCTAAAGAATCCGACACCCTTTTTCATTTATTTTAAGTCGATAAAAATAAACGGCAGAGATATTAGCAACTCAGTCAATAACATTGATGCTTTTTCCAGCAAAGAATTTACTTTGCCTGCAGGTATAAATGGTTCAGAAATCGAGTGGAAGGTCGCCACTGATAACGGAGGCTCGGGTTCTGCCCACACATCATCGATTTAAATTTTTTTTTGATTGGCCAGGGTGAAAAGTATGTCTATTTCTATAAAAAAAAGGGGAGGCGCGCTATCCGGAACCTCCCACACATTTTTCGTTCTTGTTCCTGCGCTAGCTCTCGGTTTATGCGCCAATGCTTTAGCTCGTGATTTTTTTGACCCCGCATTTATAAAATCTGTCGGTCAGAGCGACCCCTCTTCAATACCGGACTTATCCCCCTACGCCACCCGCGATGCCCAGGCTCCGGGGGAGTATCGCATTGACGTTATTTTAAATAACAGTCTGCAAGAAACGGCTGATATCCGGTTTGTGGAAAAAAAAGATCCAACAACAGATACGTTGAAATTAGTTCCCTGTTTAAGCATTGCTAAATTAACCAGCTATGGTTTGCGTGCTGACGCTTTTCCTGGCTTAAAAGAAGATGCGAATGGCTGCGCAGATACTCATGTTATTCCTGATTTCACCACCGATTTTAACTTCAATACTCAACAGCTGCTGGTATCCATACCGCAGGCGGCGCTGTCCACTATCGCCCAGGGTTTCGTTTCCCCAGATGAGTTTGACGACGGTATTAATGCCTTACTGACCAACTATCAGTTTAGTTCAGGCAAAGACTATGAAGCCAATAATGAGTATTACAATCTTAACTTACAATCCGGCCTGAACCTCGGGCCATGGCGCCTGCGCAATTTGAGTACATGGAATAAGTCAGCGGGGGCAAAGAGCGACTGGGATTCCGTATATCTCTATGCGCAGCGGAGCATTGTCCCGTTAAAAAGTACTTTAGTCATGGGCGAAAGCAGCTCGCTGTCGAGCATCTTTGACAGCGTGCCGTTCACCGGGATTCAGCTGGCAACCGACACGGACATGATTCCTGAAAGCCTGCGTGGATTCGCGCCCATCGTTCGCGGTATTGCCCGAACCAATGCGCGTATCGTCATCAAGCAGAATGGCTACCAAATTTACCAGGCTTTTGTCGCTCCGGGCGCTTTCGAAATTACCGACCTCTACTCAACCGGCGGCAACGGTGACCTTTACGTCACCGTCGAGGAGTCCGATGGCTCCCGACAAAACTTCGTGGTGCCCTACGCTTCTCTGCCATTAATGCTCCGGGAAGGCCAAATGGAGTATGAGATTACCAGCGGGAAATATCGTCCCTACGATGGCAACGTTGACGAGAAACCCTTTACGCAAGCAACGATCAGCTACGGCGTATTAAGCAATACCACTCTCTATACGGGCGTACAGGCGGCGGCCAATTACCAGGCGCTCGCTTTCGGCGCCGGGCAAAACCTCGGCGATATTGGCGCGGTTTCCGCCGATGTAACGGCGGCATGGTCTAAAAAGAAAGATGAAGAGAAAACGTCCGGCCAGTCATGGCGCATTCGCTACGGTAAAAATATCCTTGAAACCGGCACCAATATTACCGTAGCCGGCTACCGCTATTCGACCTCCGGGTACAATACGCTAACTGATGTGATGAATACCTATAACAACAGCTACGGCGGATATACGCCACACTCGCTGCGTAACAGAACCAATATTACCGTGAGCCAGAGCCTGGGTTCGGGGCTAGGTAACCTTTCTGTATCCGGCATTTTTGAGGATTATTGGGATAGCAATCGCCGCAATAACTCGCTGAATATTGGCTATAACGGCGGGTTCCGCCGCTTTAACTATTACGCTGGCTATAGCTATAGCCGCTATAGCTGGGGAAATAATGGTTCCAGCCGTCACGTTGAGGATGACCATGTTGTTTCATTTAATATCTCCATTCCTTTAAGCGATTGGTTACCTAATGCCTATGCGACCTATAACGTGACCAACAGCAGTCCGGGTTCAACCGATCAGTATGTTTCTCTGAGCGGCGTCGCGCTGGAAAACCATAACCTGGACTGGAACGTCCAGCAGGGCTACAGCAATCGTGAAGATGCCAGCGGCGGCGTCTACGGCAACTATCGTGGTTCCATGGGTTCAGCTAACGCTGGCTACAGCTATGCCAAAAATAGTCAGTTAATTAACTACGGCCTGAGCGGCGGCGTGCTGGTTCATGCTGACGGAATAACATTAGGTCAGGAAATGTCTGAAACCGCCGTATTGGTTAAGGCGCCCGGCCTGAAAAACGTCCGTCTGGAAAACGACGCGACGATCGAAACGGACTACCGCGGCTATGCGATTATTCCTTACGTTACGCCATACCATCGAACCAGCGTGACTTTAGATAGCACGACTTTGGGAGATAATATGGAATTGCCAAATACGACGCAGAAAGTGGTGCCAACCCGTGCAGCCGTGGTACGGGCAAATTTCGCGGGCAATATTGGCCGCCGCGCGTTCCTTATTCTTAAGAGAGCGTCGGGTGAAAACGTTCCTTATGGCGCCACGGTAACGTTGACCACGGATAAAAACGCCCAGGCCAGCATCGTTTCTGATGGCGGTATGGTCTATTTGTCCGGCCTGAAAGATAACGGTGAAGTCTATGCTCAGTGGGGTTCAAAGAGCGGGCAGCAGTGTAAAGCGCCTTATAACCTGGCTGCGGTAAACGAAGGTATTGCTCAGGCCACTGCGGTTTGCCAGTAACAGGGATGGATACAGACAATGAAGAAAATACTCCTTTTTATTAGTTTACTTTTTATAAATATACCGGTTATGGCGGACTGTAGTTATGATGGTAGTTATTCATCGGTGAACGTTGTATTTAGTCCAGCAAAGATTCTATCAGATTCTACTTTAAGAGCCGGGAGCGTACTGGGAGTAAGAACAGTCGGTGGAAATGTGGTTAATGCGAAAAATTTTAGTAACTGTAAAGCAAATGACATTTACGCTATTATCGCCACGCCCGGCGTCAATCTCGCTCCTGGCGTTACCGGAGTCCTCGGCGGTCCGGTGTATGAAACAGGGATACCGGGTATTGGTTTTGAGATTTCGGAGATCACAAAGGGCGTTAATGGTCGTCCTGTTCCGGCAACATTAGGAACCGTATCTGCCTACGGTCTCCCAGATGCAACCGTTGAACAGTTAACCGTTTGGTTAATCAAAACTCAGGATGATATTGATACCAGTTTCTCCGGTAAAAAAGAGATTGCCGTATCCTATCGGGCGGGAAGCGTCAATCAGGTGAATGCAAACTCTGCAACTGCCCGCTTATTACAGGCAAACATCAAACTGGGTCCTTTCACTTACAGGGAAACTACCTGCAATATAAATCCACGGGGCGGTAGCACCGTCAATCTATCTAATATAGAAGCATCGCAGCTTAAAGCTATCACTCAGGGCGGAGTAACTGGCAAGCAGAAAGACTTTACGCTCGATATTAGCTGCCCTGACTCATCCGTTGGAACCAAATATACCTACTGGTTTAATCCTATAACTGAGAACTCAGCGTCAAAAGATGGCGTACTGCTAAACTCCATCCCTGACACTATCGGAGGAGCCAAAGATGTTGGTTTCATAATTAAACAGGGTTCCAGCCCTATCACCTTTTTTGATTATAAAAACTACTCTATTGCCAGTGTGAAAAAGAGCCAGTCTCTTACCTTCACTGCGGACTATTACAAGCTATCTAACACTATAACACCAGGTAACGTTCGAGCTATATTTGAAATTATTCTCCAGGAAGAATAAAAATCATCTAATAACATAACCAATCCGATTGTGGTATATAGCATTGTTATACCACAATCGATACCATATTCCTTAAGCTAACGATTAGAAAAGTCAAGAGTAAATTTCCTCTCCAATCGCTAAATATTGAGTCGTTGAATTATGAATTCATCCTTCACAAATACATGAACAACTAAAATTCATCATTAACTAATAAAAATCAATTGGAATTGAAGTAGTCACCCTTACAATTCGTCGTGAAATGAAAGTCCAAAACACCTACTGGATTCATTTCAAAAAAACCAATCAATCACAAACAATATTATATTGTAAATATTATTATAGAAGCTCGATAAATAAGGAAAATTTATGAAACAATTAACTGTTTTTGAAATGGAAGCTATTTCTGGTGGCTATTCTTGGGACTTCTCTTCACTCGGCTCAGCTCTTTCATCTCTGGTTTGTAACGGTGCCGAAGCGGTTGCCAGCGCTGTATTAGCAGGAACGATGGCCGGTATGTATGGTTCCATCATTGGTGGTGCTCATGGTAGCAATGGGGGCGGTATCTTTGGCGTTGGCTCCGCTGCAGCAGGTGTAGGGATGATCTGGGGCTTAGTAGTCGGCGCAATTGGTGGGGCTCTTGCTGGAGCTTCTGTTGGTTGGGATGTGACTTTTGAAAAAACGATGGGTATGGTTGATGGTCTGATCGATGGCACCCTGACTCCCTGGACAAAATAATATTCTAAGCTAATACAAAGCCCCCTTATTTGGTTAGGTCTTGTAGCCTTTAATAAAAGGCCTGGGTATCCGGGCCTTTCTTTTGTGAAGAAAAATAAAGTGGTATCACATGTTAAAAAATATCTATCGCAAGGAAGCGATTGAGTACAAAAAAACCCACTGGAAAGGAAAGGCATTATTATTAGCAGGCATTCCCGCGTGGCTAGTCACTCTTCTGGCATTTATTTTTCTTATTGCCATTGTGCTTTCACTCATATTTTGCACCTTTACCCAGCGTATTGATGTGCGCGGAGAGGTCATTACGCTCCCTCACTCCGTTAACGTCTTTGCCCCACAGCAGGGTTTTGTTGTGAATCTGCATGTAAAGGTGGGAGACATTGTCAAAAAAGGCCAACCGCTTTACGAGCTTGACGTTTCACGTAATACGATCGGTGGCAACGTTAGCGCGGCTCAGATTGAAGTTATCAATGAAAAAATTGCTAACGCAGAAGATATTATAAGCAAACTGACGCGTAATAAGGCTGAAACGCTCGCTGCTCTTGAAAAACAGATTAAGACCACCAGCGCCTCGTTAACGGAAACCAACCGTATGCTGGCTAATACTCAGGTAGGCTTAAACAAAATGCATACCAACCTGGCCAGCTATGATAAATACTTAAAGGATGGTCTGATAACTAAAGATCAGTATAACTATCAGCACTCGCTATATTTTCAACAGCAAAGCGCCTATCAATCCCTGGTGACCCAAAAGATGCAGCTGGAATCTCAGCTCACGCAAACCAGCAGCGATAAAATCACCAAAGCAGCAGACTTTGATAATCAGATTTCAAGCCAGCATAACCAAATCAATGATTATAAAAATCAGCTGGTAGAATCGAACGCTAACGGTAATCTGATTATTAAAGCAACGACCAACGGTAAGATTGAATCGCTGGCCGTGACTAAAGGGCAGATGGTAGAGAACGGCAGCAGCCTGGCGCAGATCAAACCTACCGGTGATATTGAGTATTATCTGATCCTCTGGTTACCCAATAACACCATCCCCTACGTGAAACCCGGGGACACCATTAATATTCGCTATGATGCTTTCCCTGCCGATAAATTTGGCCAATTTCCAGGTAAGGTTGTTTCTATTTCCTCAGTCCCGGCGTCACGTCAGGAGATGGCAGAATATACCAATGTCAGCAACGGCACTAATCAGCAGGAATTAGCGCTCTATAAAGCAATTATAAAAATCAAGGACAAGACCTTTAGCTACAATGGAAAAACGCTCACGCTCTCTAACGGTCTGAAGGCTCAGGCGGTAGTTTTCCTTGAAGAACGCCCGCTTTACATGTGGATGTTTACTCCTTTCTATAAGATGACGCAAAGCGTGAGTGGCCCGATCGATGAATAAAGAACTATTTAAAACCATTACCGATAAGCTTAATTTCTCATTCCGTCATAAAACGCCGGTTATTTTACAGTCGGAAGCCGCCGAATGCGGTATCGCCTGTCTGGCAATGGTATGCGGCTTTTACGGGCTTAATATCGACCTGTTCAACTTCCGCCATCGTTACGGTAGCCCTTCTCAGGGCGTTACGCTCATGTCGCTGAGCAAAACGGCGGAACATGCCGGTCTGAAAAGCCGGGCCCTCTCTCTGGATCTGGATGAAATCAAGCAGCTGAAGCTACCCTGTATTATCCACTGGGGAATGAATCATTACGTCGTGCTCACTAAGGTACGTAAAAACAGCTTTATTGTTCACGATCCGGCGCTGGGTAAGCGGGTTATTGGTATCCAGGAAATGTCCAATAACTTTACCGGCGTTGCGCTGGAGCTATGGCCGGACCAAAACTTTCAGCAAGAACAGGCAAAATCACGCCTGCGTCTATTAGACCTGATGCGCAATATTGTGGGACTTAAATCGGTCCTGCTAAAAATCTTTGCCTTTTCGGTGGTGGTTGAAGCTATCGGCCTGCTATTACCTATTGGTACGCAGCTGGTGACTGACCATGTCATCATGGCGCACGACCAGAGCCTGCTTTCGGTTATCTGTATCGGCCTGGTCTTCTTCACGCTTTTCCGTACCTTTATTAGTATGCTGCGAGCGTGGACCTCATTAACGCTAAATACGCTGACGAACATCCAATGGAAAACCACGCTGTTCGATCATCTGACGAGCCTGCCGTTATCCTTTTTTGAAAAACGTCATTTAGGGGATATTCAGTCTCGTTTTTCGTCGCTGGATACTATCCGTTCCACCTTCACCAATAGCATTGTTACCGGCATTATCGACTCAATCATGACGATTGGCCTGCTGGTCATGTTAACGCTGTACGGCGGCTGGCTGGTTTGGGTCGTGGTTGGGTTCACCTTATGCTATGCCATCATGCGTTTTGCCACCTACAGCTTCTACCGTCGCGTTGCCGAAGAGCAGGTTATCAAGGGCGCACGCTCCAGCTCGCACTTTATGGAGTCCCTATACGGTATTTCCACCATTAAAGCGCTGAACTTAAAAGAGCGTCGTTCGCAGCACTGGTTAAATATCAACATTGACGCCTGCAATGCCGGTATCAAACAGACTCGCTTCGATATGATGTTTGGCGGTATTAATACTTTTATTACCTCTATCGATCAGGTCGCCGTACTCTGGCTGGGCGCGATCATGGTCATTGATAACAATATGACCCTCGGTATGTTTATGGCTTTTAACGCCTATCGTGGGCAATTCTCCCAGCGCGCATCAAGCTTGATCGACCTGGTCATGCAGCTGCGAATGCTGTCGTTACATAATGAGCGTCTTTCAGAAATTGTATTTAGCGAGCCGGAAAAAGAGCTGCCTGCACGCCGGGTTTTTGCAGAAAATACTGGCGTGAAATTAGAAGTGAAGAATCTCAGCTATCAGTACGATCCGTTCTCACAACCTATTTTTTCTAATTTAAATATTACCGTTGAGCCCGGCGAATCCATCGCGCTGGTTGGCCCTTCCGGCGTCGGTAAGACCACGCTGCTGAAAGTCATGTGCGGTCTGTTAGCGCCCACCAGCGGTGACGTGATAGCGGATAACCTTGATATTCAAAAAATTGGCATCAATAACTTTCGTCTCGGAACGGCCTGCGTCCTTCAGGAGGACCGCCTTTTCTCAGGCTCGCTTATCGATAATATCAGCGGCTTTGAAGATAATGCCGATATGGACTTTATCGTTGAGTGCGCACGCAGATGTAATATCCATGATGAAATCATGAAAATGCCGATGGGGTACGAAACGATTGTCGGCGAGCTTGGCTTAGGTATCTCAGGTGGACAAAAACAGAGAATTTTAATCGCTCGCGCGCTCTATCGAAAACCCAGCATTCTTTTTATGGATGAAGCCACCAGCCATCTCGACCTGAAAAATGAATCGGTCATTAACCAGTCTATCTCTGGTTTAAGCATTACCCGAATCATTGTTGCCCATCGGCCATCCACCATTGCCTCAGCCGATCGCATCATTGATATGTCACAGCTCCATATGCAGGTACCAGCGTAACCACCAGGAAAAGGAGATCCGTATGCAAGGAACATTTATTGGTTTTAATACCGCATCTATTAAATATGATGACAAATTTTTGGCTTTAATGCTCAAAGTCAAACAGAGTAATCAACTCTGTCAGTCTTATTATCTTCAGGCGCCGATTCTTGCGGATCTCCTGTTAGTTCTGCAGCACAGAATGGCCATCGTCCTGCAGCGCTTAAATGCTGAAGGTGAAAGTTATAAGAATGAACTGGTGGCCTTTAATGAACGCCTTATAGAAAATACACCGGCGATCGATATACCTGAAGTACAGCACCCTAATCCGGAAAGGCGTATTATGTCGATAACGTTAAAACCCGGCGACACCTGGTCAACGCTCATTCTGGTGCTGCAAAATGAGCAAATTGCTACGCTGCGTATTGATGATATGCAAGTTGAAGCGCTGCTGGTGGGCATTCAGCAGTCTCTTAAACACACGGGTGATAGCGATCTGATTAATTATTTAACTTCCTCGCTGGAAGGCCTGATGCTTTATGCGGTGGATTTAACGAATACCAGCAACGTTGATTATCAGCAGTATCTTCAGGATGAATGGAAGCTCAATCTGTTTTCCCATTATCTCGGCGTGTTGTACTGCTGTGACACAGAGGAAGGGCGAAAAATCATCTCCGGCGCAGTGATTAAAACCAACGCCGCTCATCCATCAGAGCAGGAAAATATCGTTGTAATGCGCTTAATTGAGAGAAGCCCAAAGCTGAAAGAAGTGCATACCCAGCGCCAGCCCAGCCAGATTTTTAGCCAAATCATCCCTTCTCAGCCAGGAAGAATGATGACGCTGGAGGAGTGTCTGCGTCCTTTGCATGCGTTCTACCAGCAAACTCAGGCGCAACTCAGCAAGCAATAAAAAGAGATCAAGAGGGTGCCTCAATTTAGGCAAGAGAGGCACCGGTTAAATCAGTTCGGGCACTTATAAACCTGGCCGTTCATTTGGCTATCGGTCGGCACAAAGCTGGACAGCAGATTCTGCGTCGGGCTGCTGACGCCGTAAATGACGTTGCCACCCATCTCTGCGGCCTTGTTACGCAGGGCGTTTGCCGCGCCGCGCATGGAGCCGCCTTCGTCACCATTCTGTCCGGACAGCCAGTTGCTCTGCGTGCCGCTTGCGGTACCTAACAGCTGGCATTCAGAACCTGGTTTATCTTCAACAAAGCGTACGTTCTGGCCACCAGAGGTCAATTCGTTGCTGGAGCTGCAACCTGCTAACAACAATGCTGCGCCGACAATCCCTGCTAAATATTTTACCTGCATGTTATTCCCCACGATCAATGAGCTGGACGCACTGGCCCGGATGTACAACCTTATACTAAAAAGACGACAAAAAGAAAAACCCCCGAGCATTTCTGCCCGAGGGTTTCTTTATATCTAAGGGGTATAGCGCACGATTACATCATGCCGCCCATACCGCCCATGCCACCCATGCCGCCAGCAGCACCTAAGTCAGGCGCGTCGCTTTTCGGCAGGTCGGTGACCATGCACTCGGTGGTGATCATCAGACCAGCAACGGATGCTGCGTACTGCAGAGCAGAACGAGTCACTTTAGTTGGGTCCAGAATACCGAAGTCGATCATGTTGCCATACTCTTCGGTTGCAGCGTTGTAACCGTAGTTACCTTCACCACCTTTCACAGTGTTCGCCACAACAGACGGTTCTTCACCGGCGTTGGACACGATCTGACGCAGCGGAGCTTCCATTGCGCGCAGCGCAACTTTGATACCGACGTTCTGATCTTCGTTCTGAGCGGTCAGGCCAGCCAGTTTAGCGGCAACGCGAACCAGCGCTACGCCACCACCGGCAACCACACCTTCTTCAACCGCAGCACGGGTCGCGTGCAGGGCATCGTCAACGCGTGCTTTCTTCTCTTTCATTTCAACTTCGGTAGCCGCGCCCACTTTGATTACTGCAACGCCGCCTGCCAGTTTAGCCACGCGCTCCTGCAGTTTTTCACGGTCGTAGTCAGAAGTTGCTTCTTCAATCTGCTTACGGATCTGAGCAACGCGGCCCTGGATCGCAGCTTCTTCGCCCACGCCATCGATGATGGTGGTGGTGTCTTTGTTGATAACAACGCGTTTCGCCTGACCCAGATCTTCCAGAGTCGCTTTTTCCAGTTCCATACCGATCTCTTCAGAGATAACGGTACCGCCGGTCAGAGTTGCGATGTCCTGCAGCATAGCTTTACGACGGTCGCCGAAGCCCGGTGCTTTAACCGCAGCAACTTTAACGATGCCGCGCATGGTGTTCACTACCAGGGTCGCCAGCGCTTCGCCTTCTACGTCTTCAGCGATGATAACCAGCGGTTTGCCCGCTTTTGCTACGGCTTCCAGAACTGGCAGCATTTCGCGGATGTTGGAGATTTTTTTGTCAGCCAGCAGGATGAACGGGCTTTCCAGTTCAACAGCGCCGGTTTCCGGCTTGTTGATGAAGTACGGGGACAGGTAGCCGCGGTCAAACTGCATACCTTCAACCACGTCCAGTTCGTCTTCCAGACCAGTACCGTCTTCAACGGTGATCACGCCTTCTTTACCGACTTTGTCCATCGCTTCAGCGATCAGTTTACCTACGGTTTCGTCGGAGTTAGCGGAGATGGTACCAACCTGAGCAATGGCTTTAGAGTCAGAGCACGGTACGGACAGCGCTTTCAGTTCTTCAACAGCGGCTACGACAGCTTTGTCGATACCACGTTTCAGATCCATCGGGTTCATACCCGCAGCAACGGCTTTCAGGCCTTCAGCAATGATAGCCTGAGCCAGTACGGTTGCGGTGGTGGTACCGTCGCCTGCAGCGTCGTTCGCTTTAGAGGCGACTTCTTTAACCATCTGCGCGCCCATGTTTTCGAACTTGTCTTCCAGCTCGATTTCACGCGCTACGGAAACGCCGTCTTTAGTGATGGTCGGCGCACCGAAGGATTTGTCCAGAACCACGTTACGGCCTTTCGGGCCCAGGGTTACTTTAACTGCGTCTGCCAGTACGTTTACGCCGCGCAGCATTTTCACACGAGCGTCGTTACCGAATTTTACGTCTTTAGCTGCCATTTTATCTTTCCCTTAAATTCGTATGTTCAGTGTCGTTCGCGGATTAAGCTTCAACAATTGCCAGAATGTCGCTTTCGGACATGATCAACACTTCTTCATTGTCGATCTTCTCGGATTTCACGCCGTAGCCATCGTTGAAAATTACGATGTCACCAACTTTAACGTCCAGAGGCTGCACGGTTCCGTTTTCCAGGATGCGGCCCTTACCGACAGCGATGATTTCGCCACGAGTTGATTTTGCTGCCGCAGAACCGGTCAGAACGATGCCGCCAGCAGATTTCGTTTCAACTTCTTTACGTTTGACGATCACACGATCATGTAACGGACGAATACTCATTGATAGCTCTCCTTTGAGAAAGTCATTATCAGTTATGGATGACGCCGGTCCGCACACGGTTTTCCGGCTAGTGCCCTGAGAGATGGGGGTGGGGTTTTACCGCTTCAAGGGGAAAAGTAAAAAAAAATTTGTCCTCGTGCTCAGACGCACACAAATTTGCCGCCGTTGCCTGACGTCATAAGCAAAAGCGATTGTGATACCATCCCTTTTTTGCCGGGCGCAGGGTTGAAACATGAGTGGTTTAAAACAGGAGTTGGGACTTGCCCAAGGAGTGGGGTTACTCTCCACATCATTACTGGGAACCGGCGTCTTCGCCGTTCCGGCGCTGGCCGCATTGGTCGCTGGTGACAACAGCCTGTGGGCCTGGCCGGCGCTGATTTTACTGGTGTTTCCCATCGCTATCGTCTTCGCCACGCTGGGTCGGCACTTTCCCAGCGCCGGCGGCGTGGCCCATTTTGTGGATATGGCTTTTGGACCGCGTCTGGCGCGCGTCACCGGCTGGCTCTTTTTATCAGTGATCCCGGTCGGATTACCCGCGGCCCTGCATATCGCCACCGGCTTCGGTCAGGCGCTTTTTGGCTGGCACGATAGCCAGCTGCTGCTGGCTGAACTGGGAACGCTGGCGATTATCTGGTGGGTCGGCTCTCGCGGAGCCAGCTCCAGCGCCAATCTACAAACGCTGGTTGCCGTGCTGATTGTCGCCCTGATCGTCGCTATCTGGTGGCGCGGCGGGATCAACCCCACGCAGATCCCCTTCCCGGCGCCCGCTGAAATCGATAGTTCGCAGCTTTTCTCCGCACTTTCGGTGATGTTCTGGTGTTTTGTCGGTCTGGAGGCTTTCGCTCATCTGGCCTCTGAATTTAAGCAACCGGAGCGCGATTTTCCCCGCGCGCTGATGATCGGCTTATTACTGGCGGGTTCGGTCTACTGGGCCTGTACCGTGCTGGTCCTGCACTTTCATGCCTTTGGTGAGGAGATGGCCGCCGCCGCGTCGCTGCCCAATATCGTCGTACGCCTGTTCGGCATTCAGGCGCTGTGGATTGCCTGCGTTATCGGCTATCTCGCCTGCTTCGCCAGCCTCAATATCTATATCCAGAGCTTTGCCCGCCTGGTGTGGTCGCAGGCGCAGCATAAGCCTAAGAGCTATCTGGCCCGCCTGTCGCCGCGACAAATTCCGCGCAATGCGCTGAACGCGGTACTCGGCTGCTGCGTGATTAGCGCTTTGTGCATTTACGCGCTCAATATCAACCTGCACGCCCTGATCGTCTACGCCAACGGCATTTTTATTATGATCTATCTGCTGTGTATGCTGGCGGGCTGCCGGTTGCTGCATGGGCGTTATCGCGTGTTAGCGGCGTTTGGCAGCGTGCTGTGCCTGCTGCTGCTGGCGATGGTGGGCTGGAAGAGCCTGTACGCGTTTATCATGCTGGCGGTACTGTGGCTGTTTTTACCAAAGCGCAGGCTCGCGGAGAGAGTCACCAGGCCGGAGTGACCGGCCCGGACAATGCTAAATGTTAATCACGACGATCGTCTTTATGTTCGAGGCGGTCGCGCTCGTCATCTTTGCGCTGATATTCGCCTTCAAAGGTATCGCCGCCACCGGTTCCGGCGCTAAACCCGCCGCCCGGCATCCGACTAAAGCGCAGATGCGGCATCAGCTTTAAGGTCAGGTGCTTCTGCACCGGAGGCAGCAGCAGCAGCAGCCCCAGGAAATCGGTAAAGAATCCCGGCAGAAGCAGCAGCAAACCGGCGATGATCAGCGACACGCTTTTGATCATTTCAGCGGCCGGGCTCTCTCCCGCCGCCATCTTCTGCTGCATCAGCATGAGGTTTTTAAAGCCCTGGTTTTTTACCAGCGATATCCCCACGACCGAGCTAAAGATCACCAGAATCAGCGTCAGCAGGACGCCAAGCACGTGGGCGACCTGGATAAAGATCGATATCTCAATGTAAACGTATAAAAAAACGGCAATTAACGGAATCCAACGCACCGGCGTCTCCTTCATTAACAGGCGCCAGCGTCGGCGCCCGTAGTCATAGATATGCTATTCGCATCGAAAAGATGTTGGGCCAAAACGTCACTTTTCAATCGTAAAAAAAGCTTATTTTTTTTAAGAATAGAAAACCGGTGACTCATTTCACAGATTAATAATTCTTATAGGATTCACTACATAATAAGTGATCAGGGTGACTGATATTCGCTATTATCAGCATATGATCGTGGGCACCGGGCCGATTAAGGAAATAATCTGCGGCCAGAAAATGCGCGAGATCCCATAAATTCTGCGTATTTGGTGAATTCATAGGCAGCTTGAAAGAGAAGGTTCACATGTTAAACAACATTCGTATCGAAGAAGATCTGTTGGGCACCAGGGAAGTTCCAGCTGACGCTTACTACGGCGTCCATACTCTGAGAGCGATTGAAAACTTCTACATCAGCAACAACAAAATCAGCGACATTCCTGAATTTGTCCGCGGAATGGTGATGGTGAAGAAGGCCGCTGCGCAGGCTAACAAAGAGCTGCAAACTATCCCTAAAAGCATCGCCAACGCCATTATTGCCGCCTGCGATGAGGTGTTGAATAACGGCAAGTGCATGGACCAGTTCCCGGTTGATGTGTTCCAGGGCGGGGCAGGCACCTCCGTTAACATGAACACCAACGAAGTCCTGGCGAACATCGGCCTTGAGCTGATGGGCCATCAGAAAGGCGAATATCAGTATCTCAACCCCAACGACCACGTTAACAAATGTCAGTCCACTAACGATGCTTACCCGACCGGTTTCCGCATCGCGGTCTACGCCTCTATTCTCAAACTGATCGATGCAATCAACCAGCTTGGCGAAGGTTTCCAGCAAAAGGCCGTTGAGTTCCAGGACATTCTGAAAATGGGTCGTACCCAGCTGCAGGACGCGGTGCCGATGACCCTGGGGCAGGAGTTCCACGCGTTTAACGTTCTGCTTAACGAAGAGACCAAATGCATTCTGCGCACCGCTGAGCTGCTGCTGGAGGTAAACCTCGGCGCGACCGCTATCGGCACCCGCCTGAATACCCCGGATGGTTATCAGCAGCTGGCAGTTCAAAAACTGGCGGAAGTCAGCAACCTGCCGGTTGTGCCAGCCGAAGACCTGATCGAAGCCACCTCCGACTGCGGCGCCTACGTGATGGTCCACAGTTCCCTGAAGCGGCTGGCGGTTAAACTGTCCAAAATCTGTAACGACCTGCGCCTGCTCTCTTCCGGCCCGCGCGCCGGCCTGAACGAAATTAACCTGCCCGAACTGCAGGCGGGCTCCTCTATCATGCCAGCCAAGGTAAACCCGGTGGTCCCTGAGGTCGTCAATCAGGTGTGCTTCAAAGTGATTGGTAACGATACAACCGTCACCATGGCTTCCGAAGCGGGGCAGCTGCAGCTGAACGTGATGGAGCCGGTGATTGGCCAGGCGATGTTTGAATCTATCCATATTCTGACTAACGCCTGCTACAACCTGCTGGAAAAATGCGTGAGCGGCATCACCGCCAACAAAGCGGTATGCGAAAGCTACGTCTACAACTCCATTGGCATCGTCACCTACCTCAACCCGTATATTGGTCACCACAATGGCGATATCGTCGGCAAGATTTGCGCCGAAACGGGCAAGAGCGTCAGAGACGTGGTGCTTGAGCGCGGGCTGCTGACCGCGGCGGAGCTGGACGATATCTTCTCCGCGCAAAACCTCATGCATCCGGCCTATAAAGCGAAGCGGTATACTGATGAAAGCGAACAGTAAAGTTTCAGGTTAAACTAATCACGGGCATGTCAGCGATGACATGCCTTTTTTGTTCTTATTGATCTACTAAATTACAACAATCCAATATCAACTTGTTAATAAAACAAGGAAGGCATATATGTTTGGTGCAGAACTCGTTATTGTCCTGCTGGCTATTTATCTGGGAGCCAGACTCGGGGGTATCGGCATCGGTTTCGCCGGTGGCCTGGGCGTCCTCGTCCTGACCCTCTTTTTTCAAATTAAACCCGGCGCGATCCCCTTCGACGTCATCGAAATCATTATGGCGGTTATCGCCGCTATCGCCGCCATGCAGGTCGCCGGAGGGATGGACTACCTGGTCAGTCTCGCCGAACGTATGCTGCGACGTCACCCCAAATACATCACCTTTCTCGCCCCGCTGGTCACCTGGTTTATGACCATACTGGCCGGAACCGGACACACTGCTTTCTCTACGCTTCCGGTGATCACCGAAGTAGCGAAAGAGCAGGGTATTCGCCCCTCGCGCCCTCTTTCCATCGCCGTGGTTGCCTCACAGATTGCGATCACCGCCTCGCCGATTTCCGCTGCGGTGGTCTTTTTTGCCGGCATCCTTGAACCGCTGGGCGTCAGCTACCTGACTCTGCTGGCAATCTGTATTCCGGTTACCCTGATTGCCGTGATGCTCACCGCCATCGTCTGTAACTTCCTCGGCTGTGAGCTAAAAGACGATCCGATTTATCAGGAGCGGTTGGCGAAAGGGGAAGTCAAGCTGCGCGGCAGCCAGGTTTTCGAGCTTAAACCGCACGCCAGACGCTCTGTGCTGCTGTTCCTGATTGGTATCGTCGCGGTAATGTTTTACGCCACCGCCATTAGCGACACCGTCGGCCTGATTAAAGATCCGGTTTTGCCGCGCAACGAAGCGATCGTGGTATTTATGCTGACTATCGCGACATTGATCAGCATCACCTGCAAAATCGACACCGGTGAAGTACTCAACGCCAGCACGTTTAAATCCGGCATGAGCGCCTGCGTTTGCGTTCTCGGCGTCGCATGGCTGGGGGATACTTTCGTTAAAGCCCACATCAGCGATATCCAGACGGTAGCAGGCGACCTGCTGCACAACTATCCGTGGCTGCTGGCGGTCGTGCTATTCTTCGCCGCAACCCTGCTCTATTCCCAGGCAGCCACCACCAAGGCGCTGATGCCCGCCGCGCTGATGCTGGGCGTAAGCCCTCTCACCGCCATCGCCTCATTTGCCGCCGTCTCTGCGCTGTTCGTTCTGCCAACCTACCCAACCCTGCTGGCGGCGGTCGAAATGGATGACACCGGCTCCACCCGCATCGGTAAATACGTCTTCAACCACGCCTTCCTGGTCCCCGGCGTCATCGCCATTACGCTATGCGTGATCCTCGGGTTTATTTTTGGCGGCATCATGCTGTAAATCTCTTCAAATTCGGGCCAGATCCTGGCCCGTTTCGTTAATCCTCCCTATCTTGCGTGCTATAGTGCCTCTTTTCGCTGATACGAGGTTCACGATGACTACGCCTGATGCTGTTGTTGTACTCTGTACCGCGCCGGATGAAGCGACCGCCCAGGACCTGGCGGCCAAAGCATTGGCGGAAAAACTTGCCGCCTGCGCCACGCTCCTGCCGGGAGCGACGTCGCTCTATTACTGGGAAGGAAAACTGGAGCAGGAGTATGAAGTGCAAATGCTGCTGAAAACCGACCTTGCCCATCAGCAGGCGCTGCTGGACTGTCTGAAGTCCCATCACCCGTATCAAACCCCTGAACTTTTGGTTCTGCCCGTTATTCACGGAGACAATGATTACCTCTCATGGCTCAACGCATCATTACGCTGATCCTGCTGCTTTGCAGCACATCGGCCATTGCCGGCCTGTTCGACGCCCCCGGTCGTTCGAACTTTGTTCCTGCTGACCAGGCTTTTGCCTTCGATTTTCAGCAGAATCAACACGATCTCAATCTGACCTGGCAAATCAAGGAGGGTTACTATCTTTACCGCAAACAGATTAAGCTGATCTCCGCCGATGCGACGTTTATCGAACCCTCGCTGCCGTCAGGCGAATGGCATGAGGACGAGTTTTACGGTAAAAGTGAAATTTACCGCCAGCGCCTGACCGTCCCGGTCACTCTGACGCACGCCGCCGCTGGCGCAACCCTTACCGTCACCTGGCAGGGCTGCGCGGATGCGGGTTTTTGCTATCCGCCAGAAACCAAAATCGTGCCGCTTGGCAAAGCGCTGGCGCGCTCCAGCAACGATGCGCACGCCGGGGAACCCAGGCTGAACCCGCCGCTGCCGCTGGAAACGCGCCCGGCGCTGCCGGTCGAGTCGCCGTCCGACCTTCCTTCTCCCGTCGCGGACAACCACAGCGCCGATCTCCCCTTTAGCGCGCTTTGGGCGCTATTAATTGGTATCGGCATCGCGTTTACCCCCTGCATTCTGCCGATGTATCCGCTGATTTCCGGCATCGTGCTGGGCGGTCAAAAACGCCTCTCCACCGCCCGCGCGCTGCTGCTGGCCTTTATCTACGTTCAGGGAATGGCGTTAACCTACACCGCGCTGGGTCTGGTCGTCGCCGCTGCGGGCCTGCAGTTCCAGGCAGCGCTGCAGCACCCTTATGTGCTGATCGGCCTGTCGGTCGTGTTTATCCTGCTGGCGCTGTCGATGTTTGGTCTGTTTACGCTCCAGCTGCCTTCGTCGCTGCAAACGCGTCTGACGCTGATGAGCAATAAACGCCAGGGCGGTTCACCCGGCGGCGTATTCGCCATGGGGGCAATTGCCGGATTAATCTGCTCGCCCTGTACCACCGCGCCGCTGAGCGCCATTCTGCTGTATATCGCCCAGAGCGGTAATCTGTGGCTGGGCGGTGGAACCCTGTATCTCTACGCGCTCGGAATGGGGCTGCCGCTGATCCTGGTGACCGTATTTGGCAACCGCCTGCTGCCGAAAAGCGGCCCGTGGATGGCTCACGTGAAAACCGCTTTTGGCTTCGTGATCCTCGCGCTGCCGGTATTTTTACTGGAACGCATCCTGGGAGACCTGTGGGGCCTGCGGCTTTGGTCGCTGCTGGGCGTCGCCTTTTTTAGCTGGGCGTTTATCACCTCGCTGGGCGGCACGCGCCCCTGGCTGCGTCTCGTACAAATCGCCATGCTTGGCGCCGCGCTGGTCAGCGCCCGTCCGCTGCAGGACTGGGCTTTCGATGCACCGGTCGTGCAACGGCAATCCCATCTCCAGTTTACCCGTATCCATAGCGTCGATGAGCTCAATCAGGCGCTGGCGCAGGCGAAAGGCAAACCGGTGATGCTCGATCTTTACGCCGACTGGTGCGTGGCCTGCAAAGAGTTCGAGAAATACACCTTTACCTCACCTGAGGTTCAACAGGCCCTGAAAGAGACCGTTCTGCTACAGGTGGATGTCACGAAAAATAGCGCACAAGACGCGGCGCTGCTGAAGCACCTCAGGGTGCTTGGCCTCCCCACGATTCTGTTCTTCAACGAACAGGGCGAGGAGCAGCCCGCGCAGCGTGTCACCGGGTTTATGGATGCCGCGGCATTCAGCGCCCATTTGCGCGATCGATAACCGTGAGCGACACTTTAGGAGGGAAAATGGAGGAGAAGACCGTGCAACGTGAAGAAGTCCTGGGTGAAGCCATCCAAATCCTCGAAATCGAGGGTATCGCTAACACCACGCTGGAAATGGTCGCCGAGCGCGTGGCTTACCCGCTCAATGACCTCAAACGTTTCTGGCCCGATCGCGAGGCGCTGCTGTATGACGCGCTTCGCCATCTTAGCCATCAGGTCGATGCCTGGCGCCGTCAGCTTTTACTCGACGAGTCGCTAAGCGCAGAGCAGAAACTGCTGGCCCGCTACGCCGCGCTGACCACCTGCGTTAGCAACCATCGTTATCCCGGCTGCCTGTTTATCGCCGCCTGTACTTTTTACCCGGACGCTCAGCACCCGATCCATCAGTTGGCCGAGCAGCAGAAGCAGGCTTCTCTGGCCTATACCCACGAACTGCTTAGCCAGCTGGAGGTTGACGATCCGGCGATGGTCGCGAAGCAGATGGAGCTGATCATCGAAGGTTGCCTGAGCCGCCTGCTGATCAAACGTAGCCAGACTGACGTCGATACCGCACGTCGCCTGGCAGAAGATATTTTGCGTTTTGCCCAGTGCCGGATGGGCGGTGCGCTGACCTGATTCCGATATCTTAACCGATTCATCGCGCATATAATTCCCCACTCATCGATATGCTGACAGGGTTTGATATGCGCTCTCTTCTTTGGGCTGCCATTATGGGGCTGTGTTCGACACCGCTTCTGGCAGCCTCTCCGCAAGGTTTCTCTTTCGCGCATAAAGACTGGGAGCTCGCCTGCGACAACACCGGCACCTGCCGGGCCGCAGGCTATGGCGTCACCATGGGCGAAGTCAGCGTTCTGCTGACCCGCAATGCGGGCGCGGCGCAGCACGTCGTCGCCGTTGCGACCTTCGCGCAAACCGAACGCGATATTCCGCCCGACGCCACGGTCACTCTGTTCATCGACGATCGCGACAACGGCGCCCTCGAAGCCGTCGACGAGAGCCATTTTCGCTTTGATGATAGCCAGACGTCGGGCCTGATTCAGGCCCTGGAGCATAACGGCAAAATTGAGCTGGCGATTAACGGCGAGCGCAAGGTGCTGTCCAGCGCAGGCAGCAGCGCCGCATTTCTGAAAATGGATGAGTTCCAGCAGCGCCTGGGCACCGCCGATGCGCTGATGCGTCAAGGAGATGCCGGCGATGACAACGTTTTGCCGGCGGCGCCCGCGCCGGAAATCATCGCCGCGCCGGTCATTAACAATGCCGCTGCCGCGACGCTGACGGCAAAACAGCGGCAGAAGCTTCTTCCGCAGCTAACCCCCGTGCTTAACAGCCATTGCGACGACTGGCAAAACGCCGACATCCCGGCCTCCGAGCGTCAGCTCACCGCCACCCCGCTGGATAAAAACCACACCTTGATTCAGGCCCTTTGCTGGCGCGCGGCCTACAACGACGGCTACGCCATATGGGTGGTCGACAAAGCATTTATGACTCAGCCTCAGCTGATCGCTACCGACGCCTCCAGCTATGGCGATGGCGTGCTTACCTTTTTCAACAAGGGCCGCGGTATTGCCGACTGCATCAGCGGAGAAGAGCGCGTGTGGGACGGCCGGACCTTTGTTCAGAGCCTGAAATACACCACCGGCGACTGCCGGGAAATCGCCCCCGGCGGCGCATGGATGCTGCCCACTTTCGTCAGTCAGGTTATCCCCAGGCAGCAAAAAGAAGCCGATAATAATGCGCTGAAAGCGCTGTATAACGCCGTGTTAAAAGAGCAGAAGGTCAACCCTGAACTGGATCTGAATAAGATCGCCGAACAGTTTCCCCTCAGCGGCAAGGTCAGCCATTTTACGCTGACCTACGCGGACGACTCTCTGATCTCGACGAGCAAACCTTCCGCCGATATCAGCGATGATGAGTGGCAGGCGTTTCTCCAGTCCGATATCAGCGCCGACTCCGAAAACGGTAAAGTCAGCTTCACCCTGGTGGATCTCGACGGTGACGGCAGACGCGATTTAATTATCGATAGCTACGTCGGCGGCACCGGACTCTTTAGCTATACCGGAGTCTTAAAACGCAACGACGACGCTTTCGAAACGGTCAACAGCGACGATAGCGGCAACGGCGATGATTTTGACGCAGGGGTTCCCGGCGCGCTTTTTTCCCTTAACGGCCGCGGCGCCAACCAGTGGAGCCAGTGGATACGCATTAATGGCCAGGTTTATGCCCTCTGGTACAACGGTCAGTTTGGCGAAGATAATCTCTATTTATTGCGCCCGTTTGCCCCCTCGGGCAGTAGCGCGCCTGCGGTGACGATCCGCTATCGCTACACTCTCAATGATATCCGCTCGCCGGAAAAAGGCCAGCCGCTGACGCCCGCGTTAAGCGACGGGGAAAAAACGGATCTGCTGAAGTCGCTGGAGGTGATGCAGAGCAGCCTGCTTAAGGATAAGCCGCAGAGCGACGGCGAAGCCCCAATCTGCCCTATTCCTCCGGGCACGTCGGCCGACGATGCGGAAAGTTACTATAGCGGCGTGGCGTCTAACTATATTTATGAAACCGTCGCCTATATTCCGGTCTGGCTGAATGATAAATGTTTTATCGGCACCATCTTTAGCCACCACGGCGCATATCGTCACGGCGTCGACGCGGAAATTACCATCAGCTCGCCGCGCGATGACGAAGACGTCGTCGGAGACTACGCGATCTCCGGACTTCGCCGCGCGATCTCAGTGACCAGCGGCTGGAAGAACCGCGAAGGCGATAACGGCATGATGTAATTTCCCGCAGAATAGCGCGCTCAGACGCAGAATTGCCGCAAAGTTAAGCAACCGGTAGATAAATCGAGAAATTTGATTGACGGAGCGTACGGATTACGGTTTAATGCGCCCCGTTGCCCGGATAGCTCAGTCGGTAGAGCAGGGGATTGAAAATCCCCGTGTCCTTGGTTCGATTCCGAGTCCGGGCACCACTTATTCATACACGGACGTCCATTGACGTCCGTTTTTCTTTTTAAAGTCAACAAACTATCTACTTTACCCCCCTCACTGACGTTCACTAACATTCATCAACATCCACATTGCCTTGATGGTATATCTGTTGGTATTGTTAGTTCGATACATTTTGTACCATCACAGGGAGGGGTAAACGATGGCTCTCACTGATGTTAAAGTAAGAAATGCCAAGCCCGCCGACAAGCCTGTAAAGCTCACTGACGGCAACGGCATGCATCTTCTTATTCATCCCAATGGCTCCAAATACTGGCGTCTACAATACCGCTTTGCAGGAAAACAAAAGCTACTGGCTCTTGGGGTCTACCCTGCTGTCTCTCTTGCTGATGCCCGTAACCGTAGAGATGATGCCAGAAGATTAATTGCTGCTGGTATCGACCCCTCCGAAAAGAAAAAAACAGAAAAGGTAGAGCAAAGCGGCGCTCTTGCTTTTGAGTCCGTTGCCAGAGACTGGCATGCAAGCAACATCAACTGGTCAGAAACTCACGCAGAGAGAGTGCTGAACAGCCTTACCAACCATGTGTTCCCTGTTATTGGTAAACGAAACATTACCGACCTCAAAACCCGTGACCTACTTCAACCAATTAAGGCGGCTGAAAAGTCTGGGCATCTTGAGATTGCTGCTCGTCTCCAGCAACGCATCACCGCTATCATGCGATATGCTGTCCATAACAGTATTATCGATAGTAATCCTGCACAGGACTTAGCAGGTGCCATTGCAACAGCAAAACGAGTCCATCGCCCGGCTCTTCCGTTTGAACGCATTACAGAGCTTCTCAGCCGTATTGAGAGCTACAGAGGAAGACTGCTAACCCGTCTTGCTGTGCGACTCACTTTACTGACTTTTGTCCGTTCAAGTGAGATGCGTTTTGCCCGTTGGTCTGAAATTGATTTCAAGAATGCGCTCTGGACGATACCTGCAGAACGTGACGAACTTCAAGGGGTGAAACACTCCAGCCGTGGCTCAAAGATGAAAACCCCTCACCTTGTTCCATTAAGCAAGCAGGCTTTAGCCACCTTGAGAGAAATTCAGAAGCTCAGTGGAGATCAGGAAATCATCTTCATTGGCGATCACTATGCCTATAAACCAATGAGTGAAAACACCGTCAACAATGCGCTTCGTAAAATGGGCTATGACACTAAAACGGAAGTTTGTGGACATGGTTTCCGCTCTATGGCCTGTAGTGCCTTGATCGAATCCGGCTTATGGTCAAAAGATGCTGTTGAACGTCAAATGAGCCATCAGGAGCGTAATAACGTTCGCGCCGCTTACATCCATCTTGCTGAACATCTCGATGAGCGGAGGCTAATGCTTCAGTGGTGGGCTGACTATCTTGATGCCAACCGTAAAGGGATATTACGACCTTACGATTTTAAAGACTGACAGTTCGTTGTAAAAAGAGGGCTGAGAAGCCCTTTTTTACGAATTTATTACATCATGTGGGAGTGATATTTTTTTCAGGTTTGTGATTTTGTGCAATCGATGGCTTTTGTGTTAAGACTGAACGTACGGCTTCATCATTCAACAATCTGATAAAAGCTTTTTTGCGTGCTTTACTTGTCAGCTTTATATATTGCATACCATTATCATCATTAATTATATCAATATTCCTTCCTATTGTGGGGAAACTAGTCTTTATCTCATTAACAATGTTAACATCGATATTTAGTTCCAATATTCCGTTTTTAAGAACTCTGGCTAATTTTCTCATGAAACCACGATCATCTTTCATATCGTCGAAGATTTTCTCTGGCTCGGCTAAGACAGATTTATTGACAATCTCCATTTCAATGATTTTTGGAGTTACTTCAGAAACCATATTGTCAATTACTTGAGTAAGTCCATATCTTTCTTCTAATAATTTAATGTTAATAGCATAACTAATTCCATCAAAAACAAAAAAATCAATTACTTTGGATATGTTTATCATATCGTAAGGTATAGGAACTAATACATCCCCCTCACCTAAAAATGAGAGCCTTGATTTTTTGTGTAAAAAATTGGGGTATCTATGTTGATACAAAAAAATATTTTTATCACCATCACTCATGTGATAAACAAGACCAATAATGTTATCGAGATTTACGTCATTGAATTTAAAGTCAATAGGGTTGTCAGCAACTGTCAACGACGATATTTCTTCAATTATTTTAATGATAGTGCTTTTATCTTCGCTGGCGATATCAAAATAGTAAACACCTTTATGTTCATAATTCATATCCGTGATATTATCTATTATTGCATCACCATTATCGTTAATAGATATTCTCTTTATAATTTCATCAGTGATAGATTTTTTGAAATTTTCAGTGATGAGAGGTTCAGTATTTTCATCATGTAAAATAACACGTCGATAAATATAGTTGTCATTATCGTTTATGATGAAAAACATCTCACCTGTAAGACCATTATTTTGAACGAAGGCCTCTAATTCATTTTTCATTCAACATGACTCCTGATAAGATCAAATAAGTTTTGCGATCAAAGTATCATCATCAATTTTCTTTATTTTAACTTGACAATCATTAGACATTTTCCCCCTACATATTACTGTGTACTCCTTACCAGAAGGATCATTTTTAATAACACATTTATATAACCTGAAGCCAAGTATTGCCAACGATGGGTTGGCATAAAATCTGTTTGTCCTGACATAAATAACACCGATAAAACAAATCATCAGCAGCAGGTTGATTACTGTTCTTTTGCTATTAACGTCAGTGAATACAAGAGGCATAACATAAGTAGTTAAAAATTCAAGATGTTCATGCGTTTGATTTTTAACGTTACTCACTTTATGAGTGCTTCCCCAACCTCTTGATAACGATGAAAATAAATATACTACAGATGAAATACCCGAAAAAACCATCGAAATACAGAAAATGAAAACAAAGTTCCTGACTTTTAACTTGTTAAAGTTGTTAAATACATCCTCAAATGTATACTTCAATAAAATAAATCTAACCAATCTTTCAATAAAAACCCAATCAAAGGACATTATTGAAACAGATAGAAATAAAATCCACAAAGATAAAAAATAAAGATAATATTTGAACTTTATATGGTCGCATGATGCACTGTTAGAATTAGTAGATGTCATAGTATACCTTACAAAAATACAGTGCTGTTAATATTATAATAGTAATTTTAACAGAAGAGATGAGTGAAAAACAACACTAACAACAGGCATGATATCTGTCGTAAAAGAATTTTGTATATACATCACACATTGAGGTGCGAATTGAGGCTTCAGATACATCATCTAGTAATTCAGTGGCTCCCCGTGCAAGCATAGCCCTTATCATTATGATTTTTATGAATTCTTTCTAACTTGTGACGGAGGCGTATATCGTTGTAATCTAGTGATACATACGGATAAGGAAGATGTAGAAGAAAATGATCGAACGCATGCTTTTTGAAAACTTACTCACGAAGGCGACTGAAAGACTCTCTCAGGATCTGAATACATCAAGTAAATATCACAACTCGAGAGGATTTGAGCAAAGGGTTAGGGAAGTTTTAGGTGATTTATTAACTGAAATGGGGTTGTCTGTAGACATGAGTCCACCAGCGCAAGAATTTCCGGATATAATTATTGGAAATTTTGGTGTGGAGGTAAAGTACTCAGATAACAATACATGGAGATCAATAGCAAACAGTATCTTTGAGGGAAGTCGAAAGCAAGGAGTAGATTATGTATATCTCTTATTTGGAAAAACTGGCGGTGTACCCGATGCTAAATGGGGTCGCTATGAAGAATGCATAATGCATGTAAGAACATCACATGTTCCAAGGTTTGAGGTGGAAATAAATGCTAAAGAGCCGTTATTTGATAAATTGAATATAGCCTATAATGATTTTAGAGTGTTAAGCCCGGAAGAAAAAATGCCTTTCATTAGAAAATATGCAAAGAATAGATTGAAACCCGGTGAAAGGCTTTGGTGGATTGATGATCAACCAGATGAAAGGACTCTACCATTAGAGGTCAGATTATATACTAAACTGTCCCAGCCAGAAAAGAGGAAATACAGAGCAGAATCAGCAGTGCTCTGCCCGCAGATAGTTAAATCAAGCCGCGCATCAGGAAAATATGATGATGTGACTATGTTTCTCCTCACATACTATGGAATATTGTGCAATCAGGCTAGGGATTTATTTTCCGCAGGAAGTGTCGCTATGCGAGCATCACCAGTAAGAGGTGGAAATTATCTTGAAAGAGCATTGAAAGATATAGAAAAAGAGATGATTAAAGCTTTTGATGAATTAGAAGATGCATTATTTGAAGAGTATTGGGGAGTAATTATACACAGAAATGAAAGAATCAAATACTGGCTAAATTTGGCTGATTCTTATGCGGTGGGATGGATACCATCTGAGACTTTATTTACCGAGATTGAGTATTGAGAGGATAAAGGGTACCATGATTAGTATATTTTACTAATCATGGTATCAATAAGTTTAATGGATTATTATAATTTGTCTAAATATTCCTCAACGGCTTGCGCTAAATGCCAAGCTAAAACAGGAGGAACTGCATTTCCAACTTGTCTTTCAGTTTCTCTCAAATTTGACTCAAAAACAAAGTTATCAGGAAATGATTGAAGACGAGCGGCTTCTCTCATTGAGATACGTCTGTCCAGTTTATAATGAAATTGTATATTACCATGGCATTCGGCCCTTATGGTCTGAGATGGTTTATCTTCTTTCAAACGCCTACTTCCTTGGTCTGGGCTTTTTTTTGCTTTACTCCAGATATGGTTAAAGATACGATCTTCATCGATATTTTCTAAATCATGAATTGCATCATAACAAGTCAACCATTCGTTTTTATGCAGTATATCAACGGGTTCTTTAAAGAGTGGATTTCCGTGTAGAGTCCCGACTATAAAAACGCGCTCTCTCGTTTGAGGAACTCCAAAATTAGCTGAATTATAAAGTTTATAGCTAACATTGTAACCGAGTTCGCTAAAATCTTTAATAACACGAGCTAACGACTCCTCGTTGTATTTCATAAGAAGCCCTTTAACATTTTCGGCGACAAAAATTTTTGGGCGAGAGCGTTTGACTGCTTCCACCATCGCAAGATATAAACCACTACGTTTACCATCGACGCCCGCTCTTTTGCCATTGATAGATATATCTTGACAAGGGAACCCACCAATTAAAACATCACATTCGTTAGGCACTAAATCTATAAGTTCCCAAATATCACCCTCAGCTATATTATGGCTGAAATTTTTTTTATATGTTTTAACTGCATTAGGATTAAATTCATTTGCCCAAGTTATTTCAAATTTTGTTTTTTTATATTGTTTATTTAGTACAGAAAACCCACCACAAAAACCTAAGTCCATCCCGCCACAACCAGAAAAAAGAGAAATAAGTTTATATTTTTCTTTTTGGAAAGTGTCATTGTTTGATGCTAAAGCTATCGATATTTTATTTTCAATCCAAGCAGCCAAACTAACACCTTGAGCTTCAGCTAAGGCTCTCCAAGTTTCTTTCTGAGAGGGAGTTATACGCAAATGTATTTTTTCGCTTTTAATTTCTGTTGCAATAACTGTTGTCATTTCGTTACTCTCGTTACCTTGGGTTTAACCTGATCTTATATACATAATAAACAAAATTTCATGTGTGTACAGCAAAAGTTACAAAAAAATCGCAATCAACAACAAGGCGTTGATTTGTATGAATTTTTTCGAGAATGACTCTTGCGCAAATCATATGAAAAAACGCCAAAACTGAAAGGGGAAGTACATACATTTGGAAAGGGTGAGAGAAAATATTTCATTCAAATTTAATGTTAAATACTCGAAACCATAGCTTTTAAACCTTTAGAATCTATTTCACAATTCCCATTCCCAGCTAAAAGCCACTCTTCAAGACAATCCTGTAGAACAAGGGTGTCTAATTTCCTTTTCCCGATTAAAGCGCATTCCCAAACAACAATGACCTTATAACCTAGGTTATTTAAAATAGAGACTACGCGAATATCTCTTTCAGAATTTTTCTGCAATTTACTTACCCAATATTTGTTCGTAGAGTCTGGTGTTCTGAACATATGACATTGATGACCGTGCCAGAAACAACCATTTACAAATATTGCGGCTTTATATACTTCGCACAAAAAATCAGGTTTACCATATAGGCTATGACAATGAGCCATATAATTAATATCAAGATTACTCAGAATTCCATCTACAATTATTTCAGGTTTTGTATTCTTTGAGTGTATTGACCTCATAATATGTGATCTTTTTTCTTGAGATATTCTCATCATAAGCTCCTTTATATGAAATCATAATGATATTATAGCATAAGGCGTAAAATTCAATATGTTAATTCATATAATGAATTTGATATCATACATGAAATATGATTTGAATTTGTTAACCTGTTTACGTGCTATAAATACCATAAAGTTATTTCTTCCTTCCCACTATAGACTCAAGAAATTTTTTCCCTTTTAATTTAAGTCTTGCCTTATCCTCAGCACCAACATTTTGAAAATGTATTAATATACCTAACACAAACTCCTTATCGACGTCTTCTACTTTACAGCCCACAGCTTTAGCAACTTCAGCACCAAGGATGATCTTCAGGCGTGTCTCAGCGCTCTTGGATAAAGATTTCTCTTTGGTCTTGAGACGATTCAAACGCATCTGCGCTGATGCTATTTTTTGCTTAATGTTTTTTTCTGTTCTTTGTTTTCTGTTTTTATCACCCGTATCCATAATTACTTTTCCTTTTAATTGTCAAAAACATGAAATACAATTAAAAAAGGAAAAGGTCAAACCATAGGCAGCAAGTTAAATACTTTTCATTTCAAATTATAAGTTGCAGAAATTGATGATTGTCTTAAACAATCACCTGCTGAACAGGCTTGCCCTGCTAATGATGGGATTTATCCCAACAAAAAATGGTGTTGTGGTTTTAAAAATATGATGCCAGTAAGCTCAAAATAAATTATGCAACACAGACCAGTGCAACTACTAACGTTAAATACCTGATACTCTCCCCGTTACTTATTTTATCAGAACAATGAAAAACATTTTACCTGTTGTTTTTAAACTCTAATTTTTGGCCTTAACCTGTGAATTGTGCAACACATAAAAGCATCTGTTATTTTCACTATTTTATCTCAATTCCACTTTCCCGCCTTACGGCGGGTGGAAAAATACTACTTTTGCCCTTGCGGGCGTTCTCTAAAGCCAAATATTCAATATTATCCCCCTACCTCAACCTTTCATCCGATTCTAGCCCTGTTAATTTCACAGCCTGTAAAACTAGCGTTATTATAAATAATATAGAAAAACTTAAAACATTGTCGTTATTTTTAGCTCCTTTAGGAGATATAAAAATAAAGCAATGCCCACCTATACACTCACTTCGTGAGCGTGTGGGGTCTACCGACGGTTGCCTGCCGCAGGCTAACACCGTTTCCTTCGGAAACAAGGTCAACGTCAACACCAGAGTTTTTCTTACGAAAAACTAAAACCAGCATAGTCGCATTGGAGATTTATATTTTGGTTTGATATTTAATTTTATATTGAGGTTGTTTTTATTGTATGGCTATTTTTCATCTGGATTTTAAAATTGTGAAACGTTCAGAAGGCAGGTCTTCCGTTGCGAAAGCTGCCTATCATGCTCGTACACGTATAACAGATGAAAGAACAGGTGATACGTATGATTATAGCCGCCGTACAGATTTATACGGGCATTTCATATTAGCACCTGCTAATGCTCCAGAACATATCGTAAAAGACTCCACAGCATTGTGGAATGAAGTTGAAAGAGTTGAGCGTCAACAGAATGGTCAAACCGCCCGTTATTTCGATGTTGCTATCCCTGCTGAGTTAAATAATGACGACAAGAAAAAACTTGTCCTTGAATACTGCCAGAAAAATTTCGTCGAGAAAGGCATGATTGCTGACATCGCTTTCCATGATCTTGATAGCGATAATCCACATGCTCACGTTATGTTGACATTAAAAACCATAGGCCCGGAAGGTTTTGGCAAAAAAGAAAGAAGCTGGAACGACAGAAAAATGTCTGTGTTGTGGCGTGAATCATGGGCATCGATGGCTAACAGCTACCTCGCTGCTGCTGGTTCGCCAGAACGTATTGATCATCGTTCCCTTCAAGCCCAGCACGAAGAGGCATTAGAAAAAGCGGCGGCTACTCTGGACAAAGAAGAACAAGCCCTATGGCTTGCTAAAGCCGCTGAAACAAACCGCCCTGCAATGAAACGTATCCATAGTGCCAGATGGCGTAGTAAAGCTGCTCAAGAGCAAAGAGCCGCAGAACAGGCTGTTCGTGATGCTGCCAAGCAAGAAGCCGTTGAAGTCTACAAAACATTCAGTGAGCTTGATCTTGAAATTGTTGTTGATGTCAGAAGCTTCACCGTGGCTGTTCTTGCTGAACCAGAAGAGATTGTATTACCAGAAACGCGTTCCGGTTCTTCTACCAAAGAAACGCAAAGACCTGTACTGGTAGCCCCGGCACCTCATACCCGCATCAGAGGGGTTAAATCCTATCGTGATAAATCCAAAGTCAGTAAGGTTGTTGCTGGTAAGAAACCATCGGTCAGGATTTCTGATTCTGGAATAAATACTATTCTGAAAACATCCTCCTCTCAAAACCCAAACGGGGCATCCAGAAGCACCCCTAAACGTGTTAAAAGGAAACATGCCACTCCACGTCAGGATAATATTTTTAAACGCTTCAAAACTCTTGTCATAGATTTTTTAAAGAAGAAGTTTGTATGGGCTAAAGCAAACAAAGACCAAATTGATCTTATCAGTGAGGAACATGATAAACGTATTGCTGAAAACTATGTCTTTGATGAAATATTAGGCCGTCATGTTACACGTGTTGAGTATGAAAAAAGAGCAGTTTTTAACAGTAATGGCAATAAACCAATAGGTAATGAAATGAAACGTTTTGCATCTCGCCCAAAATACGAACAGTCCGATATTAATGATGATATGAACCCAACGTTTTTAATTGTCTCAAAAAATAGCAATGGTTTAAGTTCAACTCCACTGAAGCAAAAAAAGTAATAGCAGCCTTGGTATAAACATGAACCTAAATTAAGAAAAAAGATCATAGCGGACTATAAATATAATTTAATATAGAATTTAGAACCTATAACATTTAGTAGTCGCGCAATAAAAGCCATCTGGGAAGATGGCTTTATTATACAACTCGTTAATCCTCTTTTTATTTTAATTCATTAATCAAACATTTATTTACAATATCTCGGAATGATCTTAACCGCACTAGTTGTTCATTCAACTGCCTTGTATTCTCTTCACGATGAAGTTGCTTTGCTTTATCGAAAATGTTGATTGCACGATCAAAAAGCTCTTTCATATTACTATAGTCATCAATTATATTTATTGCTTTTTCTATATTTCTTTCTGTTTTACTCGAGTTTAACATCCCTACGTTTATAGAATCCATTGACAAAACGCGAACTATCCAACAAATCCAATATTTTGCATAATTGACATCTTTGTATTTTTTCTTTTTTCTTGTTAATAAATGAAAATTATAAAGCAAAAGAGAAGGGAAATAGTAAGCAATATGCTTATGATCACTAATAAATATTTTTTCTTTATGTTCCTTTAGTATAGAAGTTGGATTATTGCTAAGCGCCAACTGTGGCTCACCAAGGATTATAGATACAAAAGATCTTATCTGCGAGTGTAAATTCACAACCCTGTTTTTTTCTATTCGTTCAGAGCCAAAACCTGTAAATTCCTTAGATCTTCGTTCGTAATATAATTTATTGGCTCTTTGGGAAGAGTAATATTTATAGAAATCCTGTAGCATTTTATGAAATGTTTCCAAAGATACAAATGCCTCTTCAGGTACTGGTGTCTGTCTATTTGTAGATCTTATAATGCTATTTATTACATCATTATTTCTCGTGTGTATTATCTTAACGGGAATATTTAATAATGTTCTGTCTTTTATTTTGCTTAAATTATGAAAAATTACATTGCTTGTTTGACAGCCATTGACAATATAATAATTAGATATTGCATATAATTTTGATTTTATGTTTGAAAAATCTTTAGCTACAATCGTCACTCCATTATTCAGTATTAAAAACTTATCTATTTTACTGTCATCACATAGAGTTTTAGACATTTCAGCATTAACTGTATTATCTATTCCTTGAAAATCCCTCACGTTCTCATAGAAAAGGTTTTTCCTTAATCTTTTATCACCATCAGTAATTAATTTTATAAATTCATCTACCGGTAGATAACCTATGAATGCTTGTTCGATATCTTCGATATCATTTCCGCAGTCAATGTTATTTTGGAACTCGATTTCTACTGTGTGGTTATTTTCTATTTCGTTGTAAGAAGTTATTAAGTAATCAGCACCAATTTGTACTATATTAACCTCACCGATCTCAGGATTATCTCTATTGATTGCTTTTTTCTGTTGGTTTAAGGCACCAAGGAATTTTTCGTCATCACTTTTAACTCCAGATGTAGCATAATAAAGATCGCAAACCGGTTTATTATTAGCAAAAAGACGCATGTTTTCTGGCTTGAATAGCTCATCTAGCATATTTTTACTATTCTTTAGATCATCTTCAATTTTGATCCCTTCGCCATCTTGAAGAAAATTACTCACTGCACTTGTGAATTTAAGGAAATCTCCAATATCTACTGATGTAGACCTTTTGGTTTGTATAAAAACGAATCTAACGTCCATTCTATTCGTTTTACGGAACCATTCAATCTCATTGGCATTTCGAACTATTTTATCGTTTATAAATAAAGCAAAAGAATCTATTCCGTATGTACCATTGCTATCAACATCCACGATATCAAAAGTATCAGTATCATCGAATGTTTCACTATCATATTTTGATAACACAACATAATTCACAAAAGATTCAAAAGATTTTGCTTCATCCTCATCTATATTAAAATCATTTTTGAAGTCATTTAAAACACCGAGTAAAATTCTATTCTTTAATACTTCCATTTAAATTCACCATAAATTAATATAGCACACTGATTAAAGTTATCCTGAGTTTAGTATATTCAATACAAAACCGTCTTTTATATTACCATCTATTAGATTTTTTTACAAAGGAAACGACATTTAGCCAATAATTTATATCTATCATAATTCCACGGTTATTCACATAATATCAACACCTTCCAATTTATAATGAAATCACCCATTACTTTCATTTAATGAGTGATTTTTTAATAAAAGATTACAACTGTCGCCTGAACACAACATTCTCAGAGAAGATAGCCTTGCCAGCCACAAACCCAACAACCGCAATGATTGGTAGGCTGATAGTAGCTCCCGCCATGCCTGTAGACATTCCGATCAATATAGACAGGCCGAAGGTCAATAATATAACCACGAAAGCATACCAACCGGGGTAGGCGCCATATAAAACAGTCGCCATGCATCCGGTGCAGACATGAACACCGCGCTGGCTCTCTTTCAGGCAAAACGGACACTGGATTGTATTGTTTTCCATGATAGACCCCTTAGAGCGCTTTCCAGCCATTGCTGGTTTGAACAAGATTAATCATGCTCTCTTCAGGTTCATTCATACCCTTGACACTTGAGAACACTTTTTTGTCTACCCATGAAGGAACATCCGCCAACTTCCATGTATAAGACACGCGAACAACTTTCTGATTACCGTTTCCCGGTTCAGTCCATTCCTTTATCTCAGCAACCGCACGATGACCAACACAGGCACCATCTTTACGATCCCAAAACTCAACCGCTTGGCCTTTGTCTGTTACTTCCAGAACATCGACACTACTGAAACCATTAGCTTGTTGAGAAACATCAAGCAGCCCCTGATTAGCCAGACCTTTCAATATTTCATCACTGGCACTGTATCCGGCAGAACGGTAGCCCCGGTTAACCTTAATTGGAAAACCTTTATTGAATACAATATCGTTGTCCTGCAGGGAGTAGCACAGCTTTGAATGTGAAATCTTCGCATTGATAGCTTTCTCAAAATCACCTTTTTCACCGCATCCCGATACAAGAGCAGCAAGACCCGCCACGAGTAAAAATTTACGCATAGTGTTATCCCAGAGTTAATGGTTGATTGTGCCGTTTCTCAGAACAACAAGACGAACTGGCATATCGGCGTTGTTGACGGTAGCGAACCCACGGACTTCGAAATTGTTTATCGTTCCGGTAACGCTGACTTTCTGGCCTTTCTTGTAAGTAAGAACGGCATCATCAATACCAGAGTAGTAATCCAGCCAGACCATCCCGCCGCAGTAGCTGGTATCAGAGGTTTTAAATAAAAGGTAATAGTTAGGGGCTGACTTAGGCATTCCCGTCATCATATCGCTGGCACTTCTGCCCTTCGTAACCTCGAGAACAGTGGCATTGGTGATAGAGATCCTTTTGCCAGTCCATTTCTTTTCTGCTGCCATTGCATTTTCTTCATAGTCTTTGCAAACAGCACCAAGACCAGAAACAGATGATACCGGGCCAATGCTTTGAGGTGTGGCAGTTCCCCCCAGTGCTTTGTTTACTGATGACAACGAAGAATTGATTGCTCCATTAACTGTATTCACGCCATCGTTGAGTTGCTGGCATCCTGTCAGTGCGGCAGCAGACAGCACCAGTGGCATCACTATCCGTAATTTCATATCTATCCCCAATGTGTGGAAACTTTATGTCAAAGACAGCCCTACCCATAGGTTGGTCTCTCTGGGCTGAAAAAAAGCATTAATCAATTGATAGGATTCAATTTATTTTTCTGTTCGTCATATCGTTTGTATCGATCGAATTCAAACCATTTAATAGCTCTAGACTATCATATATACACAATCGATCGATATAAACAATTAAAACACCGATCAATTGACACCCATTCAATAGTTTCAACCTATCAAAAGCAATTTATTGATCTTTTATACCGATCAATAAGTAGTGTAATGTGCACGAAGAGCCATGTCAGTAGCTGTTTGCACATGGATGGAGATAGAAAGGTATAGGTCAGAACAGGTAATACCCTGTCGACCATTACGCAGACAGGGATTGTTAGATCTCAGGTAACGTAGCTATCTTCCGATATGGTGTTGCAAAAACCTGTATGCAACGCATGTTTTAATATGCTGTTTCATATGGAATGGTTGCTACCATTCAGATTTTTCAATCATCTTCCAAAGCACTCACACCGCTTGCCGGGAAATTGCTTTTCATATTATTCGATATCTTCGGAACTAAGGACTCTATTGTTTCTTCGCTAACTTGGCTCAGTTCAGAAATCAATCTTCTATATGTATTAATCATTCGTTCCTGATCACACTCATGTGCTGATTCTGATAAGAAGAAATAGTCATAATCTTTGACATGAATATTATCACCATTTTGCAAAGTGAGTTTTATTACTTGTTCATTCTCTTCAACATCTTTAACAATACAAGTCATAAATGGTATTTTTTTATTTGTATGAAAGAGCGTAATAATCTTAATGTTGTTCATTCTTTATTTTCCTTCTTTTTTATTATTTAATACCATATCGAATCGGTAAAAATCAAATTTAACTCATTTAATAAACGTTTTACCTGTTTTTTCTTATTCTTTTGAAAAGATATATCTCTTATGAGCTAAAGCTCATGTGCTGACGCACGGCTACGCCCTAACTCTGTAAAATATATTTAACGATTTAACAATGGTCCTTGCTATGTTTTAGGGTAAAGCCAAAAGGATCAACATCTATTCTTTTATTCATGATTAAATATTTTCGATCCTATATTTCATAACAGCATTAGCACTAAAAGATATAGTATTTGCTCTTAAACGCATAGGAAAACTATATTCATAGAAGCAGCACTTAGTGATTGCTCAAGACAATCACACTGCTGAAACAGGGTTCATCCCTGTTAATGATGGATTTATCCATAAAGAATTGCGGCGTAGTCGCTATAACGTAGAGGAAAAACAATTGTATACTTACTAAAAAATCAGCAGCGCTTCGTGATTGTATAAAACAATCACTTGCTGTCCATAAAATCAAGTAAAAACAAAGCAAAAGAAAAATAGACGGTGCCATTTAACCGGCACACTCCCCGTTAAGGTTATTAAACATATTATAGTATTAAGGAGGCGTAACCTATTATATTTAAAAGAGATTTTACGGAAAAAGTTTCCTGTACGGAAATTTAAGTTTCTTCTGTGGAAACCGAAGTTTCCTGTACTGAAACCAAAGTTTCTTCTGTGGAAACTTTTTTATAGTTAAAATTTCCAGAAAGAAGTGAACGCTATTTCGCAAAAGTGTATTATTTTTCCTTTTTTCACATTTATTTTTGACAAAAGTATATCCTGCATTATATAGAATAAACATAAAAACAATAAAAGGATAAGCGATGAGCATTGATTACAATACAATAATGACCTCCAGCAGTGAAGAAGTGGAAGAATATATAAACAGAAATCATTTTACGGACAAACAGAAACTGGATATTTACAGTTTTTATAACAGAAACAGAAAAGATAAAATAACCGTAAATGTAAAAAAAGAGAGAGGTTCTGATATTCAACCGGGAATAGCCTATGTTCATGCTTTTCTTGATAATCTGGAAAAGCTCGGAAAAAATATGTCTGGCGCAGAATACACAATAATGATCCGCTTATGTAAACTCATGCAGCATGGAAACCTCATTGCCAGTATATCTCAGTCGGCACTCGCAGAAGAGCTTAATATGAGCAAATCTAACGTGTGTAAATGCTGGAACAAGCTAATAAATAAAGGCATTCTGGTCAAAGAAGGGAAGCATACCATGATAAACGCAAATCTCTTTCTGAAAGGCCAGTACAGAACATTAAATGCCACAAGGAAAGAATATGTTAAGAAGTCGCTGAGAACGACCAGTGAAGGTATAGAAGACGTATTCGTCACCGTTTATAAAGATACGGTACTTACAAAAAACGCAGAAAAACCCATCGATAAAGGAGATGATAAACCTTTACTTTCTACTCCCGACGAAGATATTGACTGGGACTCTGTTTCAGAAGATGACATTTTTGTTGATTATCCTGAAGATGTTGATCAAAAAGAAAGAATATAGTTTTCATCTGAATATTATCATTCTTATTTCCCGGTTATATTTGACACTTACACTATATCTCGTAATATAAATATATCCACTGTTTTATTTACGAGGTATATATGAGGAAAGTAAAATTAGACAATGATGATTTAATTCAGTATCTGAACACCATCAAAGCATTAAAAAAATATCCAACGATGTCTGAATACAGAGATGAATATCGCAGATTAAGAACCAATGGCTCCCCCTTGATTGAAGCAAAAGAATTTAAATCTGCACACACTAATCTCCTTAGATTAGACCGAAAGAAAAAATCACTGCTTGAAAAATTTATTGAAGAACTTAATCCTATTAGCCATGCATCGGCTCTTGCATCCAAGAGCCTTGAGAAGGTTCAGGAATCCATACTCTACAGAAAAACTTTATTGGAAAAAACACCTGATGAACTCTTCGCTCTCGTCATAAAACAGCGTACAGAAACTGCTCTTGAGTTCCAACGTTCTGTTGAACAGAGTCTTGAGCAACTTTCTAACATATCGTCAGAGTTCGAACGATCAAGTCAACTACGACGAAAAATGGCCCTATAAATCAGTCCTCCGCTTTTCGTTTGAAATGGTTCTAATAGATTGCTCTAATGCTAATATTTACTATATTATTAATATGTTGGTGTGTTTTAAATCGATCATCAGACAATACTGGACACCCTTCGATCCCCCATTTCAAACACAGGATGGCATAGTATGAGTGAAGCATTAAAGGTACTGAACAATATTCGTATACTTCGCGCACAGGCTCGTGAAACTGATCTGGAAACGCTGGAAGAGATGCTGGAAAAACTCTCTGTTATCGTGGATGAGCGCCGTGAGGAAGAACATGCAGTACTCAAGGAACAAGAACAACGTCAGGCTAAGCTTGAAGCCTTCCGCCGGAAACTGTTAGAAGATGGTATCGATCCTGCGGAGCTACTTTCAGCGGTAGGTTCCACTAAGCCTAAAACCAAATCGACACGCACTCCACGCCCTGCTAAATATAAATATACAGATGATAACGGTAATGAGCAGACTTGGACTGGTCAGGGCCGTACTCCGAAAGCAATAGTGGCTGCTATTGAGGCAGGTAAAACACTGGAAGATTTCCAGATTTAATCTCATTACATTTTTTATTAAAAGCCGCCAATGTAATATTGTCGGCTATGCTTTTCACTTTAATTCTTACGATACGAATATGAGAAAGATATGACTGACCTATTCGATATAATCTATTCAGATCACCCAAAATCTGCAATTTTTTTTCTGTTTTTCATAGTAGTAAATTTAATCCTATGGGGTTGGAACAAAAAGCACCCAAACAGAAAAGGTGAAAATGATGCTCTCAAAAAACCACTAGTTTTCTTTCTTATTGTTGCTGGAGTCATTTACTTTATTCTGGTTGGTATTTCTGTAGTAGATTATTCCAAGAGTAAAAACCCAGTCAGTGATGTTCAGTATAACTCTATTAAATAATAGTCTACCTCCCTCAAGGGAGGTTTTAAGCATAAAAGTAGATGTTCCATACAATGACAAATATGACACTAATGCATGTAATAACGTTAAAGTGTTCATCAAAGTATCGATATAATTTATTATCTTTGAGTGATGACAAGAATCTTACTGTTCTTTTTTTCATTGAAACCTCCTTTCTTATATAGTTACTAATTGAAAACCTCTCATAAGCGCCCTTCAGTCTTCTACTAAAAAGAGTAAGTCTTTTTTATATGAACCTCATTTATTTTTTATCAGACTTTATTATTTACATATAACATTGTTCATTAATATGTCAATTAAGTTAAAAATCGAAAATAGGTTTCAAAAATTTCGATGCAAGTGGTTTTTAATATTAAAAAAATTTATCAACTGGCTATTAACTTTTAAGTGTGTTCCGAAAATTCACTTGCTTATTCGCTAATAGGTCACTTCATCAGAAACTAGTTTCACCTCACATAGTCAGAGCACGTATTACCGGAATCCATCCCGGTAACACATTTTAGATATACTCATGTATCCCTCTGAATAACATTACTGATATTATCTATTTATGTCCACATCCCAGTCCAACACACTATAATCATCAAAAGATCGTCCCGACTCTATATTTCTTATCAACATATCCTTGACATATAAATCATGAAAAAACATCACCCTTTTTAATAGCTCTGTTATATTTATATATTCATACTTTTCCTTTCCTGTACCATAAGCAGACTTGTAATACTCAAACTCAGTTAATACTTCCTTCATGTGAATTCGTAGTGCAAACTCAACAACATCTTCATCATTTACATAAATCACTGCATCATCTTTGTTTACACTTGCCATGCTGTATATCCTGTCCACATACAACATTAGCGTTGCTGAAATGGCGAATATCATTGTTTCATCTTTTTTACTCAGATTATCTTTCTTCATCTATATCCTCTTTTTTGATTTTTAGTATTCAATAAAAAAACAGTTAGTATTAACAAAACACCCAAGCATTACGCACAAGCCGTTCTGCAACCTCTTCAAAGTTGACCTCTGTAAGGTTTCCTTGATTTCCTTCTTGTGTAGTAAACTTCTCAAAGTTATGACAAATATGATTAATAGTGAGTCGTATAAATGCGCTCATAAAATCAGCGTCATCAACAAGGTGCGAAATGCTGTCACTACACATATTTTGCATTGTTTTCCAGCTTGCTTCGAAAGAACGCTTTGCCAGATCATAGAACAGCTCAGTAGATGTATTTTTAATTTCAATATTTTTAGACATAATGATTCCTCATTTTAAAATGATATTTATTGGTTTATTATTTCCAGCCCCATATGTGGGGCTAAACAGGACTATATTTTTGAAACTTATATGCTCATCTTCTTTTATGATTAACACGCAGTGTTATCAATACCACCTCCTTATCAACCATTTTTACTGAATGCCCTTGCTCATAATACTCAGCTCTGGCTGCTTTTTTAAAAGTAGCACTTGCATTTTTAATGCACTCTTTATAAATACCTTCCATGAAGGCATCATCTGCCATTAACATCTCTGCTTCATTAGGCCGTGTTTCCTTCAGCGTATTTATTCTCATTTCATAAAATAACTCAGCAAGGTGCAGGAATACTTTTCTTGATTCTTTTATCAGTTTTTCACTCATCTCATCACCTCTTATTTTACATCACAGACTGTTTATTTGCGCTGATTTCTACTTTTTTGTAATAACGAACATAATCATCACCATTAAAGCATTTAATCAAAAACTCATGATAGCTACTTAGTATAGTTTTAACCTCTGGGACTGATATGTATTTAATCTTTATCTCTACAGAACTTTCAAGCCATTCATGTAGCTTGAGATTAATAACATCCATTATGAATATCTCCCTGTAAAACCCATCCATCAATTTCTTCAGAAATACATCTTCACTTAGATTAAAGTATAAGTAATGTATTAACTCGTTATAGGTATTTATAACATCAGTAGTAAAGTTTGCTGTCTCAGGATTACTCGCGGTTATTTTTACTGGTATTTCATTCCAATCTAAACTTTTTTCGTCCATATTTATCTCCTATTAATAGTTTTTACGATACGCCAAATAAATAACTCTCAGATTCCTTCGAACCTCATCTAAGAACAGGTAATATTCTTTTCCTTTATTATCTTTCATTGATTCAGCAAACTCCTGTTTTGTTCGTTCGATCACTTTAGCAATCACTTCTTCAATATAGCGCCTGTCTTTAAAGTGACGCTCATAATCATTTCCCATACAATCAATCATGGCCTGAAGATGTTTTCTAAAGTTATTGATCGCCATTTCCATAAATACTTCTGTCTCATCATTCGTAACAGTCACCACAAAAGGCAGTACGTTTTTACTTTTCATATATTCTCCTTTTATTTAAAATGTTTAAATTCAGATACACAGCGAGATTTCGCAATCATTTTTTCAATCCACTCATCAATCTCACTTTCAATAAAAGCAATAGACCTTTCACTTATCTTTACTTGCTTTGGAAATCTTCCAGCCTTTATAAGCTCATAAATCCATGTCCTGCCAAATCCAGTTTTTCTTATTACTTCCGGCAACCGGATAAGTTTCGGGTGTTTTTCTTTATTGGTTTGAATCATATTTACCTCCATTATTTTTCCCGTAATACCTATGATATTTCGTTTTATGGTGTGTTGTTCGATGAGATAATTGTATGGATTTTTCTTGTGATTTAGGAGGGACGTTCAGGGATAAGCTTTTTACGCAGATTTTTGGAGTGGGAAAAATAGGGTATGTTCAGCCTTAGTGAATATAGGCGATATTTACATTGCGCAAAACACCGCCTTTTGGAAGATCAGTCCTGATCGGATTGCTCATCCTTACCAAGTTCCGCTCTGATTAGATCCTGAATATTCCAGTGTCTTCTGTCGTCGTATCTATATGTAAAATCGACAAAAGAGCGATAGTGAGCAAGGTTTGTCAGATACTTAACTGCCAGAGGATGATCTGTTGACTTCACCTTATCTACATCACGGATACCGTCTTTAAACTCATCAGGGTATAAAAAGCTGGTCAGTTGTGGCATACCAATCCTGACCTCTTCATCCTGCGCCCAGTACAGCAGGTCCATGATGGGGATAATGTTGTAATCGAGTATTTTTTTAAGGTTGCTGACCCCAAAGCGAAAATCTCTCGCTGGAGGCTCAGGAGCCTGTAGCTGCTGTTTCCACTCAGGAACCATGACTTTCAGGTGATTGATGATTTCTTCGGGTGATGTTTCTGCCAGATTAATTTGAACCAGCATCAGCCCTTCGTTGTTTACCTCGGCTTCCTTCAGATAGTGCGAGACTTCCATATGAGGCAGGGGTTTTCCCTCCGGGTTTACGTATTTATCGAAAGCAGCAACATAACCCGCCACCTCCCATAGCCCTTGGTGTGTTACAGGCTTGATGGCATAGCTGGAAGATAGTCTTTTCTCTGGTCCACCGAAAACATCACCAAAGACGACTTTACCTTCAATCAACTCTTCGTAATATTTCTGATGCCTACTAAGGTTTTCGGGAGACAACTCAGCCCGATTTTGTTCCATACGATAGGCGACAATCCTGTTCTCTATCTCTTGGAAAAGCTGTTCCACTGTCAAATTTTGCAGGACGCTGTAGTTCTCAATGTTGAACCATTCATTAACAGCGCTGGCGATCTCCGCTTTGGTCATGTGGCATCTATCCTTCTGGCTTTACTTATCGCTTTGATATGTTATGAGTAAACATATCGGATTTGATGACGGTAATCTATTGAATAGAGCAGGGAAAAGCAGAGGAGCAATCAGTCCAGACTTGACGATTGTTCAGTGAGGTTTGGCAGAGTATGTTGTCATAACCAATTGAATATAATTGACTTTATTTGCAATCATGCTTATAAATTGATGGTACATTTGTTGGTATTTTTAAGGTCATTATGATTATTTTACATTTTTTTCATATATTTAATAAAAACTACGATTCCGAGTCCGGGCACCACTATTCAGAGAACCCAGCCTATGGCTGGGTTTTT